>OMOG01000481.1 GCA_900290305.1 Candidatus Sulfopaludibacter sp. SbA4
GGGCGGGTGCGCGGGTTGCCATCGGGTCGGCGCGCGGGGCTCGCGATTCGGTCCGGATTTGAGCGAGATCGGCGCAGTGCGTTCGGCGGACTTGCTCGAAAAATCGCTGCTCGACCCCACCGCGTCGATGTTGCCGATCAACCGCTCGGTGCGTGCCGTGACCCGCGACGGGAAGGCGATCACCGGGCGGCGGCTCAATGAGGACACGTACTCGGTGCAGCTTATGGATGCCGGGGATCACCTGGTGTCGCTGAATAAGGCAGATCTGCGGGAGTACGCGGTGCTCAAGACGTCGGCCATGCCGTCTTACAAAGACAAACTCAGTGCGGCGGAACTGGCGGATGTGCTGGCGTATCTTCTGACCCTGAAAGGAGTGAACTGAGCATGTCACCGAGGGCGCTGTTAGTGTTGTCTCTGGTCGCCGGTTCACTCCCGGCGCAGGTTTCTTACGACCGCCTGCTCCATGCCTCGCAGGAGCCGCGAAACTGGCTGACTTACTCGGGCAGCTATATGAGCCAGCGCTACAGCGCGCTGAGCCAGATCACGCCCGGGAACGTGAAGACCCTGGAGCAGAAGTGGGTGTTCCAAGTGGAATCGCTGCAGAAACTCGAGGCCACGCCCCTGGCGGTAGATGGCATCCTTTATGTGACGCAGCCGCCCAACGATGTCATCGCCATCGACGCCAGAACCGGGCGCGCTTTCTGGATCTACCAGTACAGGCCCGCACCCGGGTCCACGCCATGCTGCGGATCGGTGAACCGCGGCCTGGCGATTCTAGGCGATACGCTGTTCCTGGCCACGCTGGACGCGCGGCTGATCGCCATCGATGCCAAGAGCGGAAAGCCGCTGTGGAACACCAAGGTCGCCGATTACAACGCCGGCTACACCATGACGCTGGCGCCGCTGGTGGTCAAGGACAAGGTGCTGGTGGGGGTCGCCGGGGGTGAGTACGGGATTCGCGGATTCGTGGCCGCGTACGACGCGAAGAGCGGCAAGGAGGCGTGGCGGTTCTACACCATCCCCGGACCTGGAGAGCCCGGGCACGACACCTGGCCGGCGGACGATTCCTGGGCGCACGGGGGCGCTCCCATCTGGGTCACGGGCTCGTTCGACCCCGAGCTTAATCTCACTTACTGGGGGATCGGCAATCCGGGACCGGATTGGAATCCTGCGCAGCGCAAGGGCGCCAATCTCTATGCCGATTCGGCGGTCGCGCTGGATGCCGATACCGGCAAGCTGAAATGGTATTTCCAGTTCAGCCCGAACGATCCCTACGATTACGATTCGGTGCAGATCCCGGTGCTGGCGGACGCCACGTGGGGCGGAAGAATGCGCAAGCTGTTGTTATGGGCGAATCGCAACGGCTTCTTCTACGCGCTCGACCGGACCAACGGCCAGTTCCTGTCGGGACACCCCTTCGTGAAGGTGAACTGGGCCAGCGGCCTGGACGACAGCGGCAAGCCCGTGGCCACGCCGCAGCCGCCAGAAGCGCCGGTCTATCCCGGCGTACAGGGCGGGACCAACTGGTACTCGCCATCCTACAGCCCGCGGACGGGACTCTTCTATGTTTCGGCGTGGGAAGACTATGCCACCTTGTTCGCGCCCGAGGAGAACGAGTACCAGGCCGGCCGGCGCTTCATGGGAGGGCGGCCCCTGTCGCCGATTCCGCGCTCGCCCGTTCCATCGATACGAGGCTTTCCGATCAATACGGCGACGGAAGCGGCGGGGCATGGCGCGGTGCTGGCGCTGGACATCGTCACGGGGCAGAGGAAGTGGAAATTCGAGATGACCGATGTGACTGACTCGGGCATTCTGACGACGGCTTCGGACCTGCTGTTCACGGGCGGGCGGGAAGGCTATTTTCAGGCTCTGGACGCGCGCACGGGAGCGCTGCTGTGGAAGGCCAGCGTGGGGGGCCAAGTTTCGGCGGCGCCGATCACTTACGAGGTGGACGGCAAGCAGTACGTGGCCATCGCCGCGGGTCATGCGCTGTTCGTGTACGGTCTGCGGGAGTAGCCATCAGGCGGGCGGGGCGACCACGGTTGCCAGGTCGACACCGGTATTCCCGGTGGATGCCTGGTAGGCATAGACCGTGATGGCGAAGATGCCGCCGGCCGCGGGAGGGGTCCAGGTCGCGGTGAACTGGCCCGGTGGATTGCCAGGCGGAAGTTCGGTGAACACCAACGGAATCTCGACCGGGTCCATGCCGGCGGACCGGATGATGGCTTTGACCTCGAACTCTTCGGGCAGCCAAGGCTGGTCCTTGCCGGGCAGGCCGGGGCAGAATTTCGCTTTTCCAGTTTTGGGCGAAATCGGGCAGCCGCACATCATGGCCACGTTCGCGCGGATGTGCAACTGCGGGAGGACTGCCGGCGCGAAGTGAGTGGGGGGATCGACGATCTGCACGATCAGGCCGGGTATTTCGAGCAGGAATCCGTTGCCTTCCACGACGTCTTTGCCGGGATAGATCCACTGCGTGGCGGAGACCGTGTTGGCGGATTGGCGCGCACCGAGCGGCCCATAGGCAGTCACTTCGATGCAGCGTGGCTGGTCGAGATCGAGGCAGACGTTGAAGACGGAAGCGCCGGTAGTGGGAAGAGGCTGCCCTCTGCGCAAGCTCACACACATGACACCAACCGGCTCGTTGGGGCCGGATGTTCCTGTAGTGACTCCATGGGCGAGCAGTTCCTTAGTCAGGGCGTCGCGGACGGTAATCAGCGCGCCTCCGATATCATCGCCGAGAAACTTGCCGTCGCGCGCGATTGCGCGGACACTGATTTTGGTGGGGATACCGCTCATAGGATTTTGACCTTAAGGAGCCAGTATATACCGGCGACGCGGGGGTCTCTAAGTCGAGAAGGTGCGGGTGCGCACTAACAGGATCGGGGCGCGTTCTTTCCGCCCCCGTTCCGGGGCTGGCGGTTGCTTTCGACTGGTTCCCATGGCTGGCGCCATTGACGATGCCGAGGGATCGCCCGACTCCCCCTTTAGGTGGTGGCCATGGCGATCTCGGCAAGCGTGGCGCCCTGCTTGCGGCGCAGTTGGTCCAGGATCACCTGATTCTTGCTGCCATCGCGGGGGTCGGTGGCGCACTTCTCGGTGGCGGCTGGTCTGGCGCCCTTGTAGGCGGATTTCTTCGAGGCCGGTGCGGTTGCTCCCTTCCCGCCCCTGTTGGCTTTGGGCGCGCCCCTTTTGCGGCTGGCGTTCTTCCCTTCTCCGGCGCAACCTAGGCGCCCTGTTGCGCAACAGTGGCCGTCGCTTTGGCGTTGGCCATCTTAACCTCTGGCAGGGCGGCGCTGGCGGTGAGGTTGGTGGCCTTCATGAGCTTTTCGACGGCCGTGGCGTTAGTTTCTTCGTTCATGGTGGTGGTTATCCTTTCGGCGGTAGATCCGAAGCGCCACGATTCATCGCTCTGGTGGCCCCGGATAACCAAGCGGATTCTGCGCCATTCCTGGCTCCTTGATGTGGGTCAGTAGCTAGCTACAGAGTGCTTCCGCGCCCCGGGAAGGCACTATTCGAATTGGACGTACTCGGAGCGTGTTGTGAACACGCTTTGAGCGTACTAGATACAGCAGCCAAACAGCGGAGACGATTGCTGCCCTGGTCGCCCCCTGCACGTAGGAACCAACAAGAACACCCTTGGTCGTTTCGATCAATTCACCGCTGCTCGAAGTTAGGCCAGCAAGCGTTACGGGCACGATTAGCTGGAGAATGAGAAATGTTTGCGTAACCAACAAAGACATGCGGGCTTTCACAAAGATCAGCACCGACGCTGTAAGGCTTATGGCAGCAAGAACTACGTAGGCAACCGTTTCTGCTAGAACAATAGACTCAAGCCCCGGCACGGTAACGCCTGCTAGACTGTCGCGTTCGTTAATGACGGTCGCGACAAAGTAGAGCGAGCTCAACGCAAGCGATACCGCGCACCAGAGGAGCCAACCTCTGACGCCATACGGCTGGAGGAAGTGAACGTCGACGTGGGGCGCATCCGGTTGGCTGCATCCGAGTTCTGTTGCAGTTGCGACATTTGATGAACCCCCTCCCCCATTAACGGCGGTTGCCCTAAAGTCCTCAGTCGGTGATGCCTGCGGCCCCACGTCGGGTATTGCCTCAAACACGGCGTGGTCGGGAGGCTCCTTCGTCTTTCCGGTTGAGGCTGAGCTTTTCCGTGGCCGAGTCGGCCATGCAAGGTAAAGGGCCGCTCCGACCGCTGTAATAACGATCCACTCCACCGCCAGTCGGAACAGGTCGATGTGGAAGGGGCCAAAAGGCGGCGAGAAAATCGGATAGCATCCATACGCATAAGGGACGGGGGGATCGCCGAATAGCCCAGTCCAAGGCGGGAAGTTGCCCGACGCAACGACCATCAGGACCCATCCCCAGACAACGAATTTTTGCTGAGTGTTCATCGGGCTACTCCTTTCCCTAGCGCCAGCAACTGTTTCAATCGTCCGCGAAAGAGAGGTACGGTTGTGCGGCCTGCGCTTGGGCTTCCCGAGTTTCCTCTCTCTTAGCGTGGCGATACATTACAAAAACTGCCAATATGCGAGGACCGAACACGAGGGCAACGGCTAGAATCAGGTTCCAAAAAACAGTCCATATACCGTGTCTGGCTGCACCGAAGATAGCGAGCGGGACAACGCCCACGCCACATAACAGCAAACCTCCTGCAAGCCCGACGACGCCTAACACTTTATAGCTGATGATAAACGAGTACCACCAACACGTAAAGCCGGTGTAGATTGAGGAGTGCATCAAGATGGAGGCTGCGATGGGCCTTGCCCTGCGGAAGAGTAGCATTGGAAGGACAGCGAGAATCCAAACGGCCAGCGTGATGGTAATCCCAATCCGTAACCAAGAGAACACCGTCCCCATCCATCCGACAAAACCTTGCATGAGTGGAATAGTGCATCGAACGAAGGATTATTCTCACCCGGGTTCCCTGGCCTGCTATTCCACGACCCTCGATGCTCAGCGGTTCGCAACATGAAACGCGCCGGGATTCAGGACACGGTGCCGATGGACATCAGCGGGCACCGCACCAGGTCGATCTTCGACCGCTACAACACCCTCGACGAAAGCGACGTCGCCAACGCGGCCGAAAGGCTGGAGCAGTACTTCCGCCGCCGGAAGGCCGGACGTGGGGCGAAGACTGAAGCGGGTGAAGTGAGAACCACTTCAAGAACCACTGCAGTCACTGTCCAAAAGCCGAGTCTTGCTCATGGCGCAAGTCCAATAGGATCAGAATGGTGCGGATGACAGGAATTGAACCTGCACTCCCTCGCGGGAACTGGAACCTAAATCCAGCGCGTCTGCCAATTTCGCCACATCCGCACGGTCTATAGGAAAGTATAGCGTGCGGAGGGGGCGGTTACACCAGTGGGGTTGCCCGGGTGGTGCGCGGGCCGGTTCGCCGTCACGCCTCGCCTCGCTCGGCAAAGAACTGCTGAAGCTCCTTGAGCAGCAGCGGCAGGTGGGTCTGCACGGTTTCCCAAACGATCTCAAAATCGACGTTGCCGTAGTCGTGAACCACGCGGTTGCGCATGCCGACGATCTTGGGGAACGGGATGGCGGGAAACTCGGCGCACGTCTCTGGGGTCAGGCGCGCGGCCGCCTCCCCGGCCACCAGGAAGCGGCGCAGAACGGCGTCCTGCGTCTTGGCGTCCTTAAGAAACTCGTCGTGCGTTTGTCCGGCGATGTACGCTTGAATGGCTTCGACGGAGCGGAGAATATCGAGCAGATACGCGGCCTGCCTAGGCGGCATAGATTTCACGGGTCGATTCGAGGATTGACCGGCGCCGAATGGCGTTTTGATCGTGTTCGACCGAACGCCGCGTGAGCAGATCGACCGGGCAACCTAGGATGGCTTCGAGTTCCTGGTGAAGATCGAAAAAATCCCATCCGAGATGCACGCCAGGTCGAAAAGTAACCAGCAGGTCGATGTCGCTGCCCGGATGCGGCTCGCCGCGCGCAAGGGAGCCGAACACTTCCAGCCGGGCGACGCCGTGACGCTGGCAGAACGGAGCGAGCCGGGACTGGATCTCGTCCAGGGTCGGCGGCAGGATGTCGTTCGGCCCAACCATATTTCGGCCCTCCAACTATAACCATAGCGCAAGTTAAGGGCTTTGCCGGACGCAAAGTGCGCCGTGGTGAAGCGGAGGGGCGCGTTACACCAGCCCCAGGGCGTGATAGGCCACGGCTTATTCCCATGCCGCCTCGGGGTGGCGGGACTGCTCGGACGCGCTCCGAAAGCTGAAATAGGGGAGAACACCCCAATTTGTCGTAGGGCTGTATCTCGTCGAACAATATCGCCGATATTCTGCTGGTGGCTTCTCCAATCGTAGACTCCTGACTCGCGGCATCAGACAGGAGAATCCGAAAGAATATAGAGGTATCGCCGGTCGAATCCGCGCCTATGGCGTACCCGATCTTAACGACATCGGATCCGAGCTTCGCTTTGGCCCGTTGAACGGCCTGGTCGAGCATGCCCGTATTTATGAACGCGGTGGGAACCATCGCCATGCAGCTATTATCTCCCGTCTTGGCGCGATCTGCAGTTACACCAGCCCCAGCGGCTTCGGATTATACCCGGGGAAAACGCTCTTCAGCGTGGGGTTGCCCAGGTGGTGCGACACCAGCTCGCCGAGGACGTCGCGGAAATCCGTGGTGAGCGCCAGGTCGCGGCCTTCATAGAGCTGCTCTTTTTCGAGGCCGGGCCAGCGGCCGTAGACCTTGCCGCCTTTGACCGGGCCGCCCATCACGAACATGCAGTTGGCGTGGCCGTGATCGGTGCCGCGATTGCCGTTCTCGTGCGCGGTGCGTCCGAACTCCGACATGGTGACCAGCACCACGTCGGACATGCGGTCGCCCATATCCTGCCAGAAGGCGCTGAGCGCCTGGCCGTAGTCGCGCAGCAGGACGGCAAGCTGGCCTTCCGACGCCTTCTGTCCCAGCTCGTTGACGTGATGGTCCCAGCCGCCGACGTCGGCGAAGGCCATCTCCATGCCCACGTCCGACTTGATCAGTTGCGCGATCTGGCGGAGGCTGTCGCCCAGGCGCCCGCGGGGATACTGCGCGCCGGCCGCCGGCGAGTAGGGCTGGCTCTGGACGCTTTCGAGCATCGAAACGGCTTCGAAGGTCTCCTGGCCGGCGGCACGCATCAAGGGATCCTTGCTGCCCAGGTACATGTCGCGGAACTGCTTGGCGGCTTCGGGATTGCGCACCTGGAATCCGGCGATGCTCTGCAGCGCGATGGCCGGATTGGGGCCGGCCATGGAGCGCGCGAGCGTCGGACCCAGAGACACGGCGCGGACCGGCGAGACTTTGCCTGCGGGCTTGGGCAGCGCGCGGTTCATCCAGCCATCGTGGGTGGCTTTGATGCCGGGGGTTCCCGACTCCATGTAGTCCTGCGCATCGAAGTGCGAGCGCGTGGGATCGGGCGAGCCGACGGCATCGACGATGGCGAGGTGCCGCTGATCGAACAGGGGCTTGAGCGGCGCGAGCGAGGGATGGAAGCCGAAGAATCCGTCGAGATCGATGGCCGCGTCTTCGCGCTTGCCGCTGCCGGCGGAGGGGCGGGGGACGGAGATGGTGGGGCGCAGATCGTAGTAGGCCTTCTCGCCGTGCGGCACGACGACGTTCAGGCCATCGGCGGCGCCGCGCTGGAAAATCGCGACCAGAATCTTTTTGCGCGGTGATGGCGCATCGGTGGCGTACAGGGCGCGCTCGAGCCACAAGGGCGCGCTGCCGACACCGACCATGGCCAGTGCCGAATTGCGGAGAAAGATGCGGCGGGTAGTCATAGAATTGCTATCTCTTCTGAAACTCCGGGGAGCCCAGGGTAGTGCCGGACTCCTCCGTCTCCACTTTCACGCCCGGCACCTTGCCGTTGGCCAGTTGCAAGGCAAAATTCATGCGGGCCAGAAGGCCGGCCGAGTTCATCCACTCCTGGCTGGAGTTGGAATACCCGGTGGGCTCCTGCTTGCGGTAGAGCGGCTGGCCGAGCTGGGCCACCTGGTTGGCCAGCGCGAAAGCGAAATCCACATCGCCATTGACCGCGCGCACGGCGCTGGCCACCATTTCGAGCGGCGATTTCATCTTGGAGCGGTAGGCGCCCACCGACCAGAACTCTTTCGAATCGAGCATGGTCTTCATGACCTCGCGCAGGTCGCCATCGGTCTTGAGGAAGGTCTGCGCCATGCGGTTCACGAGGGCGGCGGGCGGGTCGTCGGCCACGAAACGCTGCGCCAGCCTGGTGGAAATGAAGTGCGCGGTGGCGGGATGGCGGGCCACGATGTCCAGCACCTTCTCGCCATCCTCCATGCCGCCGCCGGCGGGGATGATCGTGCCGAGCACCACCTTCTCACCCTTGTCGTGCAGGCGCGGGTTGAATTGGAACGCGCCGCCGCGCTGCGGCTGGTTGATGGTCCAGCCGGTGAAGCAGCGCGCGACTTCGGTGACGTCCTTCTGCGTGTAGCCGCCATCCACGCCGAGGGTGTGCAGCTCGAGCAGCTCGCGGCCGTAGTTCTCGTTGAGACCGCGGCGGGCCTTGTTGCCCTGGCCGCGCGGCTGAGGCGCGTCGGGTCCGACGGATTGCCAGTTGTCGAGGTAGAACAGCATGGCCGGGCTCTTGGCGGTGGCTTCCAGCAGGTCGCGGAATTTGCCGAGCACGTGCGGGCGGATGACCTCGCGCTCGTATTCGGTCACCAGGTAGTGGTCGGCGCCCTTGTCGAGGTAGATGTTGAAGTGGTTGAACCAGAAATCGGCGAGGACTTCATCGAGCTGGCGGTCGCTGTAGATGGCGCGGAGCAGCTTGCCCTCCATGAGATCGCGCGCCACCAACTGCTGCGGGCCATTGGCCATTTCGATCTTGCGGCGCAACTCGGGCGGGGCGACCTGGAAGAGCCCCTGGCGCACACCGGCGGGCAATGCGCCGATCACATCATCCTGCTTATCGGCAGGCAGCTCCTGGAACGCCGGGAGCCGTTGTTGCGGTGTGCCGGTGCGCAACGCGCGGATCTGCTCGCGGGTGAGGAGGATCGAGAGTTCTTGAGCCGCAGGTGCGTCCGGATTGGGCTGGTCTGCCTGGCCCTGCTTGCGTTCGGCCTTAGCGACCAGTTTCTCGATGAGCATGCGGCGGCCGGGATCGGAAGGGAACGGCACCTGTCCCGCGACCATCTGGCGCACCATCTGCGGAGTGGGATAGTTTCGCACCAGGTCCGTGCTGGACATGGCGAGGGTGTCGAGGGTTTTGAGCTTGGCGGTGAGGACGGGATTCTCGGGAATGCGGCCGGGATGCAGTTGGAGGTCGATCCACTTCTTGAGTCCCATGGCGCGGACGTGCTCGACATCGCCGGGGCGCGGGCCAAAGGTCAGGCGGTTGAGAGCCTGCAGGACTCTGTCTTGATTCGGAATCTGCTTGAGAAACTGGCGGGCGTCGTGGGGGTTCTTTGCGACGGCGGTTGGTTGCGGCAGCAGCGTAAATGTGTGTAAAGGCCGGCGGCAAGGGGTGCCCTCCGGGCCAGGGCGTTACCGGCGCCGGGACCGGGTTGTGCGATGGACGGCGGTGGGGCGGGGCGAGGCTTCCCGAAAATCCCCCTTGACATCGCTCCCAAATTGCGCTACATTTCGTAGCGCTACAATGTTTAGCGCTCGAAAACCTCGCAAGCCCCTCAGCGAACTGGAACACCTCGTCATGGAGATCGTCTGGCAACGCGGTTCCGTCATGGCCGAGGAAGTCCGCACTTCGCTGGCGGAGCGGCACCCGATGAAAGAATCGACGGTGCGCACCATCTTGAAACGGCTCGAAGAGAAAGGCTATGTCAAGCACCGGGTGGAAGGCCGCACCAACGTGTACAGCGGGATGGTGGCGCCCGAGAATGTCGCGGCGAAAGCCGTGCGGCAGATCATCGAACGGTTCTGCGGCGGGTCGGTGGAACAGTTGCTGGTCGGCATGGTGGCCAACGACGTGGTGGACGAGCGGGAGTTGCAGCGGCTGGCGCAGAGGATCGCGCAGCGGAAAGTCCGTCCCCGAAGGGATGTGGAATGAGGTGAAGTGAAATGGAATTCAGCTCGAACTTTCTTTGGCACCTGGCGAGCGTAGCGGTGCGCTCGCTGGGTCTGGCGGGATTGGCGTGGGCGGCGCTCGCGGTGTTGCGCGTTCAGGCCGCCGCGGTGCGGCACGCGGTGTGGACCGTGGTGGTCGCNNCAATGGCGGCGTTGGAGCCGCTCCTGCCGCCGCTTCCGTTGCCCGTGCTGCGAGCACCGGCAGAGCCCGCGGCCGTCGTCGGCCTCGCGCTGCCGGTCTCTGCGCCGAGCCAGGGGGCGCCCATTGTGCCGCGGACCCCGGTGCAGCGCCCTTGGCCCACCTGGCCGCAAGCGTTGGCGGCCTTGTACCTGGCGGGCCTCGTGGCCTTGCTGGTGCGGCTGGCTTTCGGGTACCTGTTCACCCGGCGACTGGTGCGGGCGAGCCGGCGGATCGAGCGGCATTTCTTGCAATCGGGGGCCACCGACTTGTACGAATCGAGCTGGATCTCGGTCCCGCTGACCCTCGGTTGGCTGCGTCCCAGGATTCTGCTGCCGGCCGGATGGGAACAGTGGGAGGATGCCAAGCTGCAGGCCGTGCTGGCGCACGAGCGGACGCACGTGCGGCGCGCGGATTGGGCGATTGCGGTGCTGGCGGGGCTGAACCGGTCGATCTTCTGGTTCCATCCGCTGGCGTGGTGGCTGGAGCGCCATCTGGCGTTCCTGGCGGAGCAGGCGTGCGACGATGCGGCGCTGATGCTGGTGGCGACGGAGCCGTACGCGCAGGCGTTATTGGATATGGCCGCGGCGGTGAAAACCGGCGAGGGCCGTCTGGTTTGGGAGGCGATGGCGATGGCAAACGTGACGGAAGTGCGCAGAAGAATCGAGCGGATTCTGGATGAGACGAGGCAGATTCCAAGAGGGCTGACACGGTCCCGATGGGTGGCGCTGATCGCCGCCAGTCTGCCTGTGATCTATGTGGCGTCGGTGCTGCAATTGGCGCCGGCCAGGGCGCAGCAGGCGGTGGTGACGCCGCCGGCGATTGCAGAGTTGATCAAGGGCCGGAAGCAGCTCACACCTGGGGATGTCAGCACCATGGAGCAGTACCTGGCCACTAATCCCCACGACCTGGACACGCGTACGCAACTGGTTCTGTATTACTTCGCCAACGGCACGCGCGAGCCGCGCCTGAGCCACATGTTCTGGCTGATCGCGAACCATCCGGAATCGAACCAGGCGGCATTCACGTCGCGGGGGATCATGCCGAGCACCACGGCTTTCAACGATGCCGCCGATTTCGCGCGCGCCGTGGCGCTGTGGAAGCAGCAGGCCGCGGCCCACTCCACCGACACGCACGTGCTGGCCAACGCGGCCGAGTTTCTGTCGCAACCCGGCGGCGATCCGGACGAAGCCGAGCGGCTGCTGCTGGCGGCGCGCGGGATGGAGCCCATGGTCAACATCACGTGGGCGCAGAAACTGGGAAAGCTTTATGCCACGGCCGTCCTGGGAGAGTCGGGCGATCCCCGCTTCCCGAGTCTGAATGGCGCGTTCGCCAGCCGCGTGAAGGGGCAACTCGAAAGCTCGACCGACCAGTGGGTGCTGCATTTCACGGGCACGGCGCTGGCGAATGTGGCGCGGCGCCCGGAGCCGGGCAAGCCGCTGGAGCCGGGTGTCCTGAATCTGGACGATCACGCCATGCTGGTCCCGGTGGTGGATCTAGGCAACCGGCTGGTGTCGAAGGCGGAGGAACTCGGGGTGCCAAAAGGACTGGGCCGAAACGTGACTGTGACCACGTCCACCGGTATTTTGTCATCCACACCGCGCACCATCGGACCCGCGGCGGCGGTCCCTGCGAATCCGACGCTCACCTCCGCACCGCCGCTGGTTAACAAGGTGGATCCGGTCTATCCGCCACTGGCCCGGCAGGCGCGTGTGCAGGGAGTCGCGAAGCTGCTGGCGACCATCGGTACGGATGGGCACGTCACCAAGATCGAGGTAATCATGGGCCATCCGCTGCTGATTCAAGCGGCCATGGAGGCGGTGAAGCAGTGGGTTTACAGTCCGATCCCGGCCGCAGGCACGCTGGAGGTGGATGTTCCATTCACGCTGCCGCCCCAGGCACAGGCGCAGCAGAACGGAGTCCTCGGTGGCACCAACCGCACTTTTGTCTTCAGCACGCCCCAAAGCATTGCGGCCGCGCCGCCACTTCCATCCGCGCCGCCAATGGTCAGCAGGGTGGAACCAGTCTATCCCCCGTTGGCCCAGCAGGCGAGAATCCAGGGCGTCGTGAAGTTAATGGGCACGATCGGCACCGACGGCCACATCACGCACATGGAGGTGATCAGCGGCCATCCGCTGCTGGTTCCTGCCGCCCTGGAGGCCGTGAAGCAGTGGGTCTACACTCCGATCCCGACTGCCGGAAGCACGGAGATTGACGTGCCGTTCACGCTGACAGGCCAGGAACCGCCGATAGGTGTGAACCTGCTCACGCCTCGCAAAAGCAGCGCGGGTGCCACAATCAGGATCGGCGGCCAAGTCCAGGCGGCGAAACTGGTCTCCAAGGTCGACCCGGTCTATCCCCAACAGGCGAAGGACGCGGGAATCGAAGGCACAGTGACCCTCGAAGTGACCATCGGGCAGGATGGACACGTCCAGACCGTCGATCCGAAGGAAGGGCACCCGCTGCTGGCAGCGGCGGCGGCCGACGCAGTCAAACAGTGGGTCTACAAGCCGACTCTCTTTAACGAAACACCCTGCGTGGTGATTACCACGGTGAGCGTGACGTTCCCGAATTGAACCCGCTCCCTATCAGCCGCGGTGAACTTGGGCACTGGGTGTATAATGCCCAACTATGAAACACATCATCGCCAAGCTGCTGCAGGATTTCGAGGGTGGGTTCATGAACCGGCGGCAGCTCATCGAGAGCCTGGCGCTGGCCGCGACCGCAGCGTCCGCAATCGCGCAGGATTCGCCAAGTGCGCCGCCGGCCGCATCGGCGCACGGAACGGCATTCAAGACGGTCGAACTGGACCACATTTCGTATCAAGTGAAGGACTACCGCGCGACGCGAGACTTCTACGCGGACCTGATGGGCATGGAAGTGGCGAAGGACAACGGCCGCAATCAATGCGAGCTCCGTTTCGGCAACTCGATTCTTCTGGCGCGCAATCGTTTCCGGCCACAGGGCGCCAACGGCGCACCCGCTGGAACGCCTCCGGCCGCGGCGGCTGAAGCGTCGGGCGGCCGCCCGGTTCCCACGTCCCTGGTGGACCACATCGCCTACCGGGTTTACAACTGGGACACCGATCAGGTTAAGGACGAACTGCTGCGCCGTAAGCTGCTGACGGCGACTTCGCGCCCCGACACCGGCGGCGGCGACAACTATTCCAGTTTCCATGTCAGCGATCCGGACGGGTACAACCTGCAAATCAGCGGTTGGGCGGGTCCGAACGATGCGGTGAACAAGAAGAAGCCTGGCTGACCCACGAACCAATCCGGCAACAGTGGTCTGTTCGCTCCGCGCACGGTCCGCCTCGGGGAAACCGGGTGGCAGGCCACAACCAACCGTGCTCGGCCCCCCAAATTTAGTACCCTCTAACTTGGCACACCTTCTGATAGTCGACGACGACGCGAACACCCTGGCCTCCCTGGCGCGAGCCTTCCGCCTGGCCGGCCACGAGGCCACGGTATGCGACAATGCCGGGCGCGCCCTGGACCTGGTGAAGTCGCAGCCGTTCGACATGATGCTGTCGGATGTGGTGATGCCCGGCAAGGACGGGCTGGCGCTGCTGCAGGATCTGCGCAACCTGGGCATCGCGCTCCCGGTGGTGATGATTTCCGGGCAGGCCAATATCGAGATGGCGGTGCGCGCCACGCGGCTGGGCGCGATCGATTTTCTGGAGAAGCCGCTTTCCACCGACAAGCTGCTGCTCACCGTGGACAACGTCCTCAAGCTGAAGCGGCTCGAGGACGAGAACCGGGAACTGCGGCAGCGCGTGGGGAAGCACGAGATCGTACACTCGGGCGAGGCCATGCGCCGCGTGATGGCGCAGGTGGACCGCGTGGCGGCCAGCGAGGCGCGGGTCTGCATCCTGGGCGAGACGGGCACGGGGAAGGAGCTGATCGCGCGGGCCTTTCACGATCGCAGCGGGCGGCACGGCGGGCCGTTCGTCACGCTCAATTGCGCGGCGGTGCCGGGAGAGCTGATCGAATCGGAACTGTTCGGGCACGAGAAGGGATCGTTCACCGGGGCGGCTGCGCGGCACATCGGCAAGTTCGAGCAGGCGCATCACGGCACCCTGTTCCTGGACGAAATCGGCGACATGCCGCTGGTGATGCAGGCCAAGCTGCTGCGCGTTCTGGAGGAGCGGCAGGTGGAGCGGGTGGGCGGCGACCGCGCCATCCCGGTGGACGTACGGGTGATCGTGGCCACGCACCGCAACCTGGACGAACTGGTGAAGAAGGGCGCCTTCCGGCAGGATCTCTACCATCGTATTTATGTATTTCCGCTGGTGCTGCCCGCCCTGCGCGAGCGCGCCGAGGATATTCCGGCGCTGGTGGCGCATTTCGCGGCGCAGGTGACGGAGCAGAACGGGTGGAAGGCCAAGCCCTTCGAACCCGACGCGATCCAGGAGCTGCAGCGGTACGCCTGGCCGGGCAATGTGCGCGAGCTGCGCAACGTGGTGGAGCGGCTGCTGCTGCTGGCGGATGGCCCGGTGGATCGCGCGGCCGTGAGGCTGGCGCTGCCCCAGGGGATCCCCGATGCGCAGGGCGGCGCCGCGCCGCAGGCCGCGGGCACGCTGGCGCAGCGCACCGACTCCTTCGAGCGCGAGCAGATTCTGGCGGAGCTGAAGCGCCACACCCAGAGCATGACCAAAACCGCCAAGGCGCTGGGCCTGGAGCGGAGCCATCTCTACAAGAAGTGCCAGGCGCTGGGAATCGATCTCCGGGCGCTGCGGAAGGGCCTGGATGCCTGAAGTCCCGGAGATCGTCAATATCCTGTACCGCGGATTCTTCGAACGGGGGGTGCGCTATTTCTTTCCGGACGCCTCGATGGTGACGGATGGCAAGGCGCAGGACGCGAACCCCACGCTGGTCTTCCACAGCCGCACGGATGGCGGAGTGGACCTGGAATGGATGGGGGGGCGGTACCACTGCTCCTGCGACGGCCGTCCCTTTACGGAAGAACAACTGCGGCTGCTGGGGGCCATCGGGGCGGTGCTTTCGGCGCGCTTTCGCAGCATCTTCTCGGCGGTCTCGGTGGCCTCGACTACGGGGCTTTTCGAGGGACTGGCGGAGGACCGCTACGTCTCGGCGTTTCTGGATCACACTCCGTACCTGGGCGACGACCTGCCGGCGGGGCGCGACGTAGTGGCCAACGCCATTGAGGTCATGCGGGAAAGCTCGCTGCTGACTTACGAGAACCGCCGCATCTCCACGGGCGCGATTCTGATGGGCCGCGGCCGGGATCCGTTTCACGAGGGGCCGGTGCTGCCGCGGGGCGCCTTGCTGTATACCAGCGCGCTGATCGGAATCAAGAGCCTGCACCGGCTGTGCGACGGGCTGGACACCATCTTCGTGGTGGACCGCGACGGAATGCTGGTGGACCTGGTGGACATGCAGCGATTCTCGGAAGCCCACGGCGCCCCGAGGCTGCCGGCGCCCAGTTCCGCGCGCTACTACGCGCACAGCCTGATCACGCTGGAAGGCGGCCACATCTGCCTGGTGCTGACGCCCAACGGAGAGATCAAGATCTTCGCCGGCGGGGTACAGGTGTTCAATTTCATGGAGGGCCGCTGGCACCTGACGGATGTTACGGAGAAGTATCACGAGTTCCACCGGGCGGTGGGAGACGTGGCCTTGGCTGAACGGCTGTTCACGGCGGCGCTGAACCTGGCGGAGAGTCGTCGCGGCGGATTGTTCGTGGTTTTGGACGACCCCGCAGCGGCGCAGCAACTGGTAGCGCCGCAGGACCTGCTGGAGAACGAGGAGCCGGCGGAGTCCAACAAGGGCCAGATTCACTACCTGCTGCGGCACAAGTCTCTGCTGGGAGTGGAGCTGAGCGTGCTGGAAAGCATCGCCCGCGTGGATGGCGGCATCATCGTGGACCGCGATGGCCGGCTGCGGGCCTTCGGCGCCATCCTGCGAAACAGCGGTGAGTATCCAACCGCACAGGACGGCGGACGCACCACCGCGGCGGTGCACGCCTCGCGGTTCGGATCGGTGTTGAAGATCAGTGAGGATGGGCTGGTGTCGTTCTATCGGGGCGGGCGGAGGGTCTGGGAAATCTGAAGAGCGGGGGTTGGGGGTTGGG
>OMOG01000480.1 GCA_900290305.1 Candidatus Sulfopaludibacter sp. SbA4
ATGTTGAACTGCGAGGCCTGCCGGTTATAGCGCTCCAGATAGGGAAGCTGGACGTCGTAGCGAAGACCGATGTTCAGGGTCAGGCGGCTCGAGACCTTCCAGTCGTCTTGTACATAGACGCCGTAATACGGCCGGGTCAGATAGTAAGTGGCATTGTTATCGATACTGCCGCTGGTGGGGGTACCCAGCAGCAGGGATGCGATGCCCATATAGGTATCGGTTGAATTGAACGTATGCCCCGTGCCGAAATTCGTGCCGGCCGTCTGGGTGGCTACATTCTGGCCGAAGGTAAGGGTGCCGTAGGCGTTCCCGGGGGCCACGTTGCCCTTGGCCTCGTAGTGGTATTCGACGCCGAAACGCAAAGTATGCGTGCCTTTGGTCAACGTCAGGCTGGGAGTGAATTGCCACGAGTTGTAGGGCGACCAACTGAAGCTGCCGGAGCCGAAGAGCGGACCGGTGAAGCCATTGATATTGATATTGGGGATGGCGGCGGTAGAGACCGTCGGCGCATGGATCATGTCGGCCATGCCGATGGATTGCGGTGTAATGGCCAACGCATCGGTGGTGTAACCGGGGGTGAACTGCACGAACCGGAAGAAGCCGGCGCGGAGGTCGAGCACCGCGGTGGATGAGATCACGTGCGTCTCGTCCAGGTTGATGCCAGTGAAGGTGCGGTTGTTGTAAGTGTTGCCGGTGGCCACCGGCGGGGGGAAGGTAGTACTGGAGCGGTATTCGAATCCGTGGTTCTCCGAGAACATCATGAAGAACTTGTCTCTGTCGCTGAAGTTATGGTCCCAACGGATAATGGGCGAGTTATACCAGTAACGGCCTTCGTTAGTGGGGTTAATAAAGTTGTTGGCGATTCCACCGTTACCCTGCCCAACCGTATTCGGCGCGGGGAGGTAAGAGAGAATCTTGGTGGCGATGGGGCTGATGCGGCTGGCAGGGATGACGTCGTTGGGGAAGGGATTGCGCCAGTATGTGGCGCCCGTCGACCCGGTACACGGCTCCGTGGGGGCGCCGCAGTTGTGGGTGGTCAGCGGGTCGTAGACCTGCATGTTGTAATCCGCAAAGTGCTGCCCATCGCGCAGGGAGAGGGGCACCGCGGTGACTCCGGAACCGGGAAAGGGCACCACTTCCTGCCATCCTTCGAAGCTGGCGAACAGAAAGTCCTTATCCTTGCGGATGGGTCCGCCAAAGGTGCCGCCAAACTGGTTGACGTTGTGCCGGCCCTTAGGCAACCCGGCAAAATTGTTGGCGAAGTTGTTGGCGTCGAAAATGCGGTTGCGGAGGTAGTCGAACGCGCTGCCGTGCCAGTTGTTGGTGCCGCCCTTGATGATGAAGTTGACCACGCCGCCGGCCTCATGGCCGTAGGATGCGTCGTAGGCGGTGGTGATGGCCGTGAATTCCTGAATGGCATCGATGCTGGGCGCAAAGTCCCACTGGCTGCCGTTGTCGCTGATGATATTGCCGTTCAGCATGAAGGCGTTGTTGCCGTTGCCGGCGCGGGCGCCGTTGAATTTGTAGCTGGAGTTCACGTCCCAGCCGCGAGTGCCGGAGAAACCGGACGCGCCGAACTGCTCCTGGGTGAAAATCACGCCGGGAGTCAGACTGAGCAGCATGTAGGCCTGCCGGCCATTCAACGGGTACTCCTGCGTCTTCACCGGGTCGAAGACCAAACCGCGGCTGGCGTCACCGGTGTCGATGACCTCCTGCTGCCCGGTCACGGTGATTTCGGTGGACGCCTGGCCGACGGTCATCTGGAGCGGCAGGTTCAACTTTTGGGAGACCTCCAGAGTGATGGAATCCCGTTTCAAGCCCTGGAAGCCCGCGGCGGTTACTTCGAGGTTGTAGACGCCGGGAATCAGATACGGGATCGTGTAGACCCCATCCGTAGTGGTTTTCGCCTCGCTGGTGGTGTTGGTTGCGATATTGACTGCCTTCACGTTTGCATTGGGGATCGCGGCACCGCTCGGATCGGTCACGGTTCCGGTCACGGTCGCGCGGTCCTGCGCGTCGAGGCTGAACGCCAGCAGAAGAAGCGCAACAACCTTGGTCAAGCTTCGAATCGCCATATCTCTCCCTTTTTCGACCGGCCCTCGCCGACTTGGCCGAGGGGGCACGCGCCGACGGATGGGCGCATCATGCATGGGTCTCACAAGATGGTCGAATGAGTAAAACGATAACTCAATTACAGAGTGAAAACAAGTAGTTTCAGACACATAACTACAATGTTTTCAACCCCATGAATTCCATTTATGGGATTTCGCAGAGTACGAAATCCGGCCAGTTGTAAGTGCTTGGAACGAGGTCCGGGAGGCTCCCGCTTTTGGTAGTGCCTGGCGGCCGGGGCGGAAACGTCTCCCCCACTTTGGGGGTGGCGACACATTGATGTGTCGCCAAAAGGGACCCCGACACTGAAAATAAAGAACTTGCCGGAATTTGGCGACACATCGATGTGTCGCCTGGGTCTTGCTCCCGAAATTGCGCTGGCGAACGCAATTCCCTTCCTGATTTAAATCTAGCAGACAGACATTGCGGGTCTGCGCGGCGGAGGGCGGCATGGTGCCGGTAAGTGGCTTTAGAATGAGTGAAAGTGTGCTGAAAAATAAAGTTCGTTCCCGTGTGACTCGTTTTCCGGCCAACTTGGACTTTTCTTAGAATTCGGCGCAAGCGATTGAAACCAAGCCGGTTGGCGGTGCATCGGTGTTCACCAGACCTTTTCGAGATTCGCCAACCCTTTCGAGATAGTCTTCCTTCCGCAGATTGCTCCTGACGCCGTATTCCGCAAACAATGCGATCATCTCGCCGACCGCCACGCCCGCGATCTCCGCGGCTCGGCCAAGCGAAGCCGTCCCTTTCTTGTAGACCGGCCCGAGGGGCGCCAGGGACTCATACACGCAGCGGGAATTTCGCGCGGCGGCGGAGATACCGCGTTTGCTCTTTCTCGCGCCGGACGATTTTCCGATTGCGGCAAACCTGCTGGAGCCCATGTGGAAGATCAAGGCGCAGGGAAATTTCGGAGCGGGCTCCGCAGCAGCGGGGAGCGAATCGTTTGTTTCCATCGGCTTCACGAGTCCCGATGACCTGGCGAAGCAGGTTGCCATCGGTGGGTCCATCAAGGCACTGGGAGGCAAAACGGTGGCCCAGGTGGAAACGGAAAAAACTGGCCACCCCTCCCGCCCGTTGCAGCGCCGGCACGTACACGTTCAAGTACATTCGGCCGATTCCCTCGACCTCCAACGTCACGTGTTCTCTGAGAACTTCGGCGACCGTCCGTGATATGCTCGTCTTCGGCTCCGGTTGACACCGGTCTTTCGGGACCAACTACCGCTTAGCGGTCCAATGACGGAACTGGATTTCCAGTTCCTTGTTCGACCGGAGCCCTCTGCAATTATCTCCGGATTCTCGCTGGCAGGCGAGGTCTTCTTGGCGATCTTGGCGGGCTTTGCGAGAGACGTGAATGTGACGGCATTGGAGGATGCCCCACCCCGATTGCGCACTGTGATCCGGGCCGCCCCGGCGGTGGCGGCGAACTGGGGCGGAACGACTCCCACCAGGCCCAGGGGGCCGTTGAACTGATTGCCGATCGCTATACTGTTCCAGTAGATCGTTGCGCCTGGCTGGAAATTAGACCCATTAGATCAGGATGGGAAATCCGTTCGGGCCGCCTCCAACCACCGCCGTGTCCGGGTTGGTGCCGGCAATGGTAGGCTGCGCCAACAGCGCGCTGGCCATGCCGAAAACAAGTGTTAGCGACCTGAAGAGCATAGAGTTGAGATATTCTGACGGATCTTGCCCCTCCAGGCAAGATTTGCTACACTGAAGTCAGTAGGAGGATGCGGTCCGGCAAGCGGCAAATCCCCCGAACGACAAATTCATTTGTCGTTGCCTCCTCGCAACCTACTGATTCCACTCAAAGCCC
>OMOG01000479.1 GCA_900290305.1 Candidatus Sulfopaludibacter sp. SbA4
CGGGACTTTCGCAAAACTAGGGTTGTTTTCTTCGTAGTGTAGGCTTAAACATTGAGTCAGATGCGATTCGAGTGCTAGATGAAAGAATGTAGACAGCAAACACGCGTTGGGCTTTCGGCTGCATGATTCCAGGGCCTGGAAGAGAATTGGCCGCCGATGAACGCCGATGAACGCCGATAAGAATCCTGCGCTATCCGCGTTGATCGGCGTTCATCGGCGGCCAATTCTGCTTCTTTCGCGCGTCAGACGCGAAACCATTGTTTAACAGGCCTGCGGAGCCTTTCCACCGGTGCCCTACCCTCTCAAACTTGCGAAAGTCGGGCTAGCTACTGGCCTAGTTTCCGCCCATCGGCAAGTCCGGGGCAGTGTAACCTCTTCCGACTCCAGCAGGGCGATGACGCCGAGGACGGGAGATTGACGGAGGAGCCGGCCCTCGGCATTGGCGCCAACACCGCGATCTTCTCCACCGTCCACGCGCTCCTTCTGGCCTGGCGCTGGCGGCGGCGGGAACTCGCGCCAAGACCATGCTCTACGGCGTGGATGCGATCGATCCCGCAACATTCGCAGGCGTCTCGGTACTGCTATGCGTCATCGGTGCGCTGGCCTGCTGGGCGTGGCGGGCGTCGCGCGTGGACCCCATCGTGGTGTTGCGGGAGGAGTAGCCGTCACTCTTTCAAGGCGGCCTGCCAGTTGACGATCACGCCAATGCGATTGTCGCGCCCCGTTACCGGCACCGGCCGCAGCACCACGAATCGCTGCCCGTTGCCGATGGGCTCCCAATAGGTCCCGCCGTTGAACAGGGTGGTTCCTCCCAGCGGGAACAACAGCTTGGGGTCTCCGGCTTCGAATCGCCCGCCGCTGGACTTCACCGCCACCGCCATGAGCCGGTCGTCCAGCGAGTTGAAATACAGCTCGCTGCCATCCGCGTTCCATGCGGGATTCAATCCACCCGCATTGGAAATCCGGACCTTGGGAATTGAGTCCGCAGGCTCTCCGGGAAGCGCCTGCACATAGATTTCGAACGTGCCGGTTTCGTTGGAAGTGAAGGCCACCCATCGGCCCGAAGGCGACAGTCTGGGGCTGAATCGGTTGGCGTTGGAGGGTGTTAGTGCAATCGGCTTGCTCCCGGGAGCGAGCGGCAGAAGAAGGATCTGGGTACGGCCTGTAGACACATTCTCCCAGTAGGCGATAGTCTTTCCGTCCCTGGACCAATCGGACGGGTATTGCGGGTGGTCCCCAGGCAGGAGGGATTCTTCTGCCCCGTTGCCCGCGATCGGCTTCCGGTACATACGGTAGCCGCCAGCCCCGCGATTCGATGCGAAGACAATCTCCTTCCCATCGGGAGACCAGATCTGATGGAGGTTAATCGGCCCATCGGTGAGACGGACCGGAGCGCCACGGGCCAGGTCCATCAGCCAGATGTCGAGAAGCGAGGATTCGTCGGTGCGCAACAGCGCCACGGAGTGCCCATCGGGTGATAACCGCAAGCTGTTATATGCGTCCGGCTTGCCTACGGATTCGATCGCCGCACCGTCGCGGGAGACGACCGTCACCGACTTGGAAAGACTTGCCGCAGCGGAGGTGGTCAGGATTCCGTTCTGCGAAACCGAAAACTGCCCCAGCCCCGATCGAGACGCAACATTGTCGGCGATCGGCGAAGGAGAGCCTTCGAGTGTGAGCCGGTCGGGATCGAAGCGTTGCGCAAATAGCGTCTTGCCACGCAGAAACAGAAGGTGTCGATCCGCGTAGAGGGCGTTCGATGGCGTTGCCAGAATCTGTTGGTGGATCTGCTGCTCGGGAGCCACCTCCAGGGAGCCGGCATAAATGCCGCTGGTTTCGGGCTTCACGCCGCGGATCCAGTACAGGAAGTGCTTCCCGTTCGGGAGGAACTGGGGCCATAGGTGGTTGTTCTCGCGTTGCGGATCGAAAACCGTGACCGGCACCGGCGTTCCGCCATCCGCGGAAACTCGCATTAGAGGCGACCCGGTGGTGCCGAAGACGATCGTCCCGCTCCCGTTCCACGTGGCTCCGCGCACGCTGCTGCCTCCATCGCAAAGGTCTTTGACGGCCCCCGTCGCGACCTCGACGATCTTGATTCCGTTTCCCGCCATGAAGCCCAGAAACCGCGCGTCCGGTGACCAGAAGAGTCCGTCGGCCAGTTCGGTGCCGGCCAGCGGCCGCGCCGTGGAGGAATCGAGCGGCCGCACCCAGATGTGCCGCGCGCCTTCGGAATCGGCGATGAAGGCCAGGGTGCGGCCATCCGGAGAGATGGCCTGCATCAGGCTGGCGGTATCGAGATGAAATGACGCGCCTTCGGGCGGCACCATGTAGAGGCTATAAGGACCGGAGGCTGTCTGCGGCGTCCGGTGCAGCCAGCCCCACGCGGCAATCCCAAGCGCCACGGCCAGCAACCCCGCGATGGCCCACGGCAAGCGTGTTGGCCGGGCAGGCGCGACCGGCGCCGCAGCGGGTTCTTCCAGCAGAAACTGCCAATCCCCGATAGCCTTCAGTCTCTGCTTCGGTTCCTTTTGCAGGCAACTCCGCAAGAGGCGGCGGACCTGCGCCGGCGCCTGGCTCCAATCGGGCTCCTTGGTGAGCACCTGCGCCAGCGTGTCGGTGACGGTTTCGCCTGCGAACAACGCGCGCCCGGTGAGCATCTCCCACAGCACCACGCCGAACGCCCATATGTCGGCGCCCCGGTCCACCGGCTTTCCCTTGGCCTGCTCGGGCGACATGTAGCCGGGGGTTCCCATGATGACGCCGGCAACCGTCGCCCCCATCGTCAGCGTTGGAGACGATGTGGGATCGCCCGTTGTCCCCTCCGCCGCGAGCGCTTTCGCCAGGCCGAAGTCCAGGACCTTCACCTTGCCGGGGTACCCGCTTGCGGGTCCAGTGACTTTAATGTTCGCGGGCTTGAGATCGCGATGGATGATGCCCTTTTCATGCGCGTACTCCAGCGCCTCGGCGATCTGGCCCGCATAGTCCAGCGCCGTCTCCAGTGGAAGCGGCCCGTGCAGGTCTTCGCCTTCCACCAGCTCCATCACCAGCGCGCGCTCTTCTACTCCGTGAATGGCCGCGATATTCGGGTGATTCAGCGATGCCAACACCTGCGCTTCCCGAGTGAAGCGCGCCAGCCGCTCGGGATCCTCGGCGAAGCTCGCGGAGATCACCTTGATGGCGACATCGCGGCCCAGCTTGGTATCGGTAGCGCGATAGACGGCGCCCATGCCTCCTTCGCCGAGCTTGGAAGTGATGCGGTAGTGGGCGATGGTCTCCAAGTCTCCCAATTCTACATCACTGTAAGTGCAGCCGGCCGGTAACGCCGACGGTCTTGCCGCCGGCCCTGCCGCGGTTGCTGCCGCCAGTTGATCCCGTTCAAGAAATCGCGAAGGAGCTATACTCTCTTCAGAGACTGTCGCCTTTCTCGAAACTATGCGCCGCAAACCATACGCTCCATCGGTTTCATCGGTCCTTGAGGACATCCCGAAAAGACTGCGACGGGGTGAAGAAAAGCAGGTAATCGAAAAAGCTGTTGTGGACTACTATGATTCGTGTCCCGCCGACGAGACCGAGGCGCAGGCCAGTTGGGGTGACTTCGCCATGGGTGAGTTCCCGGGCGCGATCGTTTGAGCGAAGTCATGGAAGTTCCATCGCGAGGACACCAGCCACAGCGGCTTCGCGGGCCTCACTCCCGATGGCTCGCCCCTTTTCACACAGATCTATAAGGACTTCGACGTTGCCGCCATTAATTTCGGATTCTCGCGGTAAAGCTCGTGGAGATCAGGCAGACGCATCCTCCACCCGCATTTCGATGGTGAATTCCATCTTCACCGGCGCCGAGCCGCGGAACGTTCCGGAAACGGGCGCCGCCAGGCGGGGGTCGGCCGCGGCCGCCACCGCCACGTGAGCGGTGTAAACCGCCAGTCCCTGCGATGGATCGAACCCGCGCCAGCCGCCGCCCGAAAGATACACTTCCGCCCAGGCGTGCATGTGGGCCTTATCGTGTAGAGCGGCCTCCCGCTCGTAGCCGCTGACGAAGCGGGCCGGAATTCCCACGCTCCGGCAGGCCGCGCAGAACAGCACCGCGAGATCGCGGCAGGATCCTTCTCCCCGCTCCAACGTGACCTCGGGCGCCAGGGGCGGACCGTCGTCGCGGATCACGTGCCGCACCGTTTCAAACAGCCTCGTGTTCAACGCCGTCAGGAAGGCCAGCGTCTTCCATTCGGTCTCGCCGGCCACCGAGTGCGCCAGTTCCTTCACCGCTGCCGCCGGCTCGCCCGATCCCAAATAAGGCGCCAGCGCCGATCGCAGGGGCTCCCGATAGACCAGCGGCAGAGAAGCCAGTTCCGGAAACGAAAGATGGAAGTCGAACGGATTCTCGCGCAGCGTCTCGATCTCGAAGGAACTCCTCACTGCCATCTCGTCCAACGGCCGGTCGAACCAGGCTTCCACCACCACGTTGCCGTCCTGGTCGAGGCACTCGTTCCGGCCCGCGGGCGGCGGAGAAATCTCCAGCGCGAACCGCAGAAGATGCTGCGCCCCGTCCTCGCGCGGCCGCAGCCGGAAGGTGTGCGGCTCCTGGTACACCGGGCTCTCGTACCGGTACACCGTGGAATGCGTGACGGCGATGCGCATCGGCAGCACGGCTCAGGATACGAAATCGCCATGCGTGAGCTTGGAGAACGCCGCCTCCACCCATGCCTCCGGCAGATCCTGCACGCTGCGCCGCATGCGCTCCTGCCACCAGTTGGAAATCTCGCGCAGGTCGTCGCGCTCGTAGCGCTGTTCCACCAGGGCGAAGCTGCCTCGCGAGTAGAGGATCGCATCCATCGGAAAATCCACATCGGCCGCGCACAGGCGCGTGGCGTCGAAGGCCAGCAGCCCCACCTTGAACGCATACAGCATGGAGTCGGACCGCGTCAGCGAGCGCTCCAGAATCGGTTTACCGAATCCCGTCGCGCCGATGATCTGGTACGGAGTATCCGGGCCCACTTCCACCCAGTTGCCTTCGGGATAAATCAAAAACAG
Organism: Candidatus Sulfopaludibacter sp. SbA4; assembly: GCA_900290305.1. Taxonomy (GTDB): domain Bacteria; phylum Acidobacteriota; class Terriglobia; order Bryobacterales; family Bryobacteraceae; genus OMOG01. The sequence goes on from OMOG01000479.1 coordinate 5,029, forward strand.
CCGGTGGGTCGAATCGCCGGACATCTGCCCGCCGACGATCGCGTACGCGTTGAACTTGATATCGGCCCTTTCCAGCGCGGCGTGGTCCTCGTCGGCCACCCGGCGCACCTGCTGCGCGTAAAGGTTCACCACCTTGAAGAGCCGGTCGCGCGCCAGCGTCTCGCGCGCAAAAGCCTCCTCGAAATACAGAAGGATCTTGTCGCGCAGCGACCGCAGTCCCGAATTCATCACGAAGAACGCGAAGCCCGGACCACGATAGCTCGCCATCTTCTTGGCGACCAGGTACTCGTTCCCGGCCATCACGCGCGCATCGGCGATCGCGACGAGGCCTTCCTCCACGGTGATTCCCAGGCAAAAAGTCATAGCTCGATCAGCCCCCGGCTCCGGTCAGAACGACGCCCCACTCGAATAAGGCCGCTGCGCAAAAAAGTCGCCGAGGATACACTCATCGATTGTATTCATTTTTACCTGCATTGCGTCGCAAAATTCGTGAAGCCCCGTCTTTAAGATGGACTCGACTTCTGCATAATCCAGCTCGGAGCGCAGCATGCCGATGCGCTGCTCCGAAACGCAGGAGAAGCCGCCGGGGCGCGCCCCCGTGATGGCGTGGACGGATTGATCCGCCAGCCCGGCACAGTAGCGAACGGCGCGCGGGAACTCGGGATCGAGCAGCAGGAACTCCACGATCCGCTCCGGCGCAATCCGCCCGAAGCGCTTGCGGTACATCTCGAAGCCGCTCACCGACTTCAGCACCGCGGCCCACTGGATATCGTCGTAGGGCGTTCCGATGTCGCTGACCGAGGGCAGCAGGATGAAGTATTTTACGTCCAGGATGCGGGTGGTTTTGTCCGCCCGTTCCAGCGTGGTGCCGAGCCGGATGAAGTGCCACGCTTCGTTGTGCGTCATGGTGCCGTGGGTGATGCCCTGAAACAGGTGGCAGGCCATGCGCACCTGGTGGCAGAACTCCGGCAGCACCTCGGGCAGCGGCTTGCGGCTCTGCCCGGCGATCAACAGGTACAGGGTATTGATCTGCTCCCACATCTCCGACGAGATGGTGTCGCGCACCGAGCGCGCATTCTCCCGGGCCGCCAGCACGCAGGAGCAGATGGAATTGGGATTCGCGGAATCGAAGGCCAGAAAGCGGACCACGTTCTCCTGGGTGGCCGCGCCGTAACGCTCCAGGAACGCGGCGCGGTCGCCGGTAGTATCGATAATGGGCTGCCACTGGCCGCCCGATCCGCTCGGCAGGTCGAGCATCAAATTCTGATTCACTCCGATAAAGCGCGCCACGTTCTCGGCGCGCTCGATATAACGGCCCATCCAGTAGACCGCCTCGGCCACCCGGCTGAGCAGAGGCTTGGGCTTGAGCGTCATTGCTGTTGCTGACCCTCCTGCGCCGCCGGCGCCAGCACCCACGTGTCCTTGCTGCCGCCTCCCTGCGACGAGTTCACCACCAGCGAGCCCTTGGTCATGGCCACGCGCGTCAATCCGCCGGGCACCACGTAGATCTCCTTCCCGCACAGCACGTACGGCCGAAGGTCCACGTGCCGGCCCTCAAAGTGATCGTCCACGATGGTGGGCACGCGCGACAGCGCGAGCGTCGGCTGGGCGATGTAATTCCGCGGCTGAGCCTGGATCTTTTCCGCGAACTCCTCCTGCTGCTGCCGGGTCGAGTGCGGGCCCACCAGCATGCCGTAGCCGCCCGATTCGTTGGCCGATTTCACCACCAGTTGGTCCAGATGCTGCAGCACGTAGCTGCGGTCGCTGTCGCGCCAGCAAAGATACGTCGGCACGTTGGGCAGGATGGGGTCGGCGTCCTCGTAGTAGCGGATCATTTCCGGAACGTACGCGTAGATCACTTTGTCGTCGGCCACGCCGTTTCCCGGGGCATTGGCCAGCGCCACGTGCCCGGCCTGGTAGGCTGCCATCAGCCCGGGAACGCCCAGCAGCGAATCCGGCCGGAATGCCTCGGGGTCCAGAAAATCGTCATCGATGCGGCGGTAGATGACGTCCACGCGCTGCGGACCTTTGGTGGTGCGCATGAAGACCGCGCCGCCATCCACCACCAGGTCGCGGCCTTCCACCAGCGGCACGCCCATCTGCTGGGCCAGGAAGCTGTGCTCGAAGTACGCGGAGTTGTAGATGCCGGGCGTGAGCAGGACCACCCGAGGCCCGCCCGCCGGGCCGCCAGGCGCGATGGATTCCAGCATTTCGAGCAGGCGGCTCGGGTACTCGTTTACCGGACGCACCGAGAGCCCCTCGAACACCGCGGGAAAGATGGTCTTCAGCACCTCGCGATTTTCGAGCACGTAGGAGACTCCCGAAGGCACGCGCAGGTTGTCCTCGAGAACGTAGTAGCGGCCGTCGCGGTCGCGCACCAGGTCCGTCCCGGTGATGTGGCACCAGACGCGCCACGGCGGATTCAGGCCATGGCACTGTTTCCGGTAGGACACCGCGGAGAGCACCACCTCGCTCGGAATGACTCCGTCGCGCAGGATTTTCCGATCGTGGTAAATGTCGTCGATGAACGCGTTGAGGGCGTGGACCCGCTGCTTGAGGCCGCGCTCGATGTGGTCCCACTCGTTGGCCGGGACGATGCGCGGGATGAGGTCGAAGGGGAAGATCCGCTCGGTTCCCGCCGAGTCTCCATACACGTTGAAGGTGATGCCCATCTGCAGCAGCAGACGCTCGGCGGCGTGCTTGTAGCGCAGCAGATGGCCTTCGGAGAGGGACTCGACCGTTTCCAGCAGAAGCCGCGCATGCGGCCGGGGAAGGCCGGCATCGTCGAACATCTCGTCGTAAAAGCTTTGCGTATCGTAAGACGAGAACTGCATAGGGCCGCTTTCCACACTCCTCCAGTTTCCCATCGTGGCGCAATCCGGAAACAAAGGGAAACCGAATTAATTTATAGGCCCCATCCGGTTTTTCAATGCGGGGCAGACCCAACTTCGTGCGTGGTTCATGGCGGTCGACGACCTCCGGGCATCGGTCGCGAAGGCCGAGACTCTGGGAGCCAGGCTGATTATTCCTCCCGCCACGCTGCCCGAGGGCGACGAAATGGCCGTGATGCTCGACCCGCAGGGGTATGTCGCGTCCCGGGTGGGACAGACGCTTTCGTCTGTCAACCAGGCGATCTGGTCTCCGACTCAGCGTCCTCCAGCCAGCTCGGGCAACATTTCCCTCACTCGCCTGGCCTGCTCCATGTGGCGGCGTTCGTGCGCCGCCGCCTGGGCGAACATCATCCCCAGGCTCATCCTCAAAAAGCGCGAGATGGGCGTGGCCACCTTCACCCGGCCGAGATCCAGACCATCGGCCCGCTCGATCTGCATCAGAAACTGGCTTTGCAGGTGAAGAAAGGTGGGGACGATGGCGGTCACCGGCTGGCCGTGCAGCGGCAAGAAGCGGCGGGGAGATCGCACTTTCCGCCGGACCGGCGGCTCGGTCATCCGTACGATGAAGCGGTCCAGGGGTCCGTAGCGGAACGGTCCGCTTCCGGTCAGGCCGCGCGCCCGGGCGTCTTCGATGGCCCGTTCGATGGCCCCGACTTCCCATTGTCCGACAATGGTCAGATGCCCCAGGCACTCCTCGATCGACCACTGGTTCGATGCCGGGCGCCAGTTGAAGCGCTCCTCGTTCAGGCCGGCGGTCAATTCCCGGGCCTGGACCTTGATTTCCTCAAACTGTTGACGATATTGCTCTAATTCCGGAGATCCCACATCCGGGATTATAGCGAAGTGGCTGCCTATTCCAGAGTGGTAGCTTTGGTGGCGCGCTCCAGCACTTCATGCGCTTTGCTGGTGCGGAGCGCCTCGGATTCGCGTGCTTCGAACTGGAAATCCTCGGAAAGCAGCTCCTGCACGGTATAGGCCGACTTGCCGATGCCGCACGACCCATGCTTCGCCGTATTGGCGAAGATGTGGTACAACTCGTGAGCCACCACCCTGGCGAGGGCTCGGCCGAAAGCTGTCTCGCGATCGTCCGGATGAACCGACAGCAGCTCCTTTTGGACGAAGCCGCGGATGCGGTCGCAATCCACATCGCTGAAGGGGAGAATGATTCCATCGCTCACGTGAGTCCAGCCCAAAGCGCCGGGGCTGCCGTTGCGCGGCATCAGGCCGGCGACGTCGCAGCGCCCCTTGAAGGTCAGGACCGCCAGTTCGACGGCGACCTCATTGCCCCTGGCGCCGGTCAGCGAGTGCCATTCGAAGCGCAGCCCCATGGGCGCCATGACGGAATCGAGCTCGTCGTGGAGGGCTTCCGTTACAGCTTCGGGGGGGTCTTCCTGGAATTGGGTATATAGTGCGATCGGGGCAACCGGGGTCTGCCGAGTTTCACCGAAGCCGGGCAGGGCGCCCAGCGTCAGGCAAAGGACGAAAAGTGATTTCACGGGAACCGGGCCTCATACTCTCAAATAGGATGGCTGGAGGACCGATCGACCACCAGTTCCGGGTGCTCCCGAACGAGCATATTCGCCATGTGACAGGCGAAACAGAGCGGCAACGAAGCCGCCAGCACCTCATATAACTTATCGGCAGGAACTTCACTCCACGCTACGGAGACTTTGCCGGCTCGGAGCAGGGCCGGCTCGCTTCCGGACCACTGGATTTCGCCCATGGGCCGGCCGCACGAGGCGCAAACCTTGCCCGCGTACCAGCGCGTGAGGATATTGCGAACCAGGCAATCCTCCGGGGAGGCGGCCACCTGGGCCAGGCATTCCTGCCCGCACCCGGCGCGTTCCGGCCAGCGGGAACAGGAGGAAAGGCGAAGCTCCGGAGCCTTTCCCAGTGCCGTGGCCGCGGCGTGCCCGGCATTCACTACAACCCCGGCCGGCCTATGATTTTCGGGGCAGGTGATGACCCGTCGGCCCCGGTACTTCAGCCAGGCGCTCGCCAGACGGCCCAACACGATCGCCAACAGCACGACTACGCCCGCCAATAGCCCCAATTGAAGCATCATAAACAGCTCCGAAACTACTCTGAGCAAGACGATGGCCAATTTTGGAACTTGCTGAATTCAAAAGAGTGGGCACGCTTGAGCTGCGGGGTATACACCGCATCTGGGTGGTATGCCCCAGAAGAGCAACGGATCGGGGCTATGGAGCGTCTAAGAGACGTGAGTAATCGGTTTATTTGGGTCATTTCACTCCTCTCCGCGGCCACGGCAGCAGCCGCCTACGACGACTACGCTTCCGCCAAGCGGAAAGTCGACCAGATCGAAGCGGGCCAGTTGAGGGCGGGTACGCGCCTGGAGCTGAGTGCTCCGGAACTGAACGCCTACATCGCCCGCGAGGCCCCCGATGGAGTTCGCAACCCCAAAATCCAGTTGGTCGCGCCGGGAGTAGCCAGCGGGACCGCCCTGGTGGATTTCAGCAAGCTGCAGCACGCGCAGGGGCGCCAGCCGGGGTGGCTGATGACCAAATTGCTGGAAGGCGAGCGGCCGGTGAGCGTCACCGCGCGCATCCGGTCCGCCGGGGGCCGTGCCACCGTGGATGTCGATAAGGTCGAGATCTCGGGCGTCGAAATCGATGGGCGCACGCTGGATTTCCTGATCCAGAACGTAGTGCTTCCCCAGTACCCGGATGTGATGGTGGGGCGTCCTTTTGAGTTGGGTTACCGCATCAACAAGCTGGACGTCCGGCCCACGGCGGTGGGCATCGTGATCGGGCGGTGAGACCCGGTTGCTTAAGCCGCGGTCTCCCGATTTAGTGAGGCCGGAAGCGCTCCTCTGCGAGCTTGGTGAGCAGCTCGCTGTGGTTCTTGGCGATTTCGGAGCGCATGGCGTTGAGTTCCGCTTGGACGGTTTCGCGGAGGGCGGCCATCTCGGCGCGCAGGGCGGCGGTGTGAGCGTTCAGCAGATCGCGCATGTCTGCCTTGATGTCGGCCACGCGGGCGTTCAGGTTGACGTTTTGCACGATGTATCCGGCGAGCACGATTACGAGGCTGAGGATGGGTGCGACGGCGATGGTTAGGTAGAGCTGCTGGTTGTTCATGCGTTCCGCGAAAACCCGCCCCTTCAGTTTAGCTCAGGGCGTGAGCCCGGCGATCAACGTCTAGGCCGAAACCGTGTACCAACCCGCGCTACGCCAGGTTCAAGACCTGCTTGACGGTGCCGCTTTGGTCCTGGATCTTCTGCTGCAGCAGCATCAGCGCATAGATGAGCTGCTCGGGCCGGGGCGGGCATCCGGGCACGAACACATCGATCGGAATCACCTGGTTTACGGGGACCAGCGCGTAATTGTTGAACACGCCGGTGGAGGTGGCGCAGGCCCCCATGGAGATGGCCCACTTCGGCTCCGGCATCTGCTGGTACAGGTGCCGGATCACCGGCGCCATTTTCTGGCTTACGCGCCCGGCGATGATCATGAGGTCCGATTGCCGCGGCGACCCGCGGAAGACCTCGGCTCCGAACCGCGCGATGTCGAATCGCGAGGCGCCCATCGACATCATTTCGATGGCGCAGCAGGCCAGCCCGAAGGTCATCGGCCAGATGGAGTTCTTGCGCGCCCAGTTCACCGCTTTGTCCAGCGTCGTGAACACCAGACCCTCGGAAACCGCAGCCGCCGTATTGGCCACCGAGTAATCGGACCCTCGGAAACCGCAGCCGCCGTATTGGCCACCGAGTAATCGTCAATCCGCGCAAACAACTCCGGATCGCTGGCGAGGGGTTTGTCCATACATTTATTTTCGCATGGGTCGCGCCATTCCGGGTAAAATCAAGGGACCCCCGTATTATCAGAGAATTCGATGCCATCCGAAACCTTCGAGCAGGTACTCGATCGCGCCGCCTCCCAGTGTGGGATCGACCCGGGATACTGGGACATCTGGGGGCGCTATCACTCCAACTCCACGGAGGCCAAACAGACCATCCTGCGCGCCATGGGACTGGTTCCGGACGATCTGGAATCGCTCCAGCGCTCGCTCGCCGAGCGTGCCCGTCGCGAGTGGGAGCGGCTGCTGCCGCCGGCCGTGGTGGTCTCGGTATCGCTCGACCCGCAACTGACCCTCAGCGTGCCCATAGAATCCCTCGGTGAGCGGGTGCACATCTCGATTCGGCGCGAAGACGGCCACACCGCCGATTGCGAGTTGTACCTCGCGGACCTCCCCCAATCCGGATCCATCGAGATGGACGGCCGCACCTGGGTGCGCCGGCAGGCGCGGATTCCCATCGATCTGCCGCTGGGCTACCACGAGATTTCGGTCCAACTCGGCTCTACCCACGCGACCACCCGCTACATCGTAACGCCGGACCGAGCCTGGACCGGTCCCCATCTCGGGGCGGGCGGGCGCGCGGCGGGCATCAGCATGAGTCTCTACGGCGTGCGCTCGGCCCACAATTGGGGCTGCGGCGATTTCGGCGATCTGCTCGAAATCGTGGATTGGGTGGCCGAAGAGCTGCAGGCCAGCTTCGTGGGCCTGAACCCGCTGCACGCCATCCACAACCGCCGCCGTCCCTACAATACCAGCCCGTACCTGCCCAATTGCAGCTTCTACCAGAATTTCCTGTACCTGGACATCGAAAGCATGGATGACTTTGCGCGCTGCCGCCGGGCGCGGGACCTGCGCGCGTCGCCCGAGGTGTCTCGCGAGATCGAGGATCTGCGCGCGTCGCCTTTCGTGGAGTATGAGCGAGTCAGCGCTTTGAAGCTACGGTTCCTCAAGCGGCTGTTTGCCCAGTTTCTGCGGGAGTGGCGCAAAGGCTCGGCGCGCGTGCGCGAACTGCGGGCGTTTCTGGACCGCGAAGGCGACCTGCTCGAGAAATTTGCCACCTACTGCGCCCTGGACGAGCACCTGCACCGGCTCAATCCCGACGTGTGGCTCTGGCCGCAGTGGCCCGAGGCTTACCAGGATCCCGATTCGCCGGAAACGCGGGCTTTCCGCAAGAGACACTGGAGGAACGTTCTGTTTTACGAGTTTCTGCAGTGGCAGATCGACATCCAGTTGCGCCGCGCTCAACAGCACGCCCGCGAGCGCCATCTCTCCATCGGCCTGTACCACGACCTGGCGCTGGCCACCGACCGGTTCGGCTCCGACCTGTGGGCGCACCGTCCGTTCTACGTGGCGGGATGCCGCGTGGGGTCGCCGCCCGACGATTTCGCGCCGAAGGGCCAGGACTGGGGCTTTCCGCCGCCCAACGCCGAGCGGCACCGCGAAGACGGCTACCGGCTGTTTGCCGAATCCATCCGCAAGAACTGCCGCAACGGCGGCGCGCTGCGCATCGATCACGTGATGCGGCTGTTCCGACTGTACTGGATTCCGGACGGCTGCGACGCCACGCTGGGCGCTTATGTCAAGGAGCGCTCCGACGATTTCGTGCGCATCCTGGCGCTCGAAAGCGTGCGCAACCAGGTGGTGGTAGTGGGTGAAGACCTGGGGACCGTAGAGCCCGAAGTGCGTAAGACCCTGGCCCGCTTCGGGATCTTCAGCTACCGCCTGTTCTATTTCGAGAAGAACCAGCAGAACGAGTTTCGGCGCTCCAGCGAGTATCCGGCGCAGGCCCTGGTCTCGTCGACCACCCACGACCTGCCGACGCTCGCCGGCTTCTGGCTGGGAACCGATATCGAGGCCCGCCGCGCCGCCGGCATGCTGGACGACGAGGGCTTCCGCGCGCAGACCGAGAATCGCATGCGCGAAAAGCAGAAGATGCTGGATGTCCTGGCTGGCGAGAAACTCCTGCCGGACCACATGCCGCGGTACGCGGCGGCCTATCCGGAGCTTACCGGCGAGCTGCACAACGCCATCGTCGGCTTCCTGGCGGAGACCCCTTCGCAGCTTCTGGCCATCAACGAGGAAGACCTCACCAAGGAACTCGAGCAGCAGAACCTGCCAGGGACCACGTGGCAGTATCCCAACTGGGGCAGAAAGATGCGCTACACGGTGGAGCAGTTGAGGTCGGACGGCGAAGCGCGGGATTACACGACGATGTTCCGGAATTGGATTGTGCGTTCGGGGAGAAGGAACGGGGCGCCGGCGGCGCGTTCCGCGACGGGGGGCACGGAGTTGCAGTAGCGGCCCGGTCTCGTGCGCGGCGCCATTCCGCTATTACGCCATGTCTGGCACCGAGCCCAAGGTTTTGGCCCCGTTCGAGGTAGGGAGACGAGCAGGGTGTCAGCCAAGTCCGCCAGGGCGGGCTGCGCAACAGCGTCTACCAACGGTCGAAGCCGCGATAGACGCTCCGCCTTGGCCCAATGCGCTCGATCAGCACCATTCGCTTCCCAGCGAGGACACGGTATATCGCCCGGTAGAGCGAGCGGTAAATGTAGATGCGGTAGTAATCCTTGGTCTTTCGCAGGTGTTGCGCGCCTTCGGGAATCGGCTCTTCCTGGAGCGCCAGAAGCTCGTTCAGCGTTTCGTCGTAAGCATCGTCTCCGTGGTCTTGGAGAAGGTCTTCTAAGCCCGAATCGGCCTCGGGCGTGAGCATGAGCTTCCAACGCTCTCCCCCACGTCCAGCCTTACATTTCGCGGCCGTGCCGGCGCATGTGTTCGCGCAGGCTGATGCAATCGCTCAAGCCAGTCTGGCTGTCGGTTCGCATGGCGAGAACCAGATCGGCTTCATCCTCATCGATCCAGTTTGGATCTTTGAGCAGCTTGCGCTCTTCGGCGGTCAATTGGACGCGCGACGACGGCAACCGCTCGTACCGCGCGTCGATTTCGCTGAGCGGGCGGAGAGCTGAGGCGCTATGGCGGTTCCTGACTTTACGGACCGGCATTTCGGGGCGCACCTCCTGCTTTTAGGATCGCACGCGGCTGGTATTGGATCAACGCGGCGCGCGCATGGCACGAAAGTTGCCCAGGACGCGTTATCGTGGCTGGAGCCCTGCCGGGGACCACGTGGCAGTATCCCAACTGGGGCAGAAAGATGCGCTACAGGGTGGAGCAGTTGCGGTCGGACGGCGAAGCGCGGGATTACACGACGATGTTCCGGAACTGGATCGTTGCGTTCGGGAAGAAGGAACGGGGCGCCGGCGGCACGTTCCGCGACGGGGGGCACGGAGGTGCAGTAGCGGCAGCGGTGCGCGACGAACGCGACCCGAATTGGGCCAACCTTCTTATAGCTCTTATAGCTCAGACCTATAGCTCAGAGTGAACACCCCGGCACCGGATTCGGGGCGTTTGGTCAACGCGCCAGACGCCTGCACCCCCGGACCACGGGTCCCCGGTCGGCGGAGACCCTGTATCGTGCGACGCTGCATTCCTCGATTTATGGGTTCTTGGGCGCGCGGGAACGCGTTCCGCGGCCTGAACGCGCGATCCGCGAGTGCGCGGGTCGATTGTAACTGCGTCGGAGGTGACGTCCCGGCCGCGAGATGGCGCCTTGCGGGACCCAATTTGGGCCCGACTCGGGCCGAAATCTGAGGTGGGTTTGTTGAAATAGAATGGCTTACGCCAGTGAATTCGGCCCGACTCGGGCCGAATTTGCAACCGACCGGACCCGAATCGCGATGACCCCGTTTGCAGGTCGGCACGTTTTCGCCTATGGTGGAGGCATGACCTTGGAAGCCATCAAAGAAGCGATCACGGAGCTTCCCGAGACAGAAAGAACCTCGCTGGCGAGTTGGCTCAACGCTCGGGATGCCGAGGCATGGGACCGGCAGATCGAGGCCGATTTTTCCGAGGGTGGGGCAGGGATGGCCTTGCTCGAACAGTGGGATGCCGAGATCCGGAGCGGGGAGTCAGTCTCCCTGGACGAGTTCCTCGCGACCCGTCAAACACCACGCCGATCTTAGTGCCAAGGTGAATCGTCTACGCTCTTTTCTGACGCCCGGTTTCCGCAAGCTCTACGGCGAACTGCCGGAGCACGTTCAACGGCAGGCCGACGAAAAGTATCGGCTCTTCAGGGAAAACCCATTTCATCCGCCGCTGGAGTTTCAGACAAAAGGAAAAGTCTGGACCGTCGCCATCGGACGTTCTTACCGAGCGATTGCGCGACGTATTGACGACGAACTGCACTGGGTTTGGACCGGATCGCACGAAGCCTACAACAGCATCCTCAAGCGTTTCAAGTAGAGCGCCCGGAGTTCGGGATACCCTCCCGGAGCTGCAATAGCCCTTCGCGCCGCAACCCGATTTCGGCCCGGATCGGGGCCGAATTTGAAGAGCATTTGTTGAAATGAAATGGGTTATGCCGGTGGATTCCGCCCGACTCGGGCCGAATTGGAACTACTGCCCGGGTTTAAGCGGCCTGTAGACGAGGCCGGTCACGATGCCCACGAGGGTCCACTCGACGGGCTCGCTGGCCGCCAATTCCAGCGCGAGCTTCCGGCTGATGGCGATCGTCGCGTAGTTGACGGCTACGAACGCGCCCGCCATGAAGACTCCGAAGAGCAGGCCCAGGCGGGCGCCGTCCGCCACGCCGTGGCCAGGCTGCCAACCCTTCGCGTAGATCGTGGCGAACACCAGGATCGCGAGGAAGATTCCGGCCAACCCGATGGGCATCAGGCGCTGGGCCTGCTCACCCGACCGGTACACGCCGGCGGGGTAGGGGACGTAGTCGTGGGCAATCAGGACGCCGTGCACCAGGAACCCGTAAATGAAGAACACGATCATGGCGGCGACGGCAGACAGAACCATCCGGGTGTAGTTCATGGGCACTACGCCTCCTGGCAAACCAACAGCCGGTCGAGCTTGTCGAACGCCTCATCGGTCCCTTGCGAGACGAACTGGCACATGCTCTGGTCCGGGAATCCTTCCTGCGTCAGGATCAGCTTCGTGCGGCCGCCCTGCTCGATGAACTCCACGCTGACCCGCATGGTGGCCGCGCCGAATCCCCAATGGCAGGCGATCTTCTCCGGCTCGACGATTTCGTCGTACTGGCCGGTATACGAGAATTCGCCGGCGCCGGTGATGTTCATTTTGTAGCTGAGGGAACCGCCCACGCGGAAATCCATCTCGCATTCCACCTTGGTGGTGTCCTTGCAGCCCCACCACTGCCGCAGCAGGACGGGGTCCTTCCAGGCGCCGAACACGAGATGGCGCGGAGCGTCAAAGACGCGGGTCACTTGCAGGCGATTGCCTTCGATCTTCACTTCCGATTTCATCGTCGCTTCTCCTTTCGCTGCTGGGTTTTGAGCAACTCGTCCAGGGCGTCAAAGTTGGAATCCCAGATGGCCGCGCACTGCGCCATCCATTTCTGCGCATCCTGAAGGCCGTCGCGGCGTGCGCGGATCCGATGGACCCGGCCATCGCGCTTGCGCTGGATGAGCCGGGCGCGCTCCAGCACCCGCAGGTGCCGGGAGATGGCCGGGAGCGAGACGTGAAACGGCTCGGCCAACGCAGTGACGGGAGTTTCCCCGTGCCTGGTAAGGCGCTCCACAATCCGCCGCCGGGTGGGATCGGCCAATGCCGCAAAAACCGCCGTCACCCTTTTCTGAGAGTTAACCACTTCGTTAAATAATATGCCGGGCTCTCGCGGGAATCAAGGAAGAAAGTTAACCCAGGTGTTAAATGTTGCAGGCGGGCACGGCGAGGGGCGAATCGAGCTAGAATCCGGATATGCGAATCCTCGCCATCGGTCTGCTCTTCCTCGTCCCACCCGTACGCCTGGCGCACGCGCAAGGCACCGTGCCCACGTTCCAGCGAGCCCTCGGCCAGGGCTCCTACACTCTCGCCGGCCGCGATCCGGCGCAGGCCGGCACCACCACCATCCTCACGGTGCTGGTTCCGGTCACGCTGACTTTTGACTCGAACAAAACCGCAGGTGACTCGAAGAAGATCGCCGGCAAGCCCTTCCTCATGGACGCCGCCCCGGACGTGGCGCGCGTCCTCCGCTCACCGGTCTTCTCCAAATTCGCTTTCCCCACCGGCGGCACGACCCAGTATGCCGACGCCATGTTGCGCGCGACATTTCCCAAGTCGGAAGCGCACACGCTGCTGGGCAAGCCGGAAGTGAAGCCGGTAAAAATCGCCGTCCCCGCCGGCTTCGGGTATGTCCTCACCTCGAAGAAGACCGGCAGCTCTATGGCCGTGGTGGACATCGAGTTTCTGCAAATGGAGCTCTTCAAGCAGCTTCCCAAACAGGAAGGCAAGCTCGTCATGGCCATGACCCACAACACTACTTACTACGCCGAGGGCGACGCCACGATTTGCTGCTCCTGGGGAACGCATGGCGTCGACTCCGCCACGGGAAACTCCTTCGTGCTCGGATCGTTTCTCGATGCCGCACCCACGGTTGTCGAGGATGGCGACGTGCAGCCACTCACGCAGCAGCTCGCGGAGTTCATCAACGATCCGCTGCACGATCCCCTGCTGAGCGTTTCCCTGTCGAGGAGCCGTAACGTCAAAGCTCCGGGAAATACGTTTCCCGGCTGGATGCGTCCCGCCTCGATGCGTCCGGGGGACCAGGGCGGGTGCGGCGGCACGGGCGTCGCCTCCCAGTATTTTCTTCTCGAGCCCACCAATACGAACCTCAAGAACAATTTCCCGGCATCGAAGGCCTTTGCCGCCGATCTGGGCGGAACTACCTGGCACCTGCAGAACGTAGCCCTGCTGCCCTGGTATACCGGGGCTTCGGAAGGTCTGGGCAGTACTTACAGTTTCCCGGACGCGCGGGCGCTCCCCGAGCCTGCCAGGCCGTGCCCGGCGCGCGGAGGACGTTCCGGCGGCGGCCGCGGCGCCTCCGGGCCTCCCACACCCACGGCGGCGGCGGTTCCGGTGAGCGGGCCGCCCAACGGCCATCAGCTTATCGGCTACTGGGCCGGCTACGGCGGCCCGGGCTCCACCATCCCGCTGCGCGAGGTCTCGCCGCAGTGGGACGTCATCCTCGTCGCCTTCTCCACACCGGACCGGAATGCGCCCGAAGGGACCATGCAGTTCCACACGCCCGCGGGCCTGGATACCGAACAGTTCAAGGGGGACATTGCCTGGTTGAAAAGCCAAGGGAAGAAGGTCATGATTTCGCTCGGCGGCGGCGGACAGCACTTCACGTTGGCCGATCCGAAGCGCGTGCCGAGCTTCGTCTCCTCGGTCACCGCCATCGTCAGCGAGTACGGCTTCGACGGCATCGACATCGACTTCGAAAGCCCGTCACTCTCGATCGAGCCGGGAGACAAGGACTACAAGCATCCCACCACGCCATCCATCGTGAACCTCATTTCGGCCCTGCGCCAGTTGCACGATCATTTCGGACCGCGCTTCATGATCAGCCTGGTGCCCGAGGGCACACAGATTCCCTCCGGCTACCCCAGCTATGGCGGCCAGTTCGGCTCTTACCTGCCCATCGCGTACGCGCTTCGCGACATGCTTTCCTTTATGGATGTGCAGAGCTATAACACGCCGCCGCTCGAAGGTCTGGATGGCGAGATCTACCAGCCCGGCTCCGTGGACTATCACGTGGCCATGACCGAGCTGCTGCTCGACGGCTTCAACGTGGGAGGCGATCCCCGGCACTTCTTCGCGCCGATGCCGGCCGATAAGATCGCCGTGGGCTTCCTGACGGGAGACGCGACGCCCGCGATCGTCGGCCAGGCAATGGACTATATCATAACGGGCAAGGCTCCCGCCGGGACGACGTACAAGCTGCGGCAGCCCGCCGGTTACCACGGCATGATCGGCGCGATGTTTTGGACTATCGACGCCGACCGGCGGGGGAATTACAATTTCTCGAATGTGGTCGGCCCGCAGCTCCACGGTTATCCGGCCGCGAAGTAGGTTTTGCAGCGCTCACGGGACCGCGCGGCCCACAGGCTGGCCCAGGCTCAATTAACCGGAGGTGGATTGTTCTGCTGCAGCAGGCGCCAGGACGTGAGCGGGCACTCGGAGGCGATCCAAGAAACTCCATTGTTCCGTTGCTTGACGTGCCAGAGGTAGACGCCCCACGTGTCTTCCACGCCAACGTCAACGAAAGGGGGCAGCCAAATCAATCCAAGGCCGCCGTCACCCTCCCACCCCGCAGACACAAGGGCGGCTCGCACGGTCGCGCTGCGTTGCTCAAGCTCATCTGGGTTATAGACATCTTCCGGTCGCTTTACAAAATCGAGATTATCCAGATGTTCGTAGTGGTATACAAATAGTCTCGGAGTGTTTTCAGGGCTCGACATGGTAGATAGATTGTCCTCCCGCCATTCTCTCACTCCCCGACCAGAGAGCGACAGCTAAGTTCTCCAATGTGGTCGGCCGCAGCTCCACGGGTATCCGACAGGGAAACGGTTCTGAGGAATTGTCGGCCATCGGGATCTCCTTGGGAGCGTCCGAATATCCGGCCGGGGACATGATTTCACAGGACGAATCGGTGTTCAAAATCTCTACGAGAGGATCTTCTGTTGCGATACGATGAAGCGTATGCGGCTATGAGGGCGCGGAATGCCGACAGTTAGAACATTCCCGGACCGTACCGCTTTTTCTTTTACAGCTTCGACTGCAACGAACCCGAGCACGTACACGTTCAACGCGAGAACAAGCTCTGCAAATACTGGCTCACGCCCCTGGCGCTGGCCCGCAACGATGGTTTTTCGGCGCGAGAATTGAATCAGATCCGCGTCCAGATAGAACTTAACGTGGAGACGATTTTGGAGGCTTGGCATGAGCATTGCGACTAGGGTCGACGCGCGTATTCAAAATGTTTCGGTCACTGAGGACTCGATTACCGCCCAGTTGGTGGACGGCCGGACGATTAGTGTTCCGTTGGTGTGGTCATGGCGGCTCTCGGAGGCTACTCCCGAACAGCGTGCAAGGTTCGAGATCATCGGCAACGGTTCTGGAATCCGATGGCCTGAGATTGACGAAGACATAAGCGCCGAAGGCATGCTTCAAGGGGTCCCGGCAAGAAGGACTGCCAAAAGTACTCGATGAATTCAGCGAGAACGCGAGGCGAATCCGCGCGGGCGGCATTATCGCCGAGACGAAAGCGGACGCTTCCCTCGTCACTATCGCCGACATAACCGAACTGCTGCTGCACGGCTTCAACGTGGGAGGCGATCCCCAGCAGTTCTTCGCACCGATGCCGGCCGGCAAGATCGCCGTCGGCTTCCTGACGGGAGACACGACGGCCGCGATCGTCGGCACTATTCCAATGTGGTCGGCCCGCAGCTCCACGGCTACCCGGCGGGGAAGTAGGGTTTGCAGCCGTAGCGAGGTTGAGCCACAGGTCGGGGAGCCGACGCTCAGGAGATTGGCAAATAGCCCGTAAAGTATTGTGGGGTTTTGAGTTATCGCCGTAAGGAGTTGGCCGTGGCACCCTAGTTCCGGCGTATTGTTGACAAGGCGCAAATTGCACAACATAATAGTTGCATGACAAAATAGTTGGACAACAATGTAGTTGGTAAACCTGGAATCGAGGTGCTCCCCGTGGATTCTGAATCCAAGATAGATCGGTTCATTCGAGATCACTTCCCATGGGGGCATCCGGGGTACCCGGCCTCACCGGCGGATCCCTCGCCGAGCGCAGACCAAGGCAGCGTGGCGAATTGGATCCGCGGGCAATTGGCCACCGTTGGTTTCGAGAACACAGCCCTCGCGCTCCATGCCAGGATTCAGGGCGTTATCGAGGAGGTTGAAGGGTCGCTGCATTCGTCCGAGAGGCACCGCCTCTTCTACCGGTCGGACTTGGGACATTTGGTCAAATCGCCGGAAAGCATCCTCGACAAGATGGTGCGCGATTGGGATCCAGCGGGCGTAAGGCCTCCGCTGGCTTTCGACAATTTCCTGGAGGAGATGGAGGATCTGGCGCGATTTCGAATCGTCCTGAACTTCCTCTCGGATGTAAAGGCTGTTTGCTCGAAGCTCCAAGAGCCCTACACATGCAAGCCGGAGGACCTTGGCCGCCTTTCCGCGGCGCAGCGCTCCCTCTCCGAGGACTTCGCACTTCAAAGTCACGGTTTGAGAAACCTGGTCGATCTTGGTCCCGAGAAGCGGAAGAGTGGAGAGAAGTGCTTCAAAGGAATCTTCTACAGAAAGACCAATCTACGGATCAAAGTCGAAGTTCAAGTCCAGACGATGTTCCAGGAGGCGTGGGACAAGAAGGACCATTTTCTGATGTATGAGCCCAAACGCCGCGGCGAAGCTGTGGACGAAAGTCACAGAATTGAGGCTTACGCGATCAGCGAACTGCTCTACGTTGCCGACCTCACTTTCGACCGTCTGCTGGGGGCCCTCCGCGCACGCCGCACCGCGGGTGCGGAGTAGAAGGACAACATGCGGTTGCGAAACGAGAGCTTAAAGACGGGCAAGGCCTTGGCATGGATCGACCCACAGGGCCGGTGGAGGTCGCGGATTCTGCTCTTCCTGGTGGAGGGCGCCGCCGATATCGATGTGCTCAGCGACATTCAGTCGGTTTGCGACCATCGCGTTGAGGAGCGTGGGCACCACGGGTTTGCGTGGCATGCCGTCGCGGATCCCGGCCAGATCTCCCTAGTCGATAGTCGGCTGTTCAGCGCCGACCTGGTTCGATTCGAAACACTCGAATTCGCCGGACTAAACCGGGATCAACTAGCGGCGTTGCTGGAGCCCGTGATCGACCACATAGCAGCCGGGGACTCGGAGTTGCTCCCGCGGGCCGGTGGGGCGGTGGGCAGCCCTGCGGAGGGAATTCAATTCCTGAACCGGTTGGCGGAGATAGAAGATCTCGGAGCGCGGATCCGGGCCGGCGAGAGCCTGTTTCTTCACGCTCCCCGCCGCATGGGCAAGACCTCGGCGATGCGACAATTGCAGGCGAGGCTGGATGGAGAATTCAAAACCATCCCGCTCAATCTCGAGCGGGATACTACTCCAGCCGACGTTGCCGCGCGCTTCCGATCGCTGGCAACGGGTGAAGGCTATCGAACGGCCTGTAGAGTTGCGCAAATTGACCCGGCGGGCACTCTTCGGGAGTCCATCGGCGCGGTATGCCGCAACAGCGGCAAACCGCTCGTGCTCTTTGTGGATGAGCTGGTTGCGCTATTTGGAGCTGTCAAGCAGAAGGAAGCCGGCGAAGAATCACGGCGCCGGGAAATCTTGTCATTCCTGGCCGCACTGGCCGAGCCACTGGGCGAACATGGAGGCATGCTTGTGGTTGCCGGTTCTGTGGATTGGCTGGACTATCTGCGTTCCGAGCTAAGCCTGGCGCAGGATCAACTCCCCAATCTGTTCTCCCGGCTGCATAGGGTGTCGCTTAGACCACTGGACTTCCGGCATCCGGAATGTGAACTACGGCGGGTCTTGCTGGGTTCCGGAATTGTGGCCGAGTCCGCAGATATCGCCTGGCTGCAGAGCCACGTGGATCTCACGGTTCCTTTTCCTGCGTTGCGGTTCCTCGACGCTCTGATGAGCGAGGTCAAGCGCGGTGGCGTGACGAGCATCGCACAATGCGAAGACCTTTTTCGAGGTTTCATTGGTACCACCGAATCGTTCGACGACTTCGACGTGCACATACGCCGAAAGGCGCAGGAGATCAACCAGGGGGCCGAGGCCATATCCGAGGCGTTGAACGTTATTGCACGGGAGCCTTTCGAAACCGGAGTGAGTGAGGAGCAGGTACGGGCAGTTTTGAGCAGCTTCGGGCCGGCGGAGGGCGAGAGACTTCGATCCTGGCTGAACGAGACTTTCCCGGTGCGGACTGAGGCTGGCCGCGTCAGCTTTGTATCGCGGCTGTTCCGGCACTGGTGGCGAGCCCAGATGGGAGTTTACGAAGAAGATGAGTAACCCGGTTCCGCTGGCGTACAATCCGCGCGAGGAGTCGTGGGAGCGGCTCGAGGAAATGCTGGTGGGCCGGGACGACATCCTCCATGAGCTACAGGATGACCTTCGGCTGCAGGCTAAATCCGCCACGCGGCAGCACTGGCTGATTCGGGGTCCCCGCGGCATGGGAAAGACCCATCTGATTGCCATTTTGTACCATCGCATCCATCGAAATTCGGAACTCTCGGCGGCTTTCTTGCCAGTGTGGCTCGGCGAGTCCGAGGCCTACGAGGCATACTCTGCCGGGATGCTCTTGCTTGCGGTAGCCAGCCGTCTCGCGGCGGAACTGGATCAGCATGGCAACGGCCCAGCGGCGGCCTGTGTCTCCAAGGCTATTTCCGAGATCACTTATGGCGGTGACGATCCTGCTCTTTTCGACGATGTTTGTCAGTTACTGAAGAGGGAAGCCCAACGCAGCGGTAAGATCCTCGTCGTCCTGATGGAGAATCTGGATGCGTGGTTGGAGAGCATCAGCGGGCAACGGGGGACGATGGAAGCAGGCAGGCTGCGCTCCTTGCTTTCGGATGACAAGGAGTTCCTTTTCATCAGCACTACCCCAACTCGCTATCTGCCAAAGCTTTCGCGACCCGGCTCTCCCCTGTTCGGTCATTTGCGAGAACGCAGACTCCGCCCGATGTCCGAGGAAAATCTCCGTGACCTCTTCGGCAAGCTCAAGACGCTTACGGGACGGACGGTGGATGTAGAGGACGATCCGGGGCGACCCGAGAGCCGGCTAAGGTGGCGGGTACTGCATCGTCTTGCTGGGGGTAATCCTCGTGCTGCCGTGATGGGCTTCTCGGTCATGTCCGGAGAGCCTGGTATCCGCGCCATGGTCGAAGAGTTAAGGCAACTCCTCGATGCGCAGACGGCATATTTTGAAGCGCGCCTGGCGCGACTGGCGCCGCGGGAACGGGCGATCGTGAAAGCCGTAGCCCTTTCGCACAAGAACTTGACGATCTCGGAAATCGCGGAGTTGACGCGATTGCCGGAGCGTTCGCTTTCCACTCAGGTCAAACGCCTGCTGGATGAAGGACACATTGCTCCTGCGGGAGGCCGTGTGGGAAAGGGCTCGGTCTTCGAGTTGACCGACGGCTTGTTCCGCACTTGGCTTCACTATCGCAGTGGGCGGCGTATGCTCGAGCCTTTGGTTCGGTTCCTCGCAATCTGGCATACTCCATCGGAACTCGAATCGACCCTCGCGGCGCTGTCTGCGGAAATGACCGCAGCGCGACTGGCGATAGAGCATGACCTCCTGGAGACGACCACGGTGCAAATCCGATCGGCGCTCGATTACGCCCGGTCACCGATAGGCAGCGCCGAGCGGGAGCAGTTGTGGATGGAATGTGAGAAGGAGATGGCGATCGCCGGACCGGTTGCGGAGAGTCTGGTCGAGACCCCCAAACTGGAGGAGGGTGAAGAAAGCATCGAGGCGCTACGGGCAACTATTTCCCGGTTCGAGAGCAGCCAAGAACCGGCTGATCAAGAGCGAGTCGCTCGCGCGATGGTCAGGCTCGGCATCGCCCTGTGGGAATCCAAGAGCCGTGAGGAGGCACTTGGTGTTTACCGCGACCTCACTGCGCGCTTCGGCAGCAGTGACGAAGTCGCCGTGCAGAAGCATGTGGCCCACGCGGGTGTGAATCTCGGTGCCATATTGGGTAAATCAGGACAGTTTGAACAATCTCTGGCGGCCAGCCGCGAAGTCATTGTCCGCTTTGGGAACAGTGTCGAACCCAACATGCAAGAATATGTCGCTACGGCCACGTTCCACGTCGGCACCTCATTGAGCCGGTCTGGGCATGTCGAAGAGGCTGTGGCCGCTTGGCACGATGTCGTCACTCGACTCAGCGGGAGCACGGAACCCGCGACTCAACAAGTGGCGACTCACGCAATGATCTGCATCCTTGCCGCCGCGGCCCAACTTGGGCGGATCGATAAGGAACTGGCAGTTTATCACGATCTAATAGCTCGTTTTGGCAATTCCGTATCGCAGGGCACGCAACGCAACGTCGCCGGCGCAACGGCAGCGCCCGCAGCTTGGTTGGGCCGAGCCGGGCGGATCGAAGTCAGCAACCAGGGGTTTGCTCTGTTCAGCAGGAGTGAACCCGCTGTGCAGGAACAGATCGCGCTCTCTTTAGCAAACATCGGAATCGCGCTGCAGCAGGCTGGGCGTGTTGAGGAGGCGCTCACAACCTGGGGTCTACTTGTCGCCCTTTTTTGCGACAGTACCGAGCCGGCGGTGCAAACGCAGGTAGCTCAGGGGATGGTAAACCTCGGTGCCGCCCTGGGTGAATCCGGGAAACTCCAGGAGGCCATTGCAATCTGTCGTGAAGTCATCGCTCGTTTCGGGAACAGCGCCTTTGCGCCAGTCCGGGTAGGAGTAGCTGCCGCGATGTCTAACCTCGCCCTGGCTTTGGGTCAATCCGGGCACGCTGAGGAGGAAATGGCGGCCTACCGCGACCTCATAGAGCACTTTGGCGAGGACGGCGAACCCGCGCTGAGTAGGAATGTAGCTTTGGGGATGTTGAACCTTGCAGTGAGTCTCCGGCAATCGGGGCGAACTGCGGATGAAATAGCCACCCATCGCGACCTGATTGCGCGATTCGGCAGCAGCAGCGACACCGAGACGCGGGAATTTGTGGCACGTGCGCTAGTTAACCTTGGTGCGGCATTGGTGAAGGCCGGCCGGATCGGCGAGGCATTGGCGGCTTACCGCGAGACCATTGCACGCTTCGGCGAAAGTACGGAACCATCGCTGCAGGGGCAGGTGGCTGCCGTCATGGTGAATCTTGGTGTCACTCTGGGCCGGTCCGGCAACGCCGATGAGGAAATAGCGACCTACCGCGGCCTTATCTTGCGCCTCGGAGACAGCGAGACATCGGCAGTCCAGTTGAATGTTGCCAACGCCGCATTCAACCTTGCTTTCAGGCTAAGTGAGTGCGAGCGAGTCGAGGAATCGCTGGCGGCCTACCGCGACCTTATCGCGCGCTTCGGGGGGAGTGCAATGCCGGCAGTGCGGACGCATGTCGTCAACGCAGCGATCAACCTCAGCATCGCGCTTCGTCAATGCGGGCAACTAGATGAGGCGTTGGCAACGTGCCGAGAACTTATCTCCCGTTTCGGCAGTAACCTCGAAATAGCGCAGCAGGGACAGGTAGCCAGCTCGATGGTACACCTGAGTGGAATGCTCGGTCGGTCCGGGCGTGTTAAGGAGGCTCTGGAAACAAGCCGCGAGGCCATCGCTCGTTTTGGTGACAGCGAGGATCCTTCCTTGCGCAAGTCGGTCACGGGCGCAATGGTTAACATGGCCACCGCTTTAGGCGTCTCTGGACATATTGATGAGGAAATGAGTATTTACACGGGCATCATGGACCGTCTAGGCGATAGCTCCTATCCTGCGCTTGATGAAAGCGCTGTCTGCTGGATCGTGAATCTGGGCTTCCGACTGGATCAATCCGGGCGAGCCAATGAGGCGGCAGCGGTCTACCGGGATGTGATCGGCCGCTTTGCCGAGAGCGGGCAGGCCGAGGTGCGGAGGCAGGTCGGCTTCGCAATGTTATACCTCGGCAATTCGTATCAGACAGAGCAGGCCAGCCAGGCGGCGGAGTTGCTCCGAGGTGCGATCACTCGGTTCGATTCCACGGATCCTGCTGTCGTTTGGGCGCATCTCTTCCTGACGAGGTCGCTCCGGCGGTTGGGACGTCACGATGAAGCTCAATCGGAGGTGTTCGATGCCGGTCACCGACTGGCCGAAAGCCACGGCGCCTCATTGGCTGTCGCCGAGCAGGTGCTCCAAACCGTTCTCAGCAGTCTGCCGCTAGCCGGGTCTGAACGCCTAGTCGGCGAGATTGAGGGGAAAGCGGAGCCGTCAATTGTTGAGATGGCCCAGATGTATCGGTTTGTCCTGGACCTCCTGCGGGCTGACGAACCGGCCGAGGAGAGGGCCACTCCAGGCCCACAGGCGCGAAGAAAACGGGTGCTTGAGCGCGTGCCGGAGGGGTTGCGGGAAACCGTCATCGAAAAAGCGGACCGGATCAGAGAGGAGCGCTCGAAGAGTTCTGCCGCGCCCGAAGTTTAGCTACCCCGCGGGCACAATTCGGGAACCCCTTGAAAAACCCGTGGGGTTTCGCAGATAATCGTGGCCTGAGATCGGAGGGCAAGCTGTATGCGATGGGGCGGGAATCTGAGGAAGCTGCTTCCGGCGGTGTTCGCCGGCGCGGTATTTGCGCAAATGCCGCCCAATCCGGTCGAGCTCACGCGCGAAGGCATGGACGCGCGCGAGGCTGTCCAGATCACGCCCAATATCTACCAGGCGGTGGGGTTCGGCAATACCTACCTGGTGACGACGCCCGAGGGAAACATCGTCATCGACACTTCCAGCCCGGGCCCGGCCAAGTTGCACGTCAAGCTGCTCAAGGAGAAGAGCGCCGCGCCCGTCAAGTACATTATCCTGACGCACGGCCACGGCGACCATACCGGCGGGATCCCGCTATGGAAAGAACCGGGAACGCACGTTATCGGGCAGAAGAACCACGTCGACTTTGTCAAGTACCAGGCGCGGCTGAACGGCTTCTTCGCTTTGCGCAACGCGGCCCAGTTCGCGCGCGAGCGGCCGGCGGCGGCGCCCGCGTGGCCCGGCAACGAGGGCGCGAAGATCGAGCCTGACATTCTGTTCGGCGACCGGTACGATTTCACGCTGGGCGGCATCCGGTTCGAGATTTACGCTACTCCCGGGGAAACGCCGGACCATCTCTCGGTATGGATACCACAATGGAAGGCCGCGTTTACCGGCGACAACTACTATGAGTCGTTCCCCAACATCTATACGCTGCGGGGAACCCAGCCGCGGTGGGCGCTGGATTACGTGCATTCGCTCGACAAGGTGATGGGCTGGCGGCCGGAGTTGGTGCTGCCCAGCCACGGGCGGCCCATCCGCGGCGCGGACGAGATCGCGCGGCGCCTCACGCGCTACCGCGACGCGATCCTCTACGTGCACGACGAGGTGGTGAAAGGGATGAACGCCGGCAAGGATGTCTACACGCTGATGCGCGAGATCCGGCTGCCGGAACGCCTGGTGGTGGGCGAGAGCTACGGAAAGCTGAGCTGGTCGATTCGCGGAATCTACGAAGGCTATGCAGGCTGGTTCGATCTCAACCCTGCGACCATGTACGACAGCCCGCCGTCGTCGGTCTACGGCGACCTGGTAAAGGTGGCGGGCGGGCCGGAGGGCGTCACGAAGCTGGCTCGGGAGCGGCTGGCGGAGGGGCAGGCGGTGGAGGCGTTACGCCTGACGGAAGCCGCGCTGGCGGCGGACGGGGCGAATCGCCCGGCGCTCGAAGTGCGGCTTAGGGCGCTGGAGAATCTCCGCGATCATTGCCAGAACAGCAACGAGCGCGGCTGGCTGGACTACAGCATCGGCGAGACGCAGGCGAAGATGAAGTAGGTACTCGCGAAACCTGAACGCTACACAGGCAAGAATGCCTGTGCTACCCCGCGGGGAGGATTCGCGAGATGTCGTTGTAGATGGCGAAAGCCACCAGCAGCATGATGCAAACGAACCCAACCTTGAACATGGCTTCCTTCACGTTGAGGCTCAGGTCCCGCTGCATGGTCATCTCGACCAGCAGCATCAGAATGACGCCGCCATCCATGATGGGGATGGGGAGCAGGTTCACAATCGCCAGGTTGAGGCTGATCATCGACATCAGCAGGAAGAACGCGGACGGGCCTTCGCGCGCGGCTTCGCCGGACATCTGGGCGATGCCGATCGGTCCGGTGAGGTTCTTGGTGGACATGCGCCGCTCGATCACGCCCTTCAGCACCTCCACGATCATCATGGCGTTCTTGCCATTCTGGCTGAGCGATTCGCGGAAGGCATCGGGCAGCGACAGGCGCGTGGTGATGATGTTGAACTTGGGTTGCGGCCCCACCCCGATGAACCAGCGCCCCGGCCCGTCACCCTTGTAGAAAACCGGCTGCACCGATACTTCGTGCTGCTGGCCGTCCCGCTCGTACTGAATCGCGACCGGCTTGCCGCCGCTGTTCTTGGTCAGTTCCTGCAGCTTGCCGGCGGAATGGATGGGGGTCGCATTGACCGAGCGGATGACGTCGCCCTTTTTGAGGCCGGCCTTGTCGGCGGGAAAGCCGGACTCCACTTCGACCAGTTGAATTTCGCCGCGCGCGTCCCAGCCCGCGTATCCCACACCCGACTTCTCGCTCAGGGTGGGGGTCAGCACGGTATCCACGCGTTTTCCGCCGCGCTCCACGGTGAGATGCAGGGCACGGTACGCGCCTTCGGCTTCCTGCACGATCACGTCATCCCAGGTGGGATTCACCTTGCTGTCGAGCTTGACGATGCGATCGCCCTCCTGGAGGCCGGCTTTGGCGGCGGGGGAATCGGCGGCCACGTGCCCGATCACGGGATCCAGATCGGCATCGGAAGCGCGCTGGTACTTGATCATGTAGAGCCCGGTGAGGACTCCCACCGCCAGCACCACGTTCATGAACGGTCCAGCGAACGAAATGATCAGGCGCTGCCAGCGGGGCTTGGCGAGCACGCTGCGCGGGTCGTTGACGGTATCGTCGGCGGCCTGCTCCC
Organism: Candidatus Sulfopaludibacter sp. SbA4; assembly: GCA_900290305.1. Taxonomy (GTDB): domain Bacteria; phylum Acidobacteriota; class Terriglobia; order Bryobacterales; family Bryobacteraceae; genus OMOG01. The sequence continues at coordinate 30,268 of OMOG01000479.1, forward strand.
CGGCCATTTTGACGTATCCGCCGAGCGGAATCAGCGAAAAACGGTAGTCGGTTTCGCCGCGCTTGAAGCCGAACAGGCGCGTGCCGAACCCGAAGCTGAAGGCCTCCACCCGTACATCGAAATAGCGAGCCGCCCAAAAATGGCCGAGCTCATGAATATTAATCATCACCCCGATGAGGACCAGCAGCCACAAAGTATTTTCAATAAAGACAAGCATATGAATTCAAACCGTTACGGGCCCCGCCACGCGCGCCGTGACCAGGTCGCGCGCCAGCATACGCGACTCCCGGTCCACCTCCAGGATACCGCCAATTGTTCCTGGATTCCTCATCGGCATTTTGGCGAGCGTTTCGGAGACAATTTCGTAAATCGAGGTGAAGCCGATGGTGCCCTGCAGGAAGGCCTCCACCGCCACTTCATCCGCGGCATTCAAGGTGCAAGTGGCCGATCCACCCGCCTCCTGGCACTGGTAGGCCAGCTTGAGCAGCGGAAACTTGTCGAAATCGGGAGGCAGGAATTCCCATTTGCGCGCTTCCGTCCAGTCGATCCGCGGCACCGGCGCTTCGGACCGGCCGGGATAGGTCAGCGCGTACTGGATAGGCATGCGCATGTCCGTCGCAGAAATCTGTGCAAGCACGCTGCCATCGCTGTATTCGATCATGGCATGCACGGTGGATTGCGGGTGAATCACCACATCCACCTGCGAAGGAGCGAAATCGAAGAGCCAGCACGCCTCGATCACCTCGAATCCCTTGTTCATGAGGGTGGCGCTGTCGATGGTGATGCGGTTGCCCATGCGCCAGGTGGGGTGATTGAGGGCCTGCCGCGGCGTGACGGAGGCGAGGGCCTCTTTGGGAGTGTTGCGGAACGGCCCGCCCGAGGCGGTCAGGATAAGCCGCGCCACCTCCGCGCGGTTACCCGCGCGCAGGCACTGGTGCGCCCCGTTATGTTCGCTGTCCACCGGCACCAACTCCGCCCCGAATTCCCGCACGGCTTCCATTACCAGCCTGCCGCCGGATACCAGTACTTCCTTATTCGCCAAGCCGACTCGCTTGCCGTGCCGGATCGCTTCGTAGGTTGCCTCCAGGCCGGCTACGCCGACGATGGCCGAAATCACGGTGTCGATTTCGGAAGCGGTGGCCACCTGAACACGGGCGGCATCCCCCCACAACAGCTCGGGCCATTCGGTTCGCGGCAGTCCGGCTGCTGTGAGCCTATTGGATAGACGGTTCAGACCGTCGGAGGTTGCGAGCGCCACGACTTTGGGGCGAAATTCGAGGACCTGGGGGAGCAGCGCGTCCACGTTCTGGCCGGCCGCGAGCGCATACACCTCATACAGGTGGCGGTTGCGCCGCACAACATCCAAAGTGTTGGTTCCGATCGAGCCTGTCGATCCCAGAACGGTTAAAGTCCTCATTGCGCGGCATTCTTTCCGAGCGTATCGGCTATCATATCACGCGGCATACGGAAGGGCCGGGCGTAGAATTGTCCCGGGTGCGCGTTGTGCCCGCCCGGCAGGGTGGAAGACGTTAGTTCCCGTTATGGGCGCCCAAACGAGAATTTTGTTCTCGTTGTGTTGGCAAGCTCTTTCGTTGCAATCGCCTGCCGGACGCCGCGATTCTGACTCCTGACTCCTGACTTCTGACTCCCATATCCCGCAGGGATATCAAGGGCGAAGCCCTTGCCTAGTTAGCCGCCATTCTCACAGGTGTTCGATGCGGTGACGTGGCGCAGGCACTCGTGCCTGCCGCGTCGGCACTCATGCCGACGCCGTCCTTCGACATTGTGGCACGATCCGCGAAAAAGCGTCGAGACGAGTCTCGACGCGGCAGGCACGAGTGCCTGCGCCACATCGGGTCGGCGGAGTGTGAGAAATGCGGGTCAGCCCACGGCGTGAGCCGTGTGGTTCGGGCGCGCCCGTATAGGCTTACTATGCTGGCAACGTCCGCCCTTACTGGCTCCGCAGCGCGGCCATCGGGTCCACCTGGGTAGCCCGCCGCGCGGGCACATAGGACGCCGACAGCGCCACCATCGCGAGCGTCACCGACGCCGCCGCGAAGGTTGCCGGGTCGTAGGGCGAGACCCCGAACAACAGACTCGACATCAGGCGCGTGAAGGTCGAGGCCAGCAGCAGCCCGATGACTGTGCCGGCCGCGATCCAGGCCAGGTTCTGCTCCATCACCAGCAGGATCACGCTCCGCTCCTGCGCGCCCAGCGCCATCCGCACGCCGAACTCGGCCGTGCGCTGCGCCACCGAGTACGCGGTCACGCCATAGATTCCGATGGACGCCAACATCATCGCGGACGCACCCAACGCCGCCAGCAGGATCATGGAGAAGCGCCGGCCCGAGAACGAGTCCGACAGGATTTCATCCATGGTCGAAACGGCGGCCACCGGCAGTTCGCGGTCGAGCGCCACCACGGTGGCGCGGATTGCAGGGGTCAGCGGCCGGGGATCCTGGAAGCCGCGCACCAGCAGCATCACGCTGGCAACCCGGTTCTGCCGATAGGGCACGTAGATCTGCATGGTCTTCGGCGAGTCCAACCCATACTGATAGACATCGCCGGCCACGCCCACGATCGTGCGCCACGGTGCGGTTGGGCCGCCGGTTCGGACTCTTCGCCCGATGGGGTCCTCGCCCGGCCAGAGTTTGCGCGCGGCAGTCAGGTTGATCAGGGCCACCGGCGGGTGATCGGCATCGTCGTCTTCCCGAAACGCCCGGCCTGCCAGCAGCGGGATCGACATGGTGCGGAAGTAGTCCGGCGTTATTTCGTACTGGTCGGGCGCCGGCCTGGCGTAGGGCGGCAGCACGCGGCCCTCGATATCCAGGTAGACGCGGTTTGAGCTGGAGGATTCCGGAAGCACGCTGACGACGCTGGCGGCCGCCACGCCCGGCATCCGGCGTATGTCTTCCAACAGGCTCGCGACGAAGTGCCCGCGCGCGCTTCCGTCGGGATAGCGCGAGGATGGAAGAGCCAGCTCCACCGCCAGAGTGTTCCGCGGATCGAAACCCGGGTCCACGTGCCGCAGGCGGACGAAGCTGTTCACCAACAGCCCGGCGCATACCAGCAGCATCACCGCGACCGCCGTTTCCGCGATCACCAGAATCCTTCGTCCCTGCCGGCTGCCGCCCGCCGCGCTCGAGCCGCGGACGCCCTCGCCCAATGCCACCGCGGGATGAACGCCAGCCAGTTCGAATGCGGGGACCAGCCCGAAGACCACGCCGGTGATCAGCGACAGCACCGCGCAAAAGGCGGCCACACGCCAATCGATATCCACCTGCGCGAGTTCGGGGATGGTGCGCGAGCCGAGGCTTTCGACGACCGGCACGCACCAGAACGCCACCATCAGGCCTGCCGCGCCGCCCAATGCACTGAGCACCAGGCTCTCGGTCAGCTTCTGGCGCAGCAACTGATTGCGGTTGGCCCCCAGCGCCTGGCGAATGGCCATCTCCTTGCGGCGCACGGCGGATTGCGCCAGCAGCAGGTTCGCCACGTTGGCGCACGCGATCAGCAGCGTCATCAGGACGCAGGCCTGCAAAATCAGCAACGCCGGCCGGATGTTCTCCACCAGGTCCTCGCGCATGCTCACCACGCGCACACCGTGTCCCTGGTTCTCTTCGGGATAGGCCAATTCCAGCCGCCGCGCAATGGTGTTCATTTCCTCCTGCGCCTGGGCCAGGCTTACCCCGGGCTTCAAACGTGCGATGGCGCGCAGGTGCCTGCCGCTGCGCGTCTCGTCGCCGAAATCCCTGGAGAGCGGGCGGTAAATCTCCGACGTGCGATGCACCAGGCGGACGGGCAGCGGCCGGAAGCTCGCCGGCAGAACGCCGATCACCGTGTAGGGCTTGCTGTCGAGGGTGATCTTGCCGCCCACGACGTTGGGATCCTTGCCGAAGCTCCGTTCCCAAAGCGCGTAGCTCAGGACGGCGACATCGCCCGAGTGCTCGAGTTGCTCACCCGGCAGAAAGGTGCGGCCGAGGAGCGCCTGGGTCTTCATCACGCGGAAGAAGCGGTCGGAGACGCGCGCACCGCCCAATTGTTCGACACCCGATGGCGTGGAAAGCACCGGCATCCAGGATCCCGTGTAGGCGGCCACGTCCTCGAACACCTGGTTTTCCTGAAGCCACTCCTCCACGTCGGGGAACGAGACTTGCGAGCGCTGGATTCCGCGCTGCCGTTCTTCGCCCCAGAGCAGCACAAGGCGGCCGGGGTCGGGATACGGCAGATTGCGCAGCAGCACGGCGTTGACGGCGCTGAAGATGGTGGTGGTGGCGCCCATCGCGAGGGCCAGGGTCAGGATCGCCACCAGGGTGAAGCCCGGACTCTTGAGAAGCATCCGGAAGCCGTATCGCAGGTCTTCCACCAGTCGCTTCATACGGACGCTCCGTGCAACCGGAGGGCCGCGATAAGTTCTTCGGGGCCAACGCTTCCACCGGCGAACGGCGTCCGCGGACGCGATCCGGCGTCCGAAAGCGGAACGGAAGAAGCCCTGGTGGGGGCCGACGGTCCACACGCAGAGGTGGGGGACGATTCGGTGAACGGAGAAGCAGAGCGGGAGATCACATGGGACGCCATGTCATTTCGACGCGCACCGGTATCTCATTCTTGGTGGGGATCGCCAGGAGCGAGGGCGGTTCGATCTTGAAATCGGATAGCGTTGCCGGAATGGTACCCGTGATCCGGGCGTTGCCTCCTTGAGACGCGCGCTGGAAGGGGATCTGCTTGTAGTGCGCCGTCTGGCCGGCAAACTCGATCTCCAGATCGGCATTGATGGTTGCCAATGAGGCGGCGTCCGCGGGCAAACGAAAGCGCACGACGACCATGGGGAATTGAGCGCCGAGCGCCACCTGGATCATGTGCAGATCGCGGTTGTTGTCTCCCGAATCGAACGACTTCACCGGCACGGCGATCAGAAAATCGCACTGCCCTTCGTGGCAGACTGCTTTGCCTCGTGCCTGGTGGCTGACGCCATCGATCTGATGCAGAGGGTGGGACACGTGATACGTGAGCGTGGATTGTTCGAGAACCCATTGGCTGTCCGCGGCGACCGACCAGCAAGGCGCCAGCGCGAGAACCGCTGCTGCTATTTTGTACATGGACATCCGGCCTCAGAATTTGATCGATACGGAGAGAATCGCCAGCCCGTAGGCGGCTCCGGTGACGACGCCCACCGCCGAGTGAAAGCTGGCGGCCCCGTGGACCTTCTCACCCTTGTTTCGCTGCTCATAAGCCAGCGCGCCCAGGATGGGGGTAAGGACCATCCCCGGGCCATGAATCCAGGCCAGCGCCCTATGCAGCCGGATCGGCCCGCGGACCGGGGTTCCCGGCACCTTGGGAGCGAAGACGGAGAAGTACGCAGTGGTGAAATACAGGCCTGCCGTAACCCCGCCCAAAGCGGCATGCAACTCGCGGCCGGACGCCGTGCTCTTCCTGCCGGCGGCGCCGTTGGAAAGGATGAGCGTGGCGATTAGCGGAGCGGTGGTAATCAAACCCAGCCGTTGATGGGTCTTGAGCATGTGCGAGCGCTTGTCGAGCCGGGCCTGGTCCTGCGCGCTTCCCTTGATCAGATCCGGAGGAAAGCCCAGGTCTCCGAGCGAAGGTGTCACGGCATTGCCGGAAGGGGCCTGTAGAGCCAGGTCCGTCGTCTGCCGGGCGCCTGCGGCCAGGGTCACGTTAGCGGTTTTGTTGCCGAATCCCTCCGCTAGAACGGAGACCTCGTAATCGCCGGGCGGGAGATCGGGTACAGTGTAGACGCCCGCCGGATTGGTTTGGGCCTCCGTCACCTGACCCGTTGCGACGTTCTTGACGGAAATCCTGGCGTTAGGAACGACTTCTCCCGAGGGGCCAGTGATTGTGCCGGAGAGCACGCCGCCAGAGACTTGTGCCCGCAATGGACACGAGATCGGGAAGCAAAGCAGGATTCCCACTGCAAGGAGAAACTTCGCCGCGTTCGGTAACATCTTCATGGCAAGCGCTCCACCGCCATTTTAGCCTTAGCCGCCGCATCAGTAGTTCCTCCGGAACGAATGGCGTCCGTCCAGAGGTGGCGGGCTTGATCCAAATCGCCGCGATTGGCAGCGATTGCACCGAGGTTGTACAGGGCGTCGGGCTGCCGATTGTCGATCTGCAACACGGCGCGATTCTGCGCTTCTGCCGCCCGAAGATCGCCCATCTCCGAATCCACGAGGCCCAACTCCAGGAGGATGTCGACCTGGCCGCCGCCGGCCGCGACGGCTTTCTTCAGATATTCGCGTGCGCCTTGCAGATTGCCGGCGCTCCGTTCGATTTGCGCGAGGCGGAGGAGGATGGGCGCGTGGGTCGGATTGCGTTGCAGTTGCCCGGCCAGGAAGATCTTCTCGTGGGCGGTATCCCATGCGCGGTTGGGTGCGGGTCCGCCGGCGTGCCTGCCGGACGCTCCCGTCCGGCTGAGCAGCCATGCGACGGAAACAATGGTGAGAGCCGCTGCCAAGGCGGCCAGGGCTTTGCGTCTCCTCATGTTGGTCTCATGTTCTTGGGTGATTTGGAGCGTGCAGAGCGGTTGCGGTCACGGCGCACAAAATAGGCGGTCACCGCAAACGCAAGGGAAAAAGCAATGAGAGTATTCATGATTCTCCTATAAGAAACCCATCCAGATTGCCATGCCGATGTGGATTACCAACAGCAACAGGAATGCATAGCTGAAGGGGCGATGGACCACGTGCCACAGCTTGAAGATCTGGCCCGCTCGATCGAGAAAACAGATCTTGGCGGTGAGCCAGGACTGGCGGCGCGCCAGGGCGACCACGCGCTCCAGGTCGGGGTGGCTGCTGGCCAGGAACCCGTCCAACGTCGTGGCGCGCTCCCAGGAGGAGAGCGCCTGCCGCCGCAACGCCGCCATGCGGAAGGGGCGCGCCAGATCCAACACGAGCATCAGCCCGAGCGCCTTGCCAAGGTTCATTTTCAGCGCCTCTTCGCGGCGGATGGGCACCACCAGCGGACGCCAGACCTCTTCGGCGATGAGTCTCTGGCCGCTCAGATCTTCGGTGAGCTGCGCATTCATCCGCTGCAATTCGGCCAGCGAGAGCTCGGCGTCTTTCCGGCTGCGAGGAATCTGGGCGTAGAGGTAGCGGCCTACTACCCCGCTGGCTACGACGGCCAGCATGATCCAATACGCCATGCCGGCGAGGCCGCCGAACTTGAAGGCGGAGTGGAGCGCCACCAGAAAGGGCGCCGCCAACCCCATCACGATGTGGAAGTCCAGCCAGTGGCGGGTAGTGCCGATGGCGCGCAGCCAGGCCCATTTCTTGCGCAGCGGGTACACGTAAATGGCGGCGAACAGGAT
>OMOG01000760.1 GCA_900290305.1 Candidatus Sulfopaludibacter sp. SbA4
CCGTAGACCAGGTAGCAGGCGCCGTCGCCGGAATCATCCACTATGACGGCCTGCGCCGGGGTCCAGGCCGGGCCTTCGTCGACGGCGGTCACGTCGCACCAGGCGGCGACGCCGTTTCGCTCGTAGCGCAACTGGGCGACGGGGCGGGGAGGCGTGCGGGGCTGGAAGACCATGCCGTCGAGCGGGTCGCAGTTGGGGTTCGGGTCGATTTGCAGGAATACGCTCATGGGATGGCCTTCGCCAGGTCGTCGCGAAAATCCACCACGGGCGCGACGAGCAGCTTTGCCGGCTGTCCCCAGCGGGCGCCCGGCGGATAGACCAGGGCGGTGTCCCAGACCACGTTCTTCATGCGGAAGGCTTTGTGGCGCGTCTCGGCGAGGGCATCGAGGTTGGCGGACCCACCATAAAGTGCGGAGAGCCGGCGGCCGATATCCCAGTAGTGCGCCGCGCGGCGGTCCGGGACATAGGAGGTCTGGGACGCGGGAGGCCGGCGCCAATCGGTGAGGAGCACGGGCTCCCAGACGACGAACACGCGCACGTTGGCGCGGGGATTGGCTTTTAACATATCGGCGACTGCGGAGGCCCCCCGCAGACAGGCCGGTCAGGTGGGCGAGAGCAGGAGAACGATTCGCGTCTGGCTGAGGGCGGCGTCGAAGTCGCGGGTGAATTGGCGCTCGTCGAAATCGCGCAGGTCGCTGGCGGCGGAGAATGACGGCAGGCGGCCCGCCATGAGGCTCGAGACATAGCGCGGCATGAAGAGCATGCCGAGAACGACGGTGGCGGAGAACCACTGCAGGCAGGTGCGGAGGCGGCGATGGCGGAAGTCGCATCGGCCGCGGAAGTAGGTTTGGACGAAGGCGAGGACGAGGGCGGCGAGGGAAAGGGCGAGGAGCCACGGGCGCAGTTTTTCGGAGAAGAGGGAGGCTCCGGCGGAGCCCGCGGACAGGAGAAGTGTGCCCAGGGGGAGGCAGCAGGTAAGGGCGGCCAAGAGGCTGGCGAGGGAGGCGAAGGTGGAGATGACGGCGGTGCGGCCGCTGGTTGGCCCCATCGAAGCATCGTACCAAAAGTGGGGGCGGTGACGGGGAGACGGTTAGATTGGCGTTTTCGCGTGCATTTTTTTGCTCGGTGCTAAGTTTATTTGTTTCTGTTGGTTGCAGCGGTGGCTCGAAATCGGGTGACGGCT
>OMOG01000498.1 GCA_900290305.1 Candidatus Sulfopaludibacter sp. SbA4
GCAAGAAACCGCTCCTATCGTGGTTCGAATCCATGCCGGGGAGCCAATCCTTTCAGAATCTATAAGATACAGATAGTGAAAAGCCAGTTGTACACGGGCTAGTACAAAAACAGGGTGTAGAATGGGCCTGTGCCACTCTCCATCTACCGCCGTCACTCGGTGGACTGCCGCGTCCACAAGCTCAAACTTTCCACCTCCCACAAGAGATTTTTCACGGATTGCGAGTGCCCGATCTGGCTGACCGGGACGACAGACAGCGAGCAATATCCGCGTCAGGCGCTCGGCGTTCGCGACTGGGCGGCGGCGGAAGCAAAGCTCCGCTCGCTGAACGCCGGGGCTAAGGATCAGACGGTCCACGGTCCGAAGCGTGATCCTGAAGCACCGTCAACCGATGTCTGGAGGAGAGTCCGCAGCCGTCGCTTGCGGTCAGCCGCAGCCGCAGAGTGAGTAGACCATTATTCCAGGTAAGGGGGCGACGTGCCGTGCCGCAATCCGAAACCGTAGTCAGTGTCTGCAACGTCTATATCGACGGCTACAATTTCTACTACTCGATCAGCAAGAGGAACCTGGAGTTAGGCTGGTGTGACTTCTGGGCGTTATCCGACTGGCTTGTCAAGAGAGCGTTCCCTGGTGCGAAGGTGGGGGCGGTCAAATACTTCACGGCCCCGGTACGCAACCTTGAAATAAACCCAGGCGAAGCTCAACGGCAACAACTCTGGCTTGACGCCCTGAAGTTTGGAACCATGGACCGCGTTCTCGTCATCAAGGGCTACTACGATCAGCCTGACGATAAACCGAGGGTGGAAAAACAAACCGATACAAACCTGGCTATCAGCATGGTTAGAGACGCGATCATGTCATCTCGTGACCCTCGCCATGGGTCGTACGCAGGTCGCGACCCGTTTTCGCCTTGTGACGAGGTCCTCTTAATCAGCGGGGACAGCGACTCTCTCCCCGCCGCGGAGATGGTGGGCAACTATGGCAAGCGGGTCGCGATCTTCCGGCCAATCGGGAAATCCGAAGGCAAGAACCCGGTGCACCCAAAGATTCGTATATTTGACATCACCGAAGAGGACCTGCGGTTGAGGCGGCTTCCGGAAAGAATACCGGGACCGGGTGGCACGGAGATCACATGGTCCCATTACTTGGATCTCAAGAGCACGAGCACAACGGCGTCACCCGACTTCGACCGCGAATGTTTTACAAAGTGCCAAGCGGAGGCCACCAAAAGCGTAGATCAGGACACGAAGGTTGGGTGCATCGTGGTTAATCGTAAACGCGAAATCCTTGTTAGAAACCACAATACTCTTCCTCGTGGCGTGCAAGCGCTTCCGATCAGTAGGCTTTCAAGACCCGACAAGTACGACTGGATCGAACACGCGGAACGGAATGCGATTTACGATGCGGCGAGGACCGGCATTGCCCTCAGAGGATGCACCATGTACGTGGAGCTGATGCCGTGTGTTGATTGTGCGCGAGGCATCATCCAATCGGATATCAAGGAGGTTGTGGTTTCACAAGAGAGAATGCGGGACTATTCGAATTCGGTCTATCGCGAGCAACATATTTTCGCTGAGGCGCTACTCAGGGAGGCTGGAGTCAGCGTGAGAATGGGTTGAAGCCTTGCGCTAAACCCACAAGCGAGGGGTCGGTCAGGGAAAGAGGGGGCGCTTATCGCCATGGTAGGGAGCTGATCGAAGCCGAGTTCGAGGCTCTCAGGGAAAGGGAGCTTACGGCCAGGGAACAGGAGACTCGCGGCGATTGAGGATGTGTTCAAAAAGGGACTGCCCAGAGACCTCCCGGTCTTTCGGCCGCGTCAGCGTAAAAACATCCGCTCACTCCGTCGCACTAACTCTTTGAGGGGCGACGAATAAATTGTACCGATTTTGTACCGAGACCCTGCTTTTGAGGCTTTTGACGACTTCTGCGACTTCTTAGAATCAGTAAGTTACGGGACTTACAAATCTTGTCAAGTTCGTGGTTCGAATCCATGCCGGGGAGCCAGCATTTATTTTCAGCTACTTACAGGCGAAACCCGTCAAGATGAACTGTTTGCCCTGGCTACCGGAACATGCGCGAGTCAAATTCAAACGGCTTCGGACCCCGAAATCCGATCTTGGAGAACTCAGCATGAGCAGGGTTCAGCAGCACATTCCATTCCCCGCGGATCGCCGCGGACGGAACAAGCAGCGTGGCGCTCCGTCCATCCCGAATCCACTCGTCCCCGAATCGATGTAAGGATTCGTCTCTCGTTTCGTACCAGCGCGGCGGAAGAGCGTTCACGTCCAGCGTAACGGTCTGAATCGCATCCGGTATCACACCTTCGATCGCCACGAGGTCCGCCGGTCGTAGATTTGGTTCCAGGTTGACGAACGTTTCAACCGCGGCGAGCGACAGCGAGGTTGAGGCGTAGACCACGCGCACTCCTCGGCTGTTCCACCGGCCACGATACCGGCGAGCACCCTCGCCGCTCGCGGCCTCTGCGGCATAGCGGCGGCGGCATATTCTCCAGAACTGCATTAGCTGTAGACGCCATAGGCAATGCGGCCCAGGATGTCTTCCACCATGCGCGCGCCCGTGTCAGTGTCGAGCTGATCCAGAGGCCTTTCGCCGCCCAGCGCGCGGTTCGGAGTGCCAAGCCATTCTATGGCTTTGTCCTGGTCGCCTATCATTTCAACCGCATTCGCATATACTCGCGCCATACGAACGGTACGATCCGATTCGGCGGCTGTCAGCAGTGATCCGTGGCTCAGCCTGCGGGTTAGCGTTCGCTGCGGAATGCCGAGTTTCCGCGACAGAACACCGTTTCCCAGATGGAGCCTTTCAGCAAGCGCCGAAACGGAACCTGCCGGCAGGCCCGTACGGACAAGTTGTGCCAGATCGACAGGTTTTTTGATGGCCTTGCCCAGCACCTTCCGCCCGCCCAGAATCTCGGCAATCGCTTCTGTTTCCATACTGGCCCTCTGGCTACTCATGGTACGCCATTTGGCCAACATTTGCAAAGTGGTCGCCTGCCGGGCCTGCCGGAAAGCCACGCCCGACTGTACCGGTGCTGTATCGATGTGGGTAATTCGTCGTGTTAAAACTGATAACTTCAAGCGCATGACGTGTCAGGCCTGGTGAAGTAGGCGCGTGTCCAGCCCCACTTAACCCGTCCAACGTTAAAGTCAGCGCCGGGCAGGGTACGGCCTCCAGGGGACGCATAATTGCCGTGGGCAGTAAGGCGACAACAAACTCACTAAGGGTCCGGTTAACCCAAAATCGTAGCCTTGCTTGTCTGGACAAGGATCATGCCAATAAGCGCCACAGTTTTCTACCATTTCTCCCGAAACAAAAGCTGCTCCCGGATCAACTACTGGAATATCCTCTACTGAAATATCCTACTGAAATATCCTCTTGCATTCCAGGACATTTGCCGTTATCCTCTACGAGCATATGCCGATAATGCCCAAGGTATCGACGCGGGACAAGGCGGCGGCAACCAAGAACCGGCCGCAGGCCGCGACCAAGGGTCCGGGGCTCTCGCTGCTTGGAGAAGACGGCAAGCCCTGCAAAATCCGTAAGACTCCCACTCTGGGGATGGCGCGCTCCTGGGCATACGTGTTGCGCAACCGCAATCGCTGGGCCCGTTCCAAATCCGCGCGGGACGACCTGACGCAGCGTGCGCGCGCCGACCTCGAAGTTCTGGGCGTCACGCAGGCCATGCTCCATTCGCTCTCCGGCAATTCCGTTCTGGAAATCCAGATCCCCTACACGTCTGAGGAGGAGGGCTGGGCGGAACGGATCTTTCCCTGGGAGTTCGTGCTCCAAGCCGCATTCCGCTTGCCTTCCAAGACCGTGCCAATGCTGGTAGTGAGGCACCTGAAGTGCGTGGGCGCTGCTCCTTCCGCGCCTGCCTCGAATGCAGATCCCAAGTTGCTGATTGTGGAAAGCATGCCGGGGTGGCTCACGGGATTGTACACGTTCGAATCGTTGATCAACGAGGAGAAACTGGTGGCATCCAGCCTGGGCGTAGCGCCCGTGGTCCTGCGGAATCCCACCTTGGCCCGGGTTGCCGAGGAGGTGAAAAGCCATAAGCCGTCCATCGTTCACTACGCCGGCATCGACAATCATCAGGCCTCGGCCTTCCTCAATAAGGCGCAGCCCACACCCGAAACGGTGATCGACGGCCTGATGTTTTCCGACCTCTTCGGCAGTCCGGTCGCGGCGTCCGCCATGGAGGTGGCCGGAGCCGTGAATCGGGCAAAGGACGCGCCGCCCATGCTGGTGACGTTCAACTGCTACAACACGGCCAAACGCATCGCCGCCCTGGCGGTTGCCGAGGGCGCCGCTGCTGCCATCGGTTTTCACGACCAGGTGGTCGACGAAGTGGCAGAGTTGTTGCTCGCCCAGTTCTATCGTGCTTTGAAACTGTCCAACGGATGGAGCGTGTTCGAAGCGCTGAAGTCGGTGGTGACCAGCGTCGAACAGGAGCGCGATCTGTTGACCGGCACCGGCATAGTCTTGTGGTCCCGCACGTCGTTGATTAAAGCAAGCAAAGATACGGAAGCCCGCGCCTCGGTGTTGCGGGAGAGCGTGCGGCTCGAAAGTATGAAGCCGCTGGGGCCGGAGACCGACCTCGCGGATGCTTTGAAGGCCGAGGTTAAGCCCAACGAGAAATTGAACTATTCTCTGCTGCACAATAACCGAAATGTCTTCAAAACTTTCAAGATTGTCAAAGTGCCGGTGGGTGTAGTGCGGGGCGTGCAGGTACAGGTCTTCCTGCAGGCCGGCGGAGAGATTTTTCCCTACGAATTGTCTCAGGACCTCAAGGAGCCGGTCTGGGACCTGAATCCGCTGGTGCGCATCGGACTGACGTCGCAACTGTCACGGACCATCAGCGAAAGCATCAAGACCACGCTCTCGGTAAAGGTGACATGCGGTGGCTGCACCATCTATCACCAGACCCACCGGGTCACGTTGTTGCCGCTCGATCAGTGGCAGGACGACGAGACCGGCCGCGGCTGGCTCCCTTCTTTCGTGATGCCGCGGGATCCGGCGGTGCCGCGCATTGTAGACGCCGCCCAGCGTTACCTGGTCGCGCTGACCGATCGCATGGACGCCGGCTTTGTCGGCTATCAGCCGGTGAAGGACTGGCCGCCCGGGGACGGGGATCTGCTATCCCCGGTGGACACCCAGGTACGCGCGCTTTGGTGGGCCATGCTGAGCGAGCTTCCGCTGAGCTACATCAATCCGCCGCCAACCTTCTCAGCCAAAGCCCAGCGCGTACGCACTCCGTCCGAAATTATTGCCGGCAGACGAGGTACCTGTATCGATCTGGCTCTGATGATGGCTGCGTGCCTCGAGTACGTTGACATTTATCCCGTGCTGTTTCTGTTCTCCGGCCACGCCTATCCGGGGTACTGCGTGTCCGAGGACGCGCACAATCGTCTCGCCCAGCTCTTCTACGCGCCCCTGGAGGGGGATAAGGAGACCGGCGACATGGCAACTGAGCAGCGCTATCGCGCATGGATGCTGGGAGCCGAGGCTTATTCGAAGCTATTTGGAATTAGTGGATGCCGGCGCCTTGATTCCGCTGGAGACGGTGGCCATGACCAGGCGCGACGGGTTCGCGTCGGCAGTGGACCAGGCGCGGAAGCGGTTTAAGAATTCTCCGCAGACCTTCGAATGGATCTTCGATATCGCCTTGGCGCGCGCCAACGATGTAACACCGCTGCCTTGCGTCGTGAGATAAAAGGAGGAAGATAGGGGAAGGGAAGAGGCGTTTATGGCAACCAGGAACACACCGGATCAGGATGCGAGATTTGTTTTCAGCGGAACCGTAAAATCCGCGGCCTCAGGCGGCGGGAAGACCGCGGAGGTGACCGTGCAGAACGTGCTGCGAGCCCCTCAGACACTGGCCGACTCAGCCGGTAGTACCGTGATCGTACAGCTCCAGCCCGGCGAGCAGTTGGCCAAGGGAGACCAGGCGACCTTCTACGCCAATCCCGTTCGCTGGGGCGAATTGGTCACGGTTCAGTCGACGGGACACATCCCAGCGGCCGCACCGGTAACCTCCTCCGGAGGCCGGCGCCGTGGAGTTGCCGCGCCCGGGCCGCCGGTAACGGTCAAAAGCCATGCCGAACTCCAGCTCGAGGAGCAGGTGGCCAACGCGGACGTGGTGGTCTCGGGTACCGTCACCGCGGTTCAACTCCCGGGAGAAGGTGGCGCGGCGAAAGGGATGCGCAGGTCCGCCGCCGCCGCGACTCCTGCAGTGCCAGAGCGGATCAGCGAGCACGATCCCATGTGGCGGGAAGCCGTAATTGACGTGCGGGACACACACAAGGGAAGCGCCGGAAGTAAGATCGTGGTCCGCTTCCCCAAGAGCAACGATGTGCGATGGAGGAGTGCGCCCAAGTTTCAGACCGGCCAGGAGGGCGTATTTCTGCTCCACCAGGATCAAGTTGCACCGGCCGCAGCGGCAGTCCCGCCTGGCGGAGCTAGAAGGGCCGCCGCCGTTGCTCCGCCGCCGCCCGCGGCGTCGTATGTGTCGCTCTCGTCGGCCGACTTTCAGCCATCGGAACGTGAAGAGACTATCAAGAGTATGATCCGCGGTGGGCGGCAATAAGCGCATACGCAAGGGGAGTAACCATGGTCGGTAAGCTCGCGAAAGCCAAAACTGCCAAGCCCAAGCCGGCAGCAAAGAAGGCGGCAAAGAATGCGGCAACGGGGGCGGCCAAGCCGGCGGCTAAGAGGCCCGTCCTGCGGAGATCTCTCGCTGCGTCCCCGGGCGGTCCTACCGTGACCGTGGTCAACATCATCCCGCGCAGCCTGAGCGGTGAGACCAATCAGGACAGCGAACCCAACATCGCCGTCAATCCGCAGAATCCCGACCAAATCGTGGCCACGGCGTTCACGCCCGACCCCGCGGGCGGCAATCTGGCGCCGCTTTTCGTCTCCGTCGACGGCGGCCGGACGTGGACCCTGAACAGCATCGTCCCCAGCTCCATGCCTAACCGCGAGGCCATCACCGGAGACATTTCGGTGGCTTTCAGTCCTGCTTCCAATGCTTTCTACGCGGGCATTCTGCGGTTCCCGGCTCCTCAGGATGACACCCGGCTGAGCATCCTGCGCGCCACCGACGTGTCGAGCAGCAATGAGATGGAAGTGCTCTCCGACCGCATCGGCGTGGACCAGCCTTTCGTGATCGGAGGCGTGTCCAACATCGGCGGCAAAGATCGCGTCTATGTCGGCGATAACGATCTTGCCGTGAAGGCGCCGGTTACCACCTCGACAATCGATGTCTGTCTCGACGCACTGAAGGCCGAAACGACTTTTAAGTCGCTGCGCGTGGACAGCGTTGCGGGCACGGGACAGAACGGTCCGCAGATCCGGCCGGCGTGCCACTCCGACGGATCGGTCTACGTCGCGTTTTACCGCTGGTTGGCTCGATCGGGTTCCTGGCAGTGGAACACGCTGACGATCACCGCCGACGTGGTGGTGGTGCGCGACGACAACGGCGCCTCCGGCGCGACGCCATTTACCGATCTAAAAGATACCAACGGGTCGAGCGGGCGGCGCGTGGCGGCGGGAGTGCAATTCCCCTTTAACTCCACCGGCGCGGGTCAACCCGGGCAGCAGCGGCGGGGAGGCGACATCGCCATCGCAGTCGATCCCACAAATAGTTCCGTGCTGTACCTGGCCTGGGCCGCCGTAGAACCGGCCACCGGTTACACGCTGCACCTGCGCCGCTCGGACGACCGGGGAGTGACCTGGTCTTCCAACGATCTGCGCACAATCCAGGAGGCCATCAATCCGGCACTGGCCGTGAACAGCGCCGGGCAGGTTGGATTCCTGTACCAGCAACTCACGGGCGACGGAGCCAGCCAGCGCTGGGTAACCCATTTCCGCCAGAGCCAGGATGCGACGTTCGGCAACTGGTCGGATATTATTTTAGCCTCGGTGCCGGCCAACGCGCCGCCGGTGAACGGTCCCGGAGGATTCGATCCTTATATCGGGGATTACGTGGGGATGGTAAGCGTCGGGGCAAATTATTACGGTGTATTTAGCGCTAATAATACCCCGGATCCGGCGAATTTTCCGAACAACGTGACCTTCCAGCGCAACCACGATTTTCCCACTCGCAAGCTGCTCGATTTGCGAGGCAAAGAAGTCGCAGTGTCGATCGATCCGTTTTTCTTTTCAATTACGCCTTAAGCCAACCGGAGAATGGACGAATCCGTAGGCAGGGTTTGCCTGCGACGATCTGCTGGCATTCCCAAAAGACGCCCGGAAGTTATTGGGTCCTGGCAGTCAGGCAACAGCTTCAAGCCCATTTTTCGCAACCAGGGTCAGGAGCTTGAGGGAAGCTCCATGGGGATGCTTTTCGCCTCGCTCCCACTGACTCACCAATCCTGTGGTCACATTAAGATAACGGGCGAGACCGCCTGGCTGGCTCCCTCCCGCAATCGAAGCGCCCGAATCTCCTTGGGCTTCAGCGGCCGCACCGGCGTGAGGCACAGATCGTCGAATTCACGCATTGTTACGTTTGTCCATGACGGCGGCGGCGTGAAGACCTTTGGCGGTCTCACGGATCGACGCCAAAAGAGGACTACGATATTGCTTGCTCATCGCATGAGATCGCCAACCACATCGCACACCGGGCTTATAAACAATGATCGTACGGAACCCGCCGGATTTTCCCTGGCCAGGCCGCGCAATCCGCTGTTTGATAACGCCACTCCCAAGATCGGCGCCAATCAATCCGCGTTCGACCCCTTATTCTTGAAGATCCGCACCTGCCGTCACCCGGGTTCTGGGCGCCATTCTTCTTCCAGCCTTATCAGTGGAACACTCAGTGCGATAGATCGGGGCAGAGATCACCGCCCGGTCGGTTCTACTGGATGGCAATCTTCAGCGAGTTGCTGCGCGAATCGGGAAAACCCACGCTGAGGTCCACGATTCCCATGGCGGCCTCCGCGGGAACCATCACGTTCAACTGGTAAAGACCGGCGAACGTCGGTGTCAGGCCGGCGTAATCGGGAACCACTTGCGGTTCCGTAACACCGCCGCCGAAATTGACGACCACGGCGCCGGTGACGCGCGCCAGCGGCTCGGCGCCGGGAGCGGGCGCGCCGGTCGCCACCGCGGGGCTGGTGGTTCCGAGCCCGATGGCATAGATCACCAGCTCGTCACCTGCGTGCGCCGGATGACTGCCATCCGGCAGATTCACACTGCCATCCTGGTTCACTACCGCGATGATGCGCGGTGCGCGTTGCGCCACCGTGACCGACACCGTATTGCTGGTCAGATTGTCGCGCTGCACCTGTACCAGCGCCGTACCTAACGCAGTGTCCACGGGCATCTGAAACGCGAGTTGGCCGTACGAAGAATAGAACAAGGGCGCCGGCTTGCCGTTTACCAGGATGGTGGCGCCGCCCACCTGGTTGGCCAGCGGCGGCGCTGCTCCCTGGGTGAACGGGCTGAAGGAAAGCTGCTCGCCTTTCACCACCATGACGTCGCCCTGGGCCACCGTATCGCCCGGGACGAACGTGCCGTTGTCCAGCACGCCCTGGTAGTAAATGTAGGGCGCGCCTTTCGCGACAATCTGCACGTCCACCGGGATCGCCGAGGGTGCGTTCACGGCATTCGACGGAATGGTGACCGTTCCGGTATTGTCGCCGGTCGAGAGCCCGGTGGGATCGATGGCCAGAAACGTGGGCACCAGCGAGTCCGGTTTGAGCCACGATCCGCCAGTGGTCGTGAACGCTCCGGCGGTGAGTGTGCCCTGGCCGATGTTCACCACCGAAATGAACGGGTCGAAGGGATACACCAGCGGCGGCGCCCCTTGCGCCAGCCGCAAATTGATCTGGCCGGGACTGGCCTGCGCGATGGGCTGCGTCGTCACCTGCATGGTCACCGGGATAGTCAGGTTCTCGCCGGCCACGCTCGATCCGCTGGTGGTCAATGAGCCGTTGTAGGTCCCCGCTCCCATGTTCGCCGTCGGCTGCACGTGAATGCTGTACGGGAACACGAAGCGGAAACTGCCGGTGCCGTTGAGCACCAGGGTGAGCCAGTTGTTGCCATCCGTCGTCGTGGGGCGGTAGTTCACCTGGTGATTCGTGGTGATCGGGATATCCTGCGACGAGCCGGGAGCCACATAGACACTGACACTGCCGACCTGCACCGTAACGGTGATGGTCTGCGGCGCGTCGATGGTGGCGGCGCTCGCGTCGGTTACGGTCACGATCGCGGTATACGTCTTCCCGCCTGCCAGCGACGATGTGTTCAGCGTGAAATTAACGGGAAGACAGTTGGCCACCGTCCCGATCGATTGACAGGCCCGCTGCGGCCCGAGCGCAGCCGACAGCCAGGTAACCGTTGAAGGCACGGCAACACTCAGGTTGAGAGATCCATCCCCGTTGTTGTACGCCTCCACGGTTTGGGCAGGCGCGGTGCCACCGGCGGCCACGGGAATCGGCCCGACGGTGCTGTTCACCAGGCGCAACATCGGCGCGGCGTTCACAACAGCGGCAGAACTGAAAAGGAGAAAAGCGGAGAACCAGCGTTTTTTCAGACCCACTCCAAAGCACCCTTCTTATAAGCCCAGATGTAACCAACAATCAGGATAGCGAGGAACACGGCAACTTCCGCCACCCCGAACCAGCCAAGCGTGCGGTATCGCACGGCCCACGGGAACAGGAAGATGGTCTCCACATCGAAGATCACGAACAGAATCGCGATGATGTAGAAGCGCACCGTATAGCGCCCGCGAGAGTCCGATGCCGCCTTGATGCCGCACTCGTAAGCTTCCAGCTTGGCCAGAAACGGGGCCGAGGGGCGAATCAGCTTGGCGACTACGATGGTCACTACGGGAAAGAGGACCGCCACTGCCAGAAAAATAAAAATCGGAATATAGTCGCGCGGCATGGCATCAATATAACACGCGTCCCCGGCCCCGGTACAGGTTTGGCCGGTCGAGTTTACGCTTCTCTCAGAGCTTCAGGAGGATGATCGCCGCGTTCCAGGCGACGCACAACGAGAACAGAATGTCCATCAGCAGCAGGAGCCTCTTTCGTCCCGAGCGCCACGCGAAGGCCCCGAGCGCAACCGCAAAAAGTTTGGGAGCAGCGAGAGCCAACACCTGACCCGCCGGATACCCCGCGGATTTGTCGAGCGCCAGACGGATCAGGGGATTGGCTTCGCTGACCCCCATGTGGAGGAAAGCCACAGTCGTTAGTGCATCCATGGTTTGCAATAGAACAAAAGTAACGAGAAGCATGAGGGTGCCCGCCCCGGGATAGGTGTATCATTTGTACGATGGCGCACCAATAGTACTAGTCCTGGTACCGCCGAGGCCCAAAATCCCGGCTCTTTTCGGTCGTGTTTTACGCATATCTAATAGAGAAGAATTCCGCAACACCAAATTGGTCCTCTCCCCTGCCGTCGCGGCAGGGGATTTTTTTGGTTGGCAGGCGGAAGCGACTGCCCCACAATGATACAAGACCAATATGCGTGGACGAACTCTATGCGCTTTCTCTCTGTGCGTTTTTTTTCTGCTCGCGGGTTGGGCGCTGGCCGGCGACCATCCGGAGGTTCGCCTCTGGGCCAACGGCGCCCCCGGCTCCGAAGGCAAGACCGCCTCGGAGGTCGATGAGCCCCCCAACCAGAGCCACGGCTACTTGAAGGTGACCTCTGTCCACAATCCCTCCCTAACCATATTTTTGCCGGCTCCCGAAAAAGCCACCGGGGCCGCCATGGTGATCGCTCCCGGCGGCGGCCATCAGTTTCTCAACTTCGATCAGGAGGGCACCTACGTCGCCGATTACCTCAACAGCATCGGGGTCGCCGGATTCGTGCTCAAGTACCGGCTGGCGCGCGAACCGGGATCCACCTACAAGGTGGATGTGGATGCGTTGGGCGATGCGCAGCGGGCCATCCGGCTGATCCGCAGCCGCGCCGGGGAATGGCATGTGAACCCGGCGCGCGTGGGGATCATGGGGTTCTCCGCCGGGGGCGAAGTCACGGCCCTGGCCGCCACGCGTTTCGATGCGGGGAGGCCGGATGCCGCCGACCCCATCGAGCGCCAAAGTTCGCGGCCGGATTTCGATGCCTTGATCTACCCCGGTGTGAGGGCCGAAACCTACACCATCCCGAAGGACATGCCGGTGACCTTCATGCTCTGCGCGGATAACGATCGCGGACCTTCGACCGCGCTGGCCGGCTTGTATCCCATGCTGAAGGCGGCGGGGATCCGGACGGAAGTCCACGTGTACGCCAGCGGAGGCCACGGCTTCGGCATCAATCCGAATACGAAGAACCCGTCGCCGGTCGCCACCACCTGGCAACTGCGCCTCGGCGCTTGGCTAAAAGACATCGGAATGCTGAAGGTGAATTGAAGGACGACGAGAGCGCAGCGAGCCACCTTCCCACTGGCGCTTTGGCGAGTACAACTCCCCAGCTCCAACGGCGCTGGTTGGTCTCACCATTCTGTGTCGCGCCGGTTTGCAGCGCCCGGTTCTTTGCGAGGTTTCCACTCCCCCGCCTGGCGCTCGGCCTCGGCGATTTGGTCCGGGGTCATTTCCCTGGCGAGGAGATCCAGCCCACTGGCGCAGTCTTGTTTGAGATTTCCGCTGGCACGGGCCGCCGCGAGGCCGATCCACATTCGCGCTCGCACACAGTCGCGCGGCACTCCCTGGCCGTTGTAATACCTGAAGGCCAGGTAGTACTGAGCATTCGCGTCACCCTGGTCGGCGGCCCTACCGAACCATCGGGCCGCTTCGGCGAAGTCCTGCGGCACTCCCTGGCCGTGATAATACGACCATCCGAGGAGGAATTGAGCGTCTGCGAGGCCCTGTTCAGCGGCCTTGCGGAACCAGCGAGCAGCCTCGATGTCGTCCTGCGCCACTCCCAGGCCGACACACACGAAATAGTGGCGCGGCACTCCCCGGCCGTGGGCATAACTCTGCGCGAGGCCGTATTGAGCCATGGCGTCACCCTGGTCGGCGGCCTTGCGGTACCAGCGGACCGCCTGGGCGAAGTCCTGCCGTACCCCCTGGCCCTGCGCATAACTGAAGCCGAGGTCGTATTGACCCGCTGCTTCACCCTGTTCGGCGGCCCTGCGATACCATTGCACAGCCTCGGCGTAGTCCTGCGGCACTCCGCGGCCGTAGTAATACATGGAGCCAAGGGCAGACTGAGCCGCGGCATGGCCTTGGCCGGCGGCTTTGCGGAGCCAGGACACAGCTTCGCCGTAGTCCCGCGGCACTCCCTCGCCGTTGCCATACAGGAACCCGAGGGCGTATTGCGCATTGGCTTCTCCCTTGTCGGCGGCTTGGCGATACCAGCGGAGAGCCTCGGCGTTGTCCTGTGGCGCTCCCTGGCCTCTGCGATACATAAACCCCAGCGCGTATTCAGCGTGTGCGTCGCCCTGGCCGGCGGCTTGGCGATACCAGCGGAGAGCCTCGGCATAGTCCTGAGCCATTCCTTGACCCTTGCGATACATGTTGCCAAGGCTGTATTGGGCATCTGCGTCACCCTGGTTCGCCGCTTCGCGATACCAGCGAAGGGCCTCGGCATAATCCTGCGGCACTCCTTGTCCCTTGCGATACATATTGCCGAGGCGGGATTGAGCGTCCTTGTCTCCGCGCTCGGCGCGTGCGCGGCATAGCCTCGCAGCCTCAGCGAGTTTCCGCTCGATCGCTCTTTCCTTGTATGCCGGCCAAAGGACTGCCGGCCAAAGGACTGCCGCGCCGCATATCGCCGCCAAGCATAATACTGTGGCCGCGGTTTTCCGATACGCCATTTCATCGCTCCGGAGGCATGAAGTCGCCTCCCCGAATGATAAATCCAATTAAAGACCTTAAATGGTTGACAAAGGTTAACGCCCGGCAGCGATCGGCTGGTGAGCGGAGAGAACCAAGGACACGGACACCTCGGCCTGTGCGCGATTGCGGTACCGGAAGATCCTCGTCAGCCCGGCGCGGGCCCCTGGCGTTATTGAATCAACTTCGTCGCCAGCTCCTCGAAGGGTGTGTGCTGGTTCTCGACGACCAGCTTCTTCGCCAAAGCGGCCAGAAAATACCAGAGATCACCTACGTCATCGGGCGTGTTTTTGTATTGGGTCGCGACCGTTACCCCGAGCTGGCAGCTTACGTAGGCTACACACATCCTCCGCGCCAGCTCTTTGTCCACGTGGCTCTTGTCAATCATGCCTCAGTGCCTCCTTTCTCTACTCCTACCATGTCCCGTCTTGGCCAGCATCCCCGAGCCCCCAACCCCTCCGGGCCTATTGAATCGCCCCGATCGCAATATTCCGCGCCTGCTGGCCACCGGCTCCGCGGGGCTCCGCGCCGAACGCGACCCCGGCCGTACCCTGATCGTAGCCGGTCCGCGGCGGTCCCTCCCAGCTCGCAGGAATCGCGACCCTGCGGACCATCCGGCCGCCCTGGTCGAACTCCACCACGTTGCCGTCTAAAGCCACCTGCAGCTCGGAACCTCTGGCCGTGATCTCCAGCTTATGGAACCGCGAGGCATCGAACCCCGCCGCGGCAGCCGAAAAGGCGACGATCTGATGCAGGTTTAACTGCCGCACCTTCACCCCGCCGGTGGAATAGAGTTGCACCCAGTAGACGGCCGAGGTGCCCCCGATGATGCCGTCGCCCGACGGTTCCGGCCTGGAACACCGCCGACCCCTCGATCGTGTTACGGCGGACGAGCTGCGGCAGCTTTGTAAATGCCGGGACTGACCTGATATTCGACCAGATGCCGACCAGCCAGGTTACGATCGTCGCCAAGGTGTGGGTGAACACGCTGGCCGCAGCGGGGATCTGCGAGAAGGACGACACGAACAGCTACGACGGTTTCGAATTCGGGTGGGACAACAGCGGCGCCTTGCGGCTGACTGTGGAAAAGTGGGACCAAAGTATGCGTGTCGTGGGGAACGAGGCGGCGGCCCACCTGTTCATCAACGGAGTCGAGCAGGCGAAGCCTTACGCCTCGGATGGAAACGGCACTCTGGGATATACCCACGCTACGAATCAGCCGTTTTCGAATCGGGAACGCCAGCTTCGATCCCATGAACGGATCGTTCAATGGGAAGGTGGCGTACCTGGCAGTATACAAGGGCCGGATCCTGACCACTGCCGAGATGACCCAGTTGGACTCGCGCCTGCCGATAAGATAAGGTTGGGAGTACATGTTCCCGTATTTCGAGGTAGGGCCATTCGAGATCGGGTCCGTGCGCATCTACCCTTTCGGGGCGATGGTGGCCTGCACGCTGCTCACGTGGCTCGTCCTGGTCCTGCGGCGGGCCCCCCGCGTGGGCCTGGATCCGCGCCGCGCTTTGCGCCTGTTGGAATCGATCCTCGCCGCGGGTGTCGCCGGAGCGTTGTTGTGGGCGGCGGCGGCGAACCTCGCCGCGCCCGGCCGCGCCCACGCCCGCTTTTCCAGTTTCGGCGGCGTCTTCGGGAGCCTCATCGGCGTGGCCCTGTATTTCCGGTTCGCGAAGATCAAGCCCGCGTGGCGCTGGCGATATCTGGATCTGCTGGCCTACGCCTTCCCCTTCGGCTGGACCTTCCTGCGGCTCGGCTGCACGCTGGTGCACGACCATCCCGGCCGGCATACGGCCAACTTCCTCGCGGTGCAATACCCGGACGGACCGCGCTACGACCTGGGCCTGCTCGAAATGCTGGCCACCTTCGCCGTGGCTTGGGCGTTCGCCGTGCTCGGCCGCAAGCCGCGTCCGCCCGGATTCTTCCTGCGCTGGATGGTGCTGTGCGGCCCCATCCGCATCGCGCTCGATCAACTCCGCGAGAATCCGGCGCGGCTGTGGGGATTGACGGGAGACCAAATCGGAGGCGTGGCACTGACTGCGGCCGGTATTTGGATGGTGGCGCGCTGCCATAAGGCTACAACCTACAAGTGAATGATGCCCCGCTGGATGGCCGCGGTGGCCGCCTGGGTGCGGTCCTGCACCCCCAACTTGCTCAGGATGTTCTTCACGTGGTTCTTCACCGTGTGCTCGGCGATGCTCAGCGCGTACGCAATCTGCTTGTTCGCCAGACCCTGGACAATCAGCTCAAGAACCTGCAACTCGCGCGCGCTCAGGTCGGGCCGCGGCATCTGTGCCGCCAGCGCCGCCGCCACCGCCGCCGGCAGATAGGTTTGCCCCGCGTTCACCGCGCGGATGGCCTTCAGCAGCTCGTCGTGCAGCACATCCTTGGTCAGGTAAGCCTGCACCCCCGCGGCCAGCGCGCGCCGTATGTCCTCGTCGCCGCCATAGGTGGTCAGCGCGATCATCCGCGCGTGGGGATACTCCTTGCGGATGGCCGCCGCCGCCTCCACTCCGGACATGCCCGGCATCCGCAAGTCCAGCAGGGTCACGTCCGGCAAGTACTTTCGGTATAACTCGACGGCCTGTTGCCCGTTGGATGCCTCCGCCACCACGGTCATGTCCGGCTGCATGTTGACGATCGTGGTCACCCCCACGCGCGCCACCAGGTGGTCTTCCGCCACTAAGATTCGAATGGGATTGCTCATAGTTCATTTTCCAGGCGCCGGACCAAACGTCGACACGAGTGTCGACGCGGCACGCTGAGAGCGTGCGCCACGGTGTACAGTGCTCATGGCAACGGTACCTTAACCTCCACTTCCGTTCCTTGTCCCGGATGGCTCTCCAGGTGCAATTCGCCTCCCAGCCGTTCGGCCCTCTCGCGCATACCGAGAAGCCCGAAATGTCCACCCACCGACGAAAAGACGCCGTCCTGCTCGAAACCGTGTCCATCGTCCTGGATGTGCAGGCACAGCTTGCGCGCTTCCATGTGGAGCTTCACCTGAATCCTGCTCGCCCGTGCGTGCTTCAGCACGTTGGTCACCGCCTCCTGCGCGATGCGCAGCACATGCTGCTCCACTTCCTGCGGCAGCGGAGTTTCGGTTCCCGTCACATCCACCGCGACCTCCACGCCCGACCCGGCGGTCCACATCCGCGTCCCCGATTCCAACGCCGACGCCAGGCTCTGTCCCTCCAGCACCGACGACCGCAGATCCATCACCGAGCGCCGCGCTTCCGTCAGGCTGTGGCGCGCCATCTTGCGCGCCAGGTCCAGGTATTTGCGCGCCGCCGTGGTAGCGTCCGGCAGGCACATGGCCACCGCGTCGAGCTGCGAAGAGATCCCCACGAACCCCTGCGCCAGCGTGTCGTGAATCTCGCGAGCCAGCCGCGCCCGCTCCTCGAGCACCAGGGCAAACCGGTAGCGAATCTGCCGCAGGCGCAGTTGGTACACCGCCCAGGCAGACGCCAGCAGCAGCAACACGCACAGCAATCGGAACCATGCCCGTTCGTAAAACCACGGCAGCACCTCGAACGCGTAGGATTGCTCGCCGGCCGCGCTACCCGGAATCTCCGCCTTCACCGTGAACGTGTACCGCCGGTGGGGCAGGCTGTTGTAGTTGATCACGCGGCTGCCTTCGGCATTGATCCAGCCCGCGTTCAAACCGTCCAGCTTACGAAAATAGCGCACCCGCTCCGGCGCGCCCAGATGGATCGCGGTGTAGCGGATCTCGATGCGCTGGCTGCCCGGCCCCAGTTTCGCCGGCCGCGCCAGGTCCACCGGATCGCCGTCTACCGTCATCTCCAGCAGCCGCACCGCCGGCGCCATGGTGCTCTGCTTCCGCGTTCCGGGAATGTACACCGCCAGTCCGCGGCTGGTGGTGACCCAGATGCGCCCATCGGAAGTGCGGTGTCCGCCGCCGCCGATCGGGATACCGGGCGAGCAATCCGCGCTGCGCAGCCCGTCCTCCACCCCGTAATTGACCGGCTCCAGCGCCTGCCGTTTGTGCTCGGCGAATTCGCGCAGTTGCTGCCGCGAGATGCGGCAGATGCCGCGCGTGGTGCTCAGCCACAGCGATTTCCCGTCGTCCGTCACGTCCGACACGTTGTCGCTCAGCAGGCCATCCTTGGCCGTGTATTGCACGAAGCGCCCGTCGCGCAGTGCGTTCAATCCGCCGCCGAACGTCCCGATCCAGAGGGTCCCCTCCGGATCGCGGTACAGCGCGCGAATCTGGTCGCTCGAAAGTCCGTCCGCGGTGGTGAACTGCTTGACCTCGTCTCCCTTGATCCGGTAAAGGCCTTTTCCGTAGCTTCCGGCCCACACCGCGCCGTCAGCGCCTTCGCACAACGTCACCATGGAGGCGATCAGCAGGGGACTGGATGGAACCACCGTGCGCAACTGCCGGCCGCGCAGCTCGGACAGCCCTCCCGGGATAGCCAGCCAGATCCGGCCGGCCGAATCTTCCATGCTGTCGTATACATTGATCCGCCCCAGCGGATCCGGCGGCACGAACGTCGTGAACTGGCTGCCGTGCATCCGCGCCATGCCGCCGCGCGCGCCGATCAGCAGGTCGCCCGCGCGCGTCTCGCGAATGGAAAAGATCTCACTGAAGGGAAGCCCGTCGCGGGCCGTGAAGACGCGATTCCCCTGGGGCGAAAAGAGCATCAGCCCGCTATCGTGGAACCCCACCCAGATGCGTCCCGCGTGGTCCTGAAAGACCACGTTCGGCTCGTCGCTGGGCAGCCCTTCGGTCTTCCCGTAGACCGTCAGGATATCGTCGCGATAGCGCGCCAGGCCGCTGTTCGAGCCCACCCACAGGTTGCCGTCGCGGTCCTCGAAGAGGCACCGTACCGGATCGTGGTCGCGGCTCTCGCCCGAGTGCGGCGTGACGAACCGGTCGCCATCCATCCGCGAGATGCCCGAGTTGGTGCCGGCCCAGATGTTGCCGTCGCGGTCTTCCCACATGGCGCGGACCAGGGGATCGGGCAGTCCGTCGCGCACATCGAACCTGCGAATCCTGCCGTCAGGCGAGCGCCGGATCACCCCCGCGTTGCCGCCGAACCAGAAATTGTCGTGCCGGTCGGCCAGCATGCTGGTGATGATGAAGCCATTGAGCGTCTG
>OMOG01000478.1 GCA_900290305.1 Candidatus Sulfopaludibacter sp. SbA4
CATGGTCACGGGAGTTCCCTGCTGATTGACGGCCTTGGAGAAGTCCCCGCCGAGCTCCGCCGCTGTGGGCACCAAGCCGGTAACGGTGTTCCCGTTGCGGTTGCGCGTCAACTGGTAGTTCAGGGTGAAGGTGGTGTGCTGCCCGCTGAGCAGATGCGGAATCTTGAGAGGCCCGCCGATCATGGCCGTCATGCGCGACTTGGCATACGCCGCCTTGGCTGTATTCTGGCCGGTGAGTGAGTAGCTCTTGGCGTCCAGGGCCGAGTTGTCCAGGATGAAAGCCAGGTTGCCGGTGTAGGTCATGCGGCGATCCCGGCGGCCATTGCCGAAGGAGTTCGGGTTGCCGCGGCCACCGCGGCCGCCACGATCGCCGCCGCGCCCGCCGCCAGGACCGCCGCGTCCGCCGCCGGGGAAGCCTCCGCCAAATCCGCCGCGGCCTCCTCCACCGCCGCCGGCCATTGCCATTCCGCCGCCGCCACGTCCGCCGCCACCGCCTCCGGGACCGCCGCCTCCGGGGCCGCCGCGGCCACCGCCGCCGAGACCGGTGTCACCACCCGGGCCGCCGGGGCCGTTCATGCCGAAATCGCCGCCGGGACCGCCGGGGCCGAATCCACCCATGCCGCCGCGGCCACCCATCCAGTCATTCTGTTGCGGCATGTCGAGCCCGGAGCTGACGCTGCCATTCACTACGAGCGCGTCAGTTGCGCTCTGGTTGAGATCGCCTCCCGAGTTGAAGCCGGTGTCGGCCGCGGCTCCGGTTGCGGGCTCCGCTGCGTCGCCGGACTGGGTCACGGCCAAGCGCTGAAAACCGTTGTTCTGCGCCACCGCCTGCCGCAAAGACGGACGGCCGTTGGTGGAGTTCTGAGTTCCGCGGCCTCCGCTGTTGGCGGCAGGCTTGGCTGCCGCCGCAGCGGGCGCTGGAGCTGGGGTATTGGGTTTTGCCGCAGCGGCTGCGGTCGGGGTGGTTGGCGCCGGCGTGGTGGTAGCTGCGGCCGGAGCGGGTGCCGCCGGTGTGGGGGGAGGCGCCGAGGCAGCCGCGAGGGCCGCCTTCAAGGACGCGGCCGTCTGCAGCTTCAATTCCCATTGCGGGCTCGGCGCCTGAGCGTCGATGCCCACCTCTCTACTGAGCTTGTCGAAACCCAGCATCTCCACTTGGATGGTCCATACGCCGTCGGCCAGGTCGGGGAACGAATAGGTCCCCTGCTCGTCGGTGGTGGTGACGATCTTCTTGTCGCCCTGAATGGCGGTTACGGTGGCGCCGGGGATCGGTAGTCCGCCGGATTTCACGACTCCGTGCTGTTCCGAGGCAACCAGCCCGGTCACGGCAATACAGGCCGCCAAAAGGCGTCCCAAAGTGGTGTAAATGCGGTTTACGGCCATGTAAGGTATCTAACTAGGCGCAGGGGAGGGTGCCAACGTTACGGCTGAACGGGCTTGGGCCCGGCGAAAATGCTGCAAATAATAGTGGAACTCTTTGAAAAAAGGGCGGAAACGGACCGCGGCGGGCGAGCCGTGGACCGCGCAGCGCAATGAGAGAGGGCTATGGCTGTGCAAGATGCCGGGATATACTGGCGGTAGGCGTGATGGAAGCAAGGGGAGTCTCAAATACGGTTGCTTTCGACCGGCGGCAGATCTATCGGCCGTTTCTGGAACGCCTGGGTCCGATCGGATCGCCCCGGACCCTGGAGGAGCATGACTGGATTGTGCCTCCCAAGCACGATCCTCGTGATTTTACCCAACCTCCGATTCACGAGGTCTTCGCGGACTCCGCCGAGTTGACCCGCGGCATGCAGATGGCGCTGGTTGGTGGAACTGGTTCCGGTAAGACTACCGAACTGCTGCTGACTCACCGGCTCCTGGGCCGTCATGCGGACGCGGTGAACGAATACCTGGACCTGGCTGAGGTGACGGACCTTAATGAGGCCAATCCTGGGGCGATCCTGGCGGCGATCGGGATGCGACTCTATGCGCGGCTGAAGAAGGCGCAGAAACAAAAGGTCAGTTCTGCTCACGAGAAACTACAGGTCTTGGCGTTTGGCAAAACGGAATGGTGGCGGGATCCCCCGGACTACGACGACGGTGACTCGGGCTTCCGCGTGGATATTCCAGGCGTGATGAAACGGCGCTTCCCGGCACTTCGGCGCGAGGTCCAGGAGGTCCGCGGCCTGCTTCTCGAGATTGCTTCGCCGTTGTTACGACGAGACGCCCAAATCACGACACTGATCGATGGATTAGACCGCCTGATCATGCCGGAGCGGTTCCGCCAATTCGCCGAACAGGATCTCCGGGCTCTCCGTGGCACTCAAATATCGGCAGTTGTCGCGGCTCCCCTGCTGCTCTGGTACGACAAGAGCCAGTTTCTAGCCGATCATTTTGACCTGGTCCGGCATTTGCCCGCAGTGCTTTTTGATCCGGAGGAGTCGGATTTTCTGAAGTCGGTACTCTTGCGCCGCGGGGCCACCGAACTGATGGACGAACCTGAGGTGACCGAGATCTGCCGGTTCTCGGGCGGCGTCTTGCGAGATCTGCTTACGTTGACACAATCCGCTGCCACATCGGCTTACAGGGAAGATGAGGACCGCATCGGCCGGGATCACGTCCGGACCGCAGTCCTCCAACTCGGAAGACGATATTGGATCGGCCTGGGCTCCCAAATCGGCCCAATCCGACGTCTCATCAATAAAAAGGAGTTCTCGCCAGACAACCCCGCTGCGCGGGAACTGCTGGTCAATCGTCAGGTTCTCGAGTACTGCAGGCGAGGACGCGATTTCTTTGCCGTACATCCCGCGCTCGCTGAAGTGCTGGCCGAGACCGTATGATTGGAGTCTCCACGACCACGGCGTTCCGGCTGGTTCGGAGATTGGGCGCCGGTGAAGGAAGCCCCGCGATGTGCCTGCTCATCTGCGACGAAGCGGAGCAACCGGCGGTCGAAGCCGATTTATTGGCTGAGCTGGACGTCCAACTGGGGATCGAGCTGCGAGTCGTCAAGGCGTCACGGTTGCACGATGCCGACCAAGCGTTGGGCCTCGATACGCCGGGTCCTGTCCATGTCCTCCATATCGATCGCTGGTCGCCCCGACTGGTAAACGCCCTGGATTTGCACATCGTCCGGCTGGAACGAACTGGGGCACAGTTTTTGTTTTTGGCATCTCCGGAATTGGCCGAGCGTCTTTTGAAACACGCCCCGAACTTCCGTAACCGGCTTACCGACATCGCTCGAATCGTGCCTGATAACCCATACGGAGACTAGGCGCATTGAACCCCGAACAGGAACTCCTGCAACTGGCTCGCGCCCGGGACGACGAGTGGGAAGTCCGCCTCGCGCAGATGCCGTTGGATCACCCCAGCCAAGTTCGCATTCAACTTCGCAAGTACCTAGCCGACCAGGCAGATCGCGGCCGGCTCAGGCGCTCCGACGAACGTATCGTGCAACTCGAGAGGTTGCCGGGAGGGCTCGAAGAGCTTGCCTGCCATGGCGCGGAGTTTACCTCGGGCGCGCGGCTGGAGTTTACGGTGCGAGTTGAAGAGAGGCAGACTGGCTGGGTCATGAAGCAATTCCACTTTCACCTGTTTCTTCGGTCGTCGAGCAAAATTGAGATGGTTCGCATTCATCTGAAGCCCCAGAGCTGGCACGATCCGCTACGCATTCCCCGCTGTCATCTGCATGTGGACAGGAGTGATGCACACGTGCCGTTTCCCATCATGCATCCCCGGTTAATCCTGCCCCTGATCTGCGAGCACATAGAGCCGGACTTCGGTCTCTGACGGTCTCTGACGGGCGAGCGGCGGGCCCCCGAACCTGATAGGCTGACTCGATGGCCGATCGGGAACTCGCGTTCAGCGGAGACATTCTCTCGGATGAGCAGTTGCAGTCGCTCGAAGCAGGCAAGATTGCCTGCCCCACGGGCCGGGTAAGCTTTTCATCGGCTTTGGTCCGGGATCCGATGGAAACAGACGACAGAAACCGGTCGTCTGTCCCGTCTGTCCCACCTGCTGGACGAGGGCGCACCGCCGGGGATAGAATTGACGGCAAATGAAGCCATTCGTCCTCTTTGCCGCGGGCGCCGCCCTGCTGGCCTTCTTCGCCTTCAGCCTGGCACAGAATCAGCCCGCGCGCCCCGCGGCCGGCGCGCCGGCGCCGCAGGCCGCCCTGCGCATCACTTTCGGCGAACGGCAGGACCGCGAAACCGATTACTCCGGCTCGCTCACCCTGAGCGACGGGCGCGTGACCGAGTTGATTCCCTGGCGCTTCTTCGGCGAGGACCGTCTGGACGGCGTCAACGCCTGGAAGCTGTTCCTTCGCCGCGCGAACATGGAGAACCAGCCCGACCAGCCGCGTCCGCTCTCGAACCTCGGGCAGACCCCCAACATCGTGCCCAAAGGCGTGTCGGCGGTGTTGGACGCCCCCGCTACCGCCGATGCCACCATTCGGACCCAGCGCGGCGCCTACACCTTCCGTCTGGATGCCTTGCGCGGCGGCCGCGTGCTCCAGTTCGAAGAGGGCGATGTCACCGTGCAGTCCGTGCCGGCGCCCGTCCGAATCACCGCGGCGCGCCCGCCCAATGTAATCGCGGAGCATGACTATCCTTCCTTGTCGATGGCCCCGGGCGGTGCGGCGTGGGTGGCGTGGCAGGTCTACGAGAATGGCGGCGACCGTGTGCTGGCGTCGCATTCCGAGTTGACGCCCAACGGGCCCGCCTGGTCCGCCGCCGAGCCGCTCACCCCTGCCGGGCAGGACATCTTCCGCACGGCCACCGCGCAGGATGCGCGCGGGCGCGTGTGGGTGGTGTGGTCCGAGCGCGAGGGCGAAGCCTGGAACCTGGTGGCTCGCACGCACGACGGCTCGGCGTGGGGCGCGCCGCGGAAACTCACCAACGGCAACGGGCCGAACTTCTTCCACAGACTGGTTCGCGACCGCGCGGGCAACCTGCACCTGGTGTGGGTGGCCCACCCCGGCGCCGAGTCGCACGTCATGTGGAGCAAACTCGCGGGCGACACCTGGAGCGCGCCCCAGGAAATCAGCGGCGCCAACGCCTGGATGCCCGACGCGGCGGCCGATTCGCAGGGCAACCTGTGGGTGGCGTGGGACAGCTATCGCACCGGCAACTACGGCATCTTCCTGCGCCGGATCGGCGTGGACGGGGTCGTTGGAGAGATCACGATGGGACCGATCCAACAGGTCACCACCTCCCCGCGCTTTCAGGCGCACGCTTCGCTGGCCGTGGATGGCAGCAGCCGCGTGTGGCTGGCCTGGGAAGAGAGCGGCGCGAACTGGGGCAAAGACTACTGGCGCGACAACACCTGGACCGGCACCACTTTATATGCCGACCGGCGCCCGCGGGTGGCCGTGCTTCAAGACGGCAAGTGGTGGCAGCCGGCCGATCCCATGGCCGCCATGCCACGCCGCTACAACCGCTACGTGGAAGCGCCCAAGCTCGCCTCGGATGGCGCAGGCCGAATCTGGATGGCGCTCGAAGCGCGCACCTTCACGGCCATGAACCGCGGCGATTTCTGGGCCAACAATGGACGCTGGGAGATGTTCCTCACGGCCTACGAAGGCGATCGCTGGCGACCCGCGGCGCCGCTGCCGAATTCGAGCACCCGTCCCGATGGCCCGTTTCAGCTCGTGCCTGCCGCCAACGGAGTGTGGGCGGTGTGGACCAATGACAACCGGCAGATGCCCGCCGCCGCGGGGACGCCCAATCGCCGCCACAACGAGATCGACTTCGCCCGCATGGATGCGGATGCGGCGTCGGCTGTCGCGCAGCCGGTGTTCGAAGCTTTTGCCGAGCCGCCGGGCGCCGCGGAGTTCAGCGATCCGAATGAGGCCGCCGATGTCGCGCGCGCCCGCGCCTATCGCATGCAGATCGGCGGAAGCGAGCTGCGGATTCTGCGCGGCGACTTTCACCGGCACACCGAAATCTCGCCGGACGGGGCCGGAGACGGCTCCGTCGAAGACTACTTCCGCTACATGCTGGATGCCGCGCGCATGGATACGGGGATCGTCTCGGACCACAACGCGGGCCTCGACGAATACACCTGGTGGCGCACCGAGAAGGCCATCGACCTATTCCACATTCCCGGCGGGTACACGCCGCTGTTCGGTTACGAGCGCAGCGTGCCCTATCCCAACGGCCATCGCAACGTGGTATTCGCCCAGCGCGGCGTGCACGTGCTGCCCATCTCTCCCGAGGAAAATAAGGGCGCAGTCAACAGCGGATCGGTGCTGTATCCTTATTTGAAGCAGAACCGGGGCATCGGCATGCTGCATTCGCTGGCCACCGACCAGGGCAGCGATTACCGCGACAACGATCCCGAGGTCGAGCCGCTGGTCGAGATCTTCCAGGGCTACCACGCCAACTACGAGTACGAAGGCGCGCCCCGCGCCGAGGCCAACGGCTACCACGTTACGGTGCACGGCCCTTACCGGCCGGCGGGCTTTTACTGGAACGCGCTGGCCAAGGGCTACAAGCTGGGCATGCAATCCAGCTCGGACCACATTTCGACGCACTCTTCCTACACCATGATCTACACCCCCTCCACGGTGCGCCGGGACATCGTGGAGAGCATGCGGAAGAGGCACACCTACGGGGCCACGGACAACATCGTGGTGGACTTTCGCGCGCGCGACCGGCAGGGGCGCGAGTGGATGATGGGGGATGCCTTCGATGCCGCCGCCCCGCCCGCGCTGCACGTGAAGGTGCTCGGGGAGAGCTGGTATTACGTGCGCGTGATGCAGGCCGATCGGAATATGGCGTGGGCGAGCCCGATCTGGGTGAAGTACACAGGGCGGTAGGGAGGTGTTGTTTCGTCTCGTATAATCGAAAGAGGGGCGATCCAATGCACAGCGAGTACATCGAACAACGCAACGGGGGCTATTATGTGGCCGGGACGCGTATTTCCCTGGACTCGATTGTGTACTCTTTCAACGAGGGACAATCCCCCGAGGCGATTCAGGAAGACTTCCCACTGCTGAA
>OMOG01000475.1 GCA_900290305.1 Candidatus Sulfopaludibacter sp. SbA4
TCCACGCCGCGACACGGCCGGCAGAACCGCTGCGGCGCCGGCTCCGGAATCGTGGGACGCCAGAGACGTGCGCAAAGAGGTTGACCGCATACTCCTGTCGAAATACAGCCCGGCCGGCGTGGTGGTGGACGAGAACCTGGAGGTGATCGAGATTCGCGGCAAGGCCAGTCCCTACGTCAGTCTGCCGGCTGGCAAGGTGAGCTTCCATCTGATGAAGCTCATCCCCGATACCGGATTGTATCTGGAAGTCGAAAAGCTGATCCTGCAGGCGCGCCAAAGCCGCGAGCCGGCGCGGCAGGACAGCATACCGTTCGAACACGACGGCGCCACCGGCGAGTTGACCGTGGAGGTGGTGCCGCTGGACACCGCACAACAGCGGTCGGCCCTGGTGCTCTTCGTACCCGCGCCGCTCGCGGACTTACCCGGCGCCCCTCCCGAAGGCGATATCCGCGAACGCCAGATCTCCCGCCTGAGGCAGCAGCTTGCCGATGCCCGGCACCGCCTGGTCGCGGCCATCGAAGACCACCAGACATCCAGGGAAGAAAGCCAGAACACCACCGAGGAGGCGCTCTCCGCCAATGAGGAGCTGCAAAGCCTCAACGAGGAATTGCAGACCGCCAAGGAGGAACTGCAATCCACCAACGAAGAGTTGATCACGGTCAACGACGAGCTGCAGGCCAAGAACTTGGCGCTGGCGCAGGCGCGGGATTTCGCTATGTCCATCGTCGAAACCGTTCGGCAGCCCTTGCTGGTGCTCGATACGGAGTTGCGGATCCGGATGGCCAACCCAGCCTTCTACGCGGCCTTTCAAGTGTCGCCGGTGGAAGCCGAGGGCCAAATCGTCTATGCGCTTTCGCGCGGCAGTTGGGACCTGCCCGGCCTGCGGGAATCGCTGGGCTCTTTGCTGCACCGCAGTATAGCGTTTCAGGACTTCGAAGTCGAGCAAAGTTTTCCCGCCGTCGGGCGCAAGAGCCTGGTGCTCGCGGGCTGCCGCAT
The DNA here is from genome assembly GCA_900290305.1 of Candidatus Sulfopaludibacter sp. SbA4. Taxonomy (GTDB): domain Bacteria; phylum Acidobacteriota; class Terriglobia; order Bryobacterales; family Bryobacteraceae; genus OMOG01. The sequence continues at coordinate 997 of OMOG01000475.1, forward strand.
CGATCACCTCAAAATGATTCTGCTGGCGGTGGATGACGTCACCGAGCGCCGGCTGGCTCAGAAGGCGCTCCGCAAAAGCGAGGAGCATCTTCGCCAGTCCCAGAAGATGGAGGCGGTCGGCAGGCTCGCCGGCGGCATCGCTCACGACTTCAACAACCTGCTCACGGCCATCATCGGTTACAGCGACCTCCTTCACGAAGCGCTGACCGGCAACGAACCAGCCATCCATCAGGTGCTGGAAATCAAGAGCGCCGGCGAAAGGGCGGCTTCCCTCACGCAACAGTTGCTGGCCTTCAGCCGGCGGCAGGTGCTGCACCCCAAGGTTCTCGGCCTGAACGATATCGTCGCGGATTTCGAGAAAATGCTGCGCCGTTTGGTGGGCGAACGGATCCACGTAGCGGTCGAGTGCGCGCCCGCCCTCTGGCGGGTGAGGGCCGACCCGGGCGAGATCGTCCGCGCCCTCATGAACCTTTCCCTCAATGCCAGAGACGCCATGCCGACCGGCGGCACCCTGACCATTGAAACGGCCAACGTCGCCATCCCGGATGCCCATGCCTCCGGGCAGGAACTCGTGCCGGGCCGCTACGTGATGATGGTCGTGCGCGACACCGGGATCGGCATGGATCGGGAGATGCTGGACCAGATATTTGAGCCGTTCTTCACCACCAAGGAGACCGGCAAGGGAACCGGCCTGGGGTTGGCCACCGTTAAGGGAATCGTTGAACAGAGCGGCGGCGCGATTCGTTGCGAGTCCGAACTGGGCCAGGGGACGGCCTTCTGGATCTTCCTGCCGGCAGTCACCGAAGCGATGGACCAGGGACCGCGGCCCGCCGGACGACTTGCCGAGGCGCCGCAGGGCACGGAGGTCGTCCTTCTGGTGGAGGACGAAGACGCGGTCCGCGGGCTTGCCCGCAGAATTCTGGAGAAGCGGGGCTACGTGGTTCTCGAAGCGCACCACGGACGCGAGGGCCTGGCGTTGTGCGAAGCCCACCAGGGCCCCATCGATCTGCTGGTGACCGATGTGGTCATGCCGGAGTTCGGCGGGCGCGAGCTTGCCGAAGGAGCCCTCAAGCTGCGGCCCGCCTTGAAGGTCCTTTTCATGTCCGGCCACACGCAGGACACCACCCTGACGGAAGATGTCGAGAAGGGAGTCGCGTTCCTGCAGAAACCCTTCACGCCCATGGCACTCGCGCGAAAAGTGCGCGAGACCCTGGACTCGGAGCCACGACCGTAAGGAGCGGTACTCCGTGGGCCGTTGTGGCGCAGGCACTCGTGCCTGCCGCGTCGACACTCTCCAGAAACTCCTGGACAACCCACTGATTCTGAACTGCTTGTGGGGCAGGATTCCATCCTGCAGGCCGATTTGCAATCGGCCCACTTCGGGCCCCAAAGTTTCTGCCGCCAGAGACGCTCCGAAAGGACCGTCCCCCGCTCGTGTCGACGTTCTTCTGCGCACTGGGTCGTCCCCGGCCACCTTGGTTCGGAAGTTTCTGAAACGGGCGGCTCCCTCGCCATCCCCTGCTGTAGAATAGGCTCTATTCATGCTGATCGCCCCCGGTTCCCGTCTCGATCCTTATGAGATCGTGATGCCACTGGGCGCGGGCGGCGTGGGCGAGGTTTACAAGGCCCGCGACACGCGCCTGGGACGCGAGGTCGCCATCAAGGTCCCGCCGGCCAACCGCGGAAGCCCGCGCGGCATCCTCCCTTAACCATCCGAACATCGTCACCATTTACGACAACGCCGAATCCGGCGGCGTCGATTTCCTGGTGATGGAGCTGCTGCCCGGCAAGACGCTCGACAAGCTCATCGGACGCAAGAGACTTCCGGCCGGCGAAGTTCTGCGCAACGCGCTCACCCTCGCAGACGCGCTAGCCAAGGCGCACGGCTTGCGATGCTCGTCGTGGCATCGCCAGTTCGGTATGCCCGCCTACCTGGTTTGCCGGAAGAAGCGGGTGCGAACCAACGCCGCCGCGTCTCTCGCCTCCACTGCCTGAACGGGACGAGTGCCCGAGAATTCATACTGCCGGCCGGTCACAGGGCCCCGCACGCGAATGGGCGAGGTCTCCAGGTAGCGGAGGCTCACCGGGGAGCGGGGCGGCGGGTCCGCCGCCGGGAGCGGTCGCGGAAGACTCGATGAAACCCGGGACGCCTCGGGACGAACTCCCGCCATTTTCGGCGCTGGAGTGGGAGCGCTCCGCGGCGCCGACCGTTTCTGACCGCAGCACATCGTCGACATCTCCTTCCGCTGGTGGCGCAACGCGTTCAATGACTACGCCGTCGCCACCCACGCGCTCCAACAAGCAAGCCGCACAAGCAAGCCGCACCCGAAAGCGCCAGCCAGGTGAACAACCAGTCCACAGGCTTTCGAGACACGTACAACGCCGCCGGGGCGGCAATCCACAGGCTGAGGCACTGGAAGCAATCCATCAGCTTGCCGATTAGCCCTTCGCCCAGACGGGCCCGAAATCGAACCACCAGGTCCGCCGGGCCGTCCTCGCTTGCCAGCAGGTGGGTCACCCGCCAGGCTGCCAGGACGGCCACAGCAAACCTTATCCAGAAGCCTCTTTCATCCATACCTCAAATCGGTTCGGGGCCATTGATGATCTTGATGGGGAATAGAATCAGCCCGGAATCGTGAACCCCATCCTCGTTGACAACCGTAGTGTCCCACACCTCGAGGACAACATTGTAAGTGCACGCCTGTCCCACCTGGAGGAGTTGGTCCGCGGGAAGCATCATGGGATTCGTGGCTGCGTCAAGAGATTGAAGGTTCCAAGGCGTCAGTATTCCAACGCCCAGCGGCAATGTCCGAGGCGGCACCGGCGTGGTTGAGTTGATCAACTGGGAAAATTCCGCGGCGCCCTGTTTCTGGAACGTGACGGTGTAGTTTCCGAAGTTGTCGCTGGTGGGCTTGGTGTAGTCGGGTGTCACGGGGTCGATGATTTGATCCCACGCGGTTCCCTGGATATTCACGGTCTTGAAGACCCCGGCGTTGGTCTGCGTGTAGAGGTCGGCGCACGGAGGAAGCCCGGCGATTCCGGTGATGGCGGCGTGCAACGGCTCATTGTCGATCCACGCTCTTTGGACGTCGTAGAACTCGTTTCCCACCGTATCGATTACCTGGAGCAGGAATGTGAACTTGCCCGTTCCGCCCTCGAGGATCGCCGCCATCTTTGGGAGGAGGTTGCTGTCGAGAGGGTTCGGAATGAGGCTCGGGAGGTTCCAGCAGAAAGGCTCGAAATTGATAAAGTCGATCGAGAGGGAGGGACAGTCGAGTCTGGTTCCCCAATAGTTTGTGAGGATATCGGGATCGGGATTCCCGTCCAGCACATTGTCCTCCCGGACCTGGTCGGCGGTGAATGTGATCGGGGGACCAACCGGCTGGGCGATGGTCTGTGGGCCGTACACAATGTGTGTCACCAGCACCCAACTGGGGGCGGGTGAGACTGACGTAAACGGAGGCGGCTGGGCGAACGAAAAGGCTGGGTCCGGGATCGCCCAGATGGTGTACTCGGAGATTTCCTGGCCCGCGCACCCGGTGATGTTGGCGACACCCCGCACGTGCATAAACCCACCCTCCGTGGCGAGAGGCGTGAGGACGCTGTCTCCGGTGCGTAGCGGCTCGTTCGGATCGGTGAAGTGGACGCTCCAGGGCGTCGAGATTCTCTTGATGTAGACTTCGTCGAGTGAAAGCTCAAAGGTCGTCACACAGTCGGGAAGCAGCTCGCTGCCGTCGCCGGCAAAAACCCGCAGGGTTACCGTAAAGGTAGTCGAGGTAAAGATGTCGATACCCGCGGCGATGACGCACTGCTTGAGATCGATCCAGCCCAGAGCGCCCGCCGCGACGGCAAAATTCCCTTGCGGGAGGCTGGGATCGGGGTTGCCGATCCCGTTCGGGTAAATGACTACCCCGCTCAGCAAGACACTCGCGCCATCGCGCACCTCGATGATATAGTGGCCAAAACTGAATCCGTAGGCGCTTCCCGTCACGGGTTCCAGAATCATTCCAGCCAGAATGTCGGTCTCCCCCTTAATACAGCCCGTGGGCCCGATGAGGTCGCACGCCAGCGCTTGGCCGCACTCGCGCAGGCAGCGGAAGTAATAGACCAGACACCCGCGCAAGCCGTCGAGATTGCGCGTGCGCGCGAGGCAGCAGCCGAAGCACATGGCGCACAGGCACCAGCAGCGGCAGAACCAGAAGTGGGGGTCTCTGCGATGTTCCGAGAAGACTTCCCGGCCCAGGAGGGACTGTGCCGCATTGCCAGTCAGAAAGCGCTCGAAGATCTCGCAGACATTCTCCAGTCCTTCCGAGAAATTGATTTTCCCGGACAGTATCTCATCGGGTATTCCCATGGGATACTCAACGCTGGCCAGTTGGTCGGTAAGGTACGGCTTAAACGCCACGGCCAGCGCTTCCACCAGGGATTGGAAATCCCCGCGATCGGCCGCCGCCGGAGGAGACGCTACCGGCCTTCCCAGTGTCCCGCGGACGCAACGCCAGTACTCGTACAGGTAGTAGGTCCACGCGCGGAAGGTTCGCGGCCCTCGACAGACCAGCCATCCAAACACAAAGCAGCAGCGCAGGTGCTGCAGGCACCATCGCCAGTTCTCGACAGGGCCGAGCTGCTTACGGGTTTCGCTCGGGACCATCCGATACGCAACCTCGTCGGTTAGAAACTGCTCGAAAATCTGGTTGGCTTGCGCCCATTCGTTCGTCGCGTTTGGCGGCCTGCTCGCCGCTTCCTTCTCCAACTCAGCCGGGTTTTTGGCCAGATTGAGCTGCTGCTCCAGGATGGGTTCGTATGCGGCCAGGAGAGCTTTCAGAACAAACTGGAAGTCTTCGTTGTTAACTTCGGCGCTTTGAGGTGGCGCATTAGCTTCCTCCGGCGCCGGCTTCTTTTTGTTTTTATCGAACATGACTTATGCTCACTTTCTTGCCAGTCCTCTACGTTTCCTCGGGTGGATTCTTCTCCAAAGCTTCCCTGAGTTGCTCCAATAGCTGCTCCAGCGCTGCATCTCGAGCCGTCTTCGGCATGGATTCCAGCAGCGCCTCGCTGGCTGCTGCGAATCTGTCAACCTTATCCCGCGGGAGCCCCTGCGTTTCGGCCAGGAATCGCGCTCCCAGGGCGGCTGAGCCGGGGAGTTGCCTGTCGGTGGGAGTGTACAGATGCACGCACGCCTTCTCATCGCATCCCACGACAACGACGGCATGGTCGGTCAGGGTGATCAAGGGAGTCTTGCCCGGCAACCAGAAGACCTGAGCCCCGCGAACGATGTAGCAGCCGGGCGGAAGTTCAAATTCGGCATGGCCGCACTTGGCCGGCTCTGAGTACTTATGGCCGCACCATTCGACAAGATTGCCGTTGCAGTATGTAACATTTACGAACCAAAAGAAGCCGTCGGCAATCTTGCACGGATCTACTTTGTCGTGGATCCAGACATTCAACGTTGCGAGTCCCATTGTATTCCTTTCACAGGTCGGGTAACTCCTGACATACCTTAGACCGGGACCAAGGGGATTGTCTGTGCGCCAGTGCACATATCGAGGGCTTGACGAAATATAATCCCGCAAAATGATTTTCATGCGGACACTCTGCCCCGAATCGCGTTTCACTGCTGTCCTGTGAGTTTTGCCAATTAGTAACACCGGCAGGATTTAATTCTAAGTCGCCCTCAATTAAGGACTTAGGAGATACGACTGCAACTTATTCAGAGGCTAAGTGGGGTGGATCTCGACTTATACGCTTACCCCGCCCAATCCAGGCGGCGAGTACGGCGGGTATGGGCGCCGCGGCCCCCGGGCCTGAAGCCGCGGCGCGCTCCCATTCCAGCGCCGACACTGAGTGCATCGCGGTTTGACCGGCCCAACGCGGCCATGAAGGCTGTAGAATAGGCTCTATTCATGCCGATCGCTCCCGGTTCCCGTCTTGGTCCTTATGAGATCGTCACGCCGCTGGGCGCCGGCGGCATGGGCGAGGTCTACAAGGCCCGCGACACGCGCCTGGGACGCGAGGTCGCCATCAAGGTCCTGCCGGCCAACCGCGTCAGCGATCCCGACCGGAAGGCGCGCTTCATTCAGGAAGCCCGCGCGGCATCTTCCCTTAACCATCCGAACATCGTCATCATTCACGACATCGCCGAATCCGGCGGCGTCGATTTCCTGGTGATGGAACTGATCGCCGGCAAGACGCTCGACAAGCTCATCGGACCGAATGGCCTCCCGGCCGGCGAAGTTCTGCGCTACGCCCTCACCCTCGCCGACGCTCTCGCCAAGGCGCACGCCGCGGGCATCGTCCATTGCGATCTGAAGCCCGCCAACGTCATGATCACCCACGAGGGTGTGCTCAAGGTGCTCGATTTCGGACTCGCCAAGCTGGCCGAAACAGGCGGCGGGGCGGAGGGCGGCGCCACGGTCACGATCGAAAGAACCGTCCTCGGGACCATCGCCTACATGTCGCCCGAACAGGCCGAAGGCAAGCCGGTGGACGCGCGAACCGATATCTTCAGTTTCGGCTGCGTGCTCTACGAGATGTTGACCGGGCAGCGCGCCTTCACCGGCGACACGCAGGCCTCCACGCTGGCGGAAGGCGCGTCTCGAGATCTGACACGAATCATCCAACGCTGCATGCGCCGGGATCCGGCCCGCCGGTTCCAGCACATGGTGGATGTGAAGGTGGAGTTGGAAGAGCTTAAGGAGGAGTCGGAATCCGGCGCCCGCACCGTCGCCACGCCGGCTGCGCGCCCGCCGCGGCGCTGGGCTCGATGGGCCGCGGTGGTAGCGCTGGTGTTGGCGCTCGCGTGCGTCGCGGTGTGGTTCCGCCTTCGGCCGGAATCGGGCGCCGCCGCCCTGGCCCCCGTGCCGCTGGTTACCGACGCCGGCATCGCGGACAGCCCCAGCTTCTCTCCCGACGGGAACCAGGTGGCCTACAGTTGGGACGGCGAGAAGCAGGACAACCACGATATCTACGTGCGCCTGATCGGCTCCGGCAAACCGCTGCGGCTGACCACCGACCCCGCTCCCGACCTTCTTCCCGCGTGGTCTCCCGACGGGCGTGCCATCGCCTTCATACGTGGGGGGAGCGCCATCTACCTGGTTTCGCCTTTGGGCGGCGGCGAGCGTAAAGTGGCCGAAGGCACGTTTCCGGGCAATGCCGAGGCTCTGTCCGGGCTCTCCTGGTCGCCCGACAGCAAGTTTCTGGCCGTGTCGGCAGTTGAGGGGCCGGGCCAATCGCCATCCATCTACACGGTTCGCCTCGAGGACGGCGAGAAACGGCGGCTCACCACGCCTGCTCCGGCGACCAGGGATTTCCAACCGGCCATCTCACCCGATGGGCGCAGGCTGGCATTCGCCCGCTGCGCGTACTCCTATGCCTATTGCGGCATATACGTGGTGGACCTGGCGCCGGACTACCGCGCGGCCGGGGCGCCCAGATTGCTCGGAACGGCGGGCGGAGCCATGGCGGATCCCGCGTGGACCGCCGACGGCAAGGACATCGTTTACCTGTTTGCCCCGGCCGGCGGGAACTATCACCTGATGAGGATCCGGGCGGCGCCCGGGGCCGGGCCCCAACGGATGACGTTCGCCGGCGACCACGTATTCAGCCCGGCCGTCTCCGTCCGCGGGAACCGCCTGGCCTACGCGGTCAATCTCTCCGACATCGATCTCCGCCTCATCGAACCAGGTAAAGCCGCACGCAGTATTGTTCCCTCCACCCGCAGCGAAACGAGCCCTCAATTCTCGCCGGACGGCACACGAATCGCCTTCGCCTCCGACCGCACCGGGGTCTCGGAAGTTTGGGTGTGCGACCAGGACGGCGCCAATCCCGCCCAGTGGACGCACTTTGGCGACCGGCATTCCGGCACGCCGCGCTGGTCCCCCGATGGGCGCTCCATTGCTTTCGACTCTCAGACCAAGGAGGGATGGCGCATCTTCGTCATGGCTGCCGACAGCGGCCAATCCCACCGGCTGACGTCCGAGCAGGCAATCGAGGCCATTCCCAGTTGGTCGGCGGATGGGCAGACCATCTACTTCGCGTCGAACCGCACCGGACGGGACGAGATCTGGAAGGTGCCCTCGGCCGGCGGAAAATCCAGCCAGGTGACGCGGAATGGGGGCTACGTCGCGTTCGAGTCTCGCGACGGGCGCCGGTTGTACTACGCCAAGGACAGTGGAGCGAGTGGCTTGTGGGTGCAGCCGGTAGAGGGTGGGCCGGAGAAGCGAATCGTGGAAAGCCTGGTTTCCAGGGGTTTCGCGGTGGAGGATGACGGCGTCTACTATCTTTCCGGCTTGGCCGCGAAGGGCGAGGCGTCCATCCGGTTCTACCGCTTCGCCACCGGACAGAGCCAGACCGCCGCCAGGATCGAAGACCGAGGTCTCTATCTTGGCTTGGCCGTCTCTCCCGACCGCACGCGCTTCCTGTATTCCGGTTACACGCGAGTGGGCCAGAACCTGATGCTGGTGGAGGGATTCAAGTAGGGTCGATGCATCGAGCAACATCGCGGGCAAGTTGGGCCCGTGAAGCTGCTGCGCGAGGCGCCGGATCGCACTCGTGACTTGTGAGCATACGTCAGCCGGCTCCCGTGGCGCAGGCACTCGTGCCGGCACTCGTGCCTGCCGCGTCGACACTCGTGTCGACGCTCTTCTGCATGCTCGGATGATCCCGGCCGCCTTGAATCCGACGTTGCGACGGGCACGCTTTCGGGACGCACCCGTGAGGAGATGGACCGGAACATTCGCGAGGCTATCGAACTGTATCTGGACGAACTCCGCGAGCAAGGCGCCCCCATTCCCACCCCGAGCACGGATACCGAGTACATCGCGGTGTGACCGGCCCGGAGCGGCGATGAAGGCTGTAGAATAGGCTCTACCGATGCCGATCGCACCCGGTTCCCGTCTGGGCCCTTATGAGATCGTTGCCCCTCTGGGCTCGGGCGGCATGGGCGAGGTCTACAAGGCCCGCGACACGCGCCTGGGACGCGAAGTCGCCATCAAAGTCCTGCCTGCCAACCGCGTCAGCGATCCCGACCGGAAAGCGCGCTTCATCCAGGAAGCCCGCGCGGCATCCTCCCTCAACCATCCGAACATCGTCACCATTTACGACATTGCCGAATCCGGCGGCGTCGATTTCCTGGTGATGGAGCTCGTCCCCGGCAAGACGCTCGACCAGCTCATCGGGCGCAAAGGCCTCCCGGTCGGCGAGGTGCTGCGCTACGCCCTCACGCTGGCGGACGCCCTCACCAAGGCCCACGCCGCGGGCATCGTCCATCGCGATCTGAAGCCCGGCAACGTCATGATCAGCCACGAGGGCGTGCTCAAGGTACTCGATTTCGGACTCGCCAAGTTGGCCGAGGCCGGGAGCGGCGAAGAGGGCGGCGCGACGCTCACCATCGATGGAACCATCGTCGGCACCATCGACTACATGTCGCCCGAGCAGGCGGAAGGCAAGCCGGTGGACGCGCGCTCCGATATCTTCAGCTTCGGCTGCGTGCTCTACGAAATGTTGACCGGGCGGCGCGCCTTCACCGGCGAGACGCAGGCCTCCACGCTGGCAGCGGTTCTTCGCGAAGAGCCGCCGGCGTTGGGCCAAGTGGTCGAGGGCGCGCCTCGGGATCTGGAGCGCATCGTCCAGCGCTGCATGCGTAAGGACCCGGCCCGTCGGTTCCAGCACATGGCGGATGTGAAGGTGGAGTTGCAAGAGGTCAAG
>OMOG01000606.1 GCA_900290305.1 Candidatus Sulfopaludibacter sp. SbA4
TTCCGGGAAATATTTTTCCCTTCTTTTCAAACACTTCGGGAATTTCGGACCCTGTATGCGTGATGCCTACCCCTTATCCTTAAATCAGGGGACAAGCCGCGAGCTTGTCCTTTTCTACTTATGGCAACTCTCAAACAAGTTCGGACGAATCGCGCCTATGCGCAAAAGTGCACCGCCGCCGAGCGTAAGTCCCCGTTTTATCCACATCCCAACCCATTGACTCCACAGCCCAAACCCAACAAATGGTTTCGTTTCGCAAAAAAGCGTTTTGCCTCGCGCGTCTCGGCGGTGTCTGTCCCGGATTCTCCCCCTGTCCGGAACGGGAAAATGACGCAACTTGCGTCACTTTTTTTGGGCCAACTCGCCGCTCCTGGGCCAAATGGTGGCGGGAGTGAATCGAGGCCACAGTGACGCCAAGACCCGCTGTCTTGTTATGCTTGGATTCAGATCGGCCCCGGGGGTGCGGATTGAAACCTAGCGTAGCTTTGAAGCGATTGACCCTGCTGGCATTTTCAGTGGCGGCCTCGCTCCAGGCGCAGTACCCTCCCGAAATCCAGTGGCGTAAAATCCGCACCGCGCACTTCGAAATCGTCTTTCCGCGCGAGATCGAGGCCGACGCCCAGCGCGCCGCCAATATGCTCGAGACGCTCTACGGTCCCCTGACCGAGTCGCTCGCCACCCGTGTCAAGCGCACCACCGTGCTGCTGCCCAACCAGGGCGTCACCCGCTACGTCGGCGGCTACGTGTCGCTGTTCCCCCGCATGGCCACCTTTAATTCCATGCCCTCCCAGGGCTTTTGGGGCACCAACGACTGGCTCAATGTGCTGGCCGCCAACGAAGGCCGCCACCTGGCGCAGATCGCCAAGATGAACCACGGCTCCACCAGGATCGTCAGCACGCTGTTCGGCGAGGCGGGCCTGGCAACCGTCCTGGGTTGGACCCTGCCGGACTGGTGGATCGAGGGCGACGCCCGCGTGGCAGAGACCACCCTGCTGCGCGGGGGTGTTGGCCAGTTCGCGTCCTCGGAAGAGACCACTCGCGCGCTGCTGCTCTCCGGCCAGCACTACTCCTACATGAAGGCTATCAACGGTTCCTACAAAGATGGCGTACCGAGTTCCGACGAGCTTGGCTCGTTCCTGGTGAGCCATGTCAACCGCACCTCGGGCGCCGACGCTTGGAAGCAGATTATGGCGCGAACCGCCGACCAGCCCTGGAATCCCCTGGCCCTCTCGTTTGCCATGAAAAAGGAGACCGGCCGCAGCGCCGCCACCAACTACTACGAAGCCATGTCGGAGCTGGGCGAGTTGTGGAGGTCCAAGGCCGAGCCGCTGGAGTTCAGTAAGCCCTTCATCCTGAACCAGGCGCCCAAGCGCGTATTCACCGGCTACTACCAGCCGGTCTTCGAGGCCGATGGCAGCGTGCTCGCGCAAAAGACCGGGCTCGATACCTTCCCGCTCGAGATGGTGCGCATCCATCCCGATGGCCGCGAGGAAAGGCTGTTCCGCATCGCGCCTTCCGTGGTCGCCTCCAACCGCACCTCGGTGGTCAACGGGCGCATGGTGCTCGACGAGTACGTGCCCGACCTGCGCTGGCGCCGCGGCTATTCCGAGATCGTCATCCGCGACGTGGCCAGCGGCCGCAGCCGCCGGCTCACGCACCACACCCGGTTCATGAACCCGGTGCTCTCGCCCGATGGCGCCCGCATCGCGGTGGTGGAGTTTCTTCCGGATCGCCAGTGCTCGCTCGTCGTCCTCGATGCGGAGACCGGCGCCGAGGTGCGCCGCCTGCCGTCGCCCGATAACGACATGATCTACTCGCCCGCGTGGTCCGAGGATGGGCGGCGTCTCGCCATCGTGATCCAGGATGCGCGCGGCCGGGCGCTATCGGTGGTGGACGTGGAGTCCGGGAATTTCGTGGAGGCCATCCCCCACACCGACGAAGAGATTGCGAACCCGGTGTTCTGGGGCGCCTACGTGCTCTACAAATCGTCGTACGGCGGCGCCGTGAACATCTACGCGGTGGAAACGTCCAGCGGGCGGCGCTTCCGCGTCACCTCCGCGAAGTTCGGCGCCAATTTTCCCAGCATCTCGCCCGCCCGTACCAAGCTCCTCTACAGCGACTACACCAGCCGCGGATACGACCTGGCGGAGCTGCCGCTGGACCCATCGACGTGGAGTCCTATCGGCGCCGTCGCGAACATCAGCCTCGGTTACCATGGCCCCTTCCGCGATTTCTCGGCCGAGGCTCCCGCCACGCAGTACCCGGTCGACCGCTACCGCCCTTCGCTGCATCTCTTCGAGTTCCATTCGTGGGGCTTCACCTCGGGGCCGCCCGACCTGGGCTTCGGCCTGATCTCCGACGACAAGATGGGGCTTATGGACTTCAACGCATCCGTCCTCTACAACACCAACGAGGGGACCGCGGGATTCCAGACGGGAGTCAGTTACAACCGCTTCTTCCCGGTGCTGGACTTCAGCTTCGCCGACCGCAACCGCAGCCTGCAGTTCGCGAGCGGCACCCAAAACTGGACCGAACACACGGTCACTGCGGGGTTCCACGTTCCGCTGAATCTCTCGCGCGGTTACTACAATACGGGGCTGAGCATTGGCGCCGAAGTGCAATCCATCGGCCTCCAAGGCGGCGGCCTGGTGCCGCTCACCTACGGACTCGCCTTCTCGCGCGTGCGGCAGCGGAGCGCTCGCGACCTGGCGCCGGTGTGGGCGCAGCAACTGCGATTCACGTACCGCCAGACGCCCTGGCCTCAACCTTTCACCGGCAACTTCCTTTCCGCCGGAGGGCGCTTCGCCGTGCCCGGCTTCGCCCGACACCACACCTTGCAGTTCGATACCGGCTACGAGCGCAACGCCGGGAATTACTTCTTCTCCAGTCAATTGCTCTTCCCGCGCGGCTATACGGCAGTGACCGGAAGGAACCTCACCAAGGCCTCTGCGACTTACGGGTTTCCGCTGTTCTATCCCGATTGGGCGCTCGGGCAGTTTCTGTACATAAAACGCGTCTCGGCGAATCTGTTTTACGACTACGGGAAGGTGGACAGCACGCTGTACCGGTCGACGGGCGTGGAGGCGGTCTTCGACGTCAACATTTTTCATTTCCCCACGATCCGCGCCGGCGTGCGCTACCCGTACCGTCTGGACTTCCACGACGCGCGGGTCCGCCCGTTTCTGGAGTACGGCTGGTAGCGCCGCGACCCAAAGGGTGCCCCGTTGCCGCCGGCAACCCAGTCACCCGCGGTCCGTCCTTCTTGCGCTTGCTGAGACGCCGCTGCGGATCGCTGTACGCCCAGAGCTTGCCGCGCACGATATCTCCCAGGCAGGCGATCCTCACCGGCACTCCCAGGACCTGGCCTTCTGCGGACCGCGTTAGGAACGCCTGGTACCTTTCGTCGGTGGTGAATTGGATTCGAAGGTCGCTTCGCGAAGCCAGTGGGAGCGGTGGAAGCCTGGAGGCTGCTACGATTTCGGCCTCCGGTTCGTAGACCGGCTCGACGTAACAGTTGACGGCCAAGCCGCCGATCAGGCAATACGGCCCGAACGATTCGCAGCCCATTTGAAATCGGTCCCGGATTGTGCGCCAATAGAGAATCGGAGTAGAGATTCCATGAAACGACAATTCACCCTGCTTTTAGCGATACAGATCTTGCTGGCCGCCGGCGTCGCCTTGGCGCAGTCCAATCAGCCCGCACCGGCCTCGCAGGACGCCAAGATGAAGTGGTTCCGGGAGGCCAAGTTCGGCCTGTTCATCCACTGGGGCCTATATTGCATCCCCGCCGGGGAATGGAAAGGCCAGCCGATCGCCGGCATCGGCGAGTGGATCATGAATCGTGCCAAGATCCCGGTCACCGAGTACGAGCAGCTCGCCAAGCAGTTCAACCCGGTGAAGTTCAACGCCGAAGAGTGGGTGCAAATGGCCCAGGACGCCGGCATGAAGTACATCGTGATCACCAGCAAACACCACGACGGATTCGCCATGTACCACTCGACGGTGTCGAAGTACAACGTCTTCGACGCCACCCCGTTTCATCGCGATCCGCTGAAGGAACTGGCCGCGGCCTGCGCTCGCCACAACATCAAGTTCGGCTTCTACTACTCGCAGTCGCAGGACTGGCACGAGCCGAACGGCGCCGGCAATACCTGGGACTTCGGCCCCGATCCCAAGCCCGACTACGATCGGTATCTCCAAGGCAAGGCCGAGCCGCAGGTGAAGGAGCTGCTCACCGGCTACGGTCCGGTCTGCCTGATCTGGTTCGACACGCCGCGCAACATGCAGGGCGAGCGCGGCACGCGCTTCATCGACATCGTCCACTCACTGCAACCCGCAACACTCATCGACGGCCGCCTCGGCGTCGCGGGCGACTACCGCTCCATGGGCGACAACGCCATTCCCAACCAGGTGGTCAAGGAAGATTGGGAAGTGCCGGCTACGTTGAACAACACCTGGGGCTTCAAGAAAGACGACACCAATTGGAAGTCGCCGGCAGACCTGACCTTCAAGCTGGTGGACATCGTCAGCAAAGGCGGCAACTATCTGCTCAACGTCGGCCCTACTTCGGAGGGGATCATTCCGCAGGCCAGCCAGGACAATCTGCGGGCCGTGGGCCGCTGGCTTAAGATCAACGGCGAGGCCATCTACGGCGCCGGTCCGACGCCCTTCGGCGACGAGCTGGGCGCCATCGACAATTCGCAGAAAGACAAGAAAGGCAACCCCCTCTTCGTGGTAGCCAAAGACTGGCGCTGCACCACTAAGCCGGGCAAGCTATACCTTACGATCTTCAAGTGGCCGGCGGGGAAGCTCGAGTTATCCAAGGTGAAGGATAGAGTAAGCAAGGCTTACCTGCTGACCGCCTCCGGACATAAGTCAGTGAAGGCGAGCCAGCAGGGCGACCGCGTCAGTGTGACCCTGCCGCCGCAGTCGCCGGTCGAGATTGCGTCGGTGCTGGTGCTGGAGACGCATTGACGTCCGCGCCGACCTTCATCGCGGCCGCCACCAGCCCCGCGCAGAGGTAGCCCACCCAGGTGGTCAACATGTACGAGGAGGTATAGAGCAGCGGATAGCCGTACCAGTTCGCGTACGACGCATTGGTGGCAACGGCGGCGATGAGGCCAACGAGTGCGAAGAACCCGACCCGTCCGCCGAACGTGCCGATGCGTGTGAGGGAAAGCAGCCAGACGGCCACCAGGGTCTGCAGTAACTCAGTTAAGAACTCGATCGCCAGTGCCGAGCCGAACGAGAAATCGCGCTTCGGGAAATAAATGAGCATCCCCGAAGGCCCGCTGGCGATCTTCTGTCCATACTGCTGCTGGTCCATTCCCGGGGCCATCCTGGGAAACAGGTAGATGCCGTGCTCGCTCAGCGTGGACTGCATCGCGCTGAGCAGCGGCTGCTCGTTGTCGATCTGCCGGACGCCCGCCTCGCCCAGCGGCAGCGCCATGTGAGCGAGGAAGGTCCAGAGAAAAATGGCCACGGCGCCCAATACGCCGGCCAACACCACGCGTTTATTCATCATGCCTCCTTGTCAGCCAACTACCGCTCCTTACGGTCGCGGCTCTGATCGGAGCCGCGACCATCAGGGAGCGGTCGGCGCAGATTAGCTATCAGAACCCGCCACACCACCTTCGGATGCATCACGCTGGGCGGCGGCGCCAATAGATTCGCTACCCGGAAGAACGCCATGGCCGGGACCGGGTCCTTCTGCGCGGCCTTGTTGAGCTTCACCATGTACCAGTTGATGAAGCTCACGCCGGCGTTGCGCGGTCCGACCGTCTCGGGCATGCGCAGGTCGTTCCCCACCGAGACGCTCCACGGCATGTCCACCACCTTGGCCGCGCGCCGGAAGAAGCGCCGGGCCAGGTTCCCCGAGCTTTCCGCGAGCACGGCTTGCAGTTCCATGGCTTCCAGCGCGGCGACCGACATGCCCTGTCCGTAGATCGGGTTGAAACTGGAGATGGCGTCGCCGAACACCAAGAAGCCTTCGGGAAACCGCTCCAGCCTCTCGTAGCGGCGCCGCATGCTCGCCGGGAATCGCGCCGTCATCGGCTCGCTCACCGGCTCGGACTCCCGCACCACTTCGTGGATATAGGGCGCGGGGAGCGTGCGCGCGTATTCCACGAAGCCCGGCACATCCGTCGGCGCCGCCTGGCCGAAATGACCGATGAGCGTCACGGTCCAGCGGTCGCCTTCCTGCGCCAGCATGACGCCGCCGCGCTTTCCCTGGGGCGTCGGCGGAACGATCACCACAACATCGCCGTTCAACTGGCTGCGATGCCGACGGAAGAAACGCGTGGTGTAGGCCAGCGCCACCTCGACGCGTTCTTCCACCGGCTTCGGGTAGCCGATGGCTTCCAGCCACTGCGGGCTGCTGGAGCCGCGGCCCGTGGTGTCGATGACCAAATCCGCGTGCAGTTCCGTGCCCTTGTCTTTGACGCCCGTGACCCGCTTGCGGTCCTCGCTGACCGTCAGCGCTTCCACGTGGAAGCCCTGTCGCGCAACGACGTTGGACAACGCGAGCACACGGTGGCGCACCGTGCCCTCCAGCAGAGGCCGCGTCATCAGCAGGCCGTTGAGCCCGCTCTGAAACCGTGCCAGAAGCCCGCCCTCGTTGCACCAGCGCGCGTTCTGGACGATATCTCCCGCAATCGCGCCGGCGGCGATCAAGTCGTTCGAGATGCCGGGAAACAGCCGTTCCAGCACGTCACGGCCGCTGGCCAGCAGACCGTGTGTGTGCCTGCCTTGCGGCACACCGCGGCGGTGCTCACCGATGGCCGGGAATTCGTCCCGTTCAAGGATCGTGACCTGTTGGTAACGATCGGCCAGGACTCGCGCGGCGAGCAATCCGCCCATGCTGCCGCCGATCACTATGGCGTGGCTATCGTTATCGAGTGCCGGCATAGAAGACTCCGTTGAACAAGAATTTGAAAGTAGCATGGGGCTCGCCGCGGAAAGTGACTTCGGGTCCCATCACGAAGACCTTGCCTTCGCCGACCTTGGCTTCGGCCACGGCGGTGGTGCCGTCGAGGTACTGCTGTCCCAAGGCCCATCCGCTCTCCAGCGTATCGGGGCCGGAGAACCAGGCGGCTTTGGCGACGTTCGGACCCGGCCTGAACACCGGGCTGTTGTCGAAGAACATGACGACCTTATCCGGCATCCCGTAGGCCAGAGGGTTGGTGTTGTCGATGTTGGTTCGCATCAGCGAGCCGGGGATGTAGAACTTGTCGCGAGGGAGCGCGGCCACCGCGTTCGCCATCGGCACGCCCAGCAGCTCCGCCATGCTGGTGGAGCTTCCGACCGTGACGACGGCCCCGCCCGACTCGACGAACTGCTTGATCTGCGGAATGGTTTTGTCCTCGCTGATTCGGCCGGTCCACCCGCGGTACTCTTCGGGGATGTTTTGCGGATCGGCCTGCGCGCCGCCGCGTCCTCCACCCCGCCCGCCGCGGCCGCCGCGCATGGCTCCATCGGTGAACACCAGGACGTCGAATTTGCTCTTCAGATTTCCCGCGTCGAGCGTTTGCGGATAGACCAGCTCGAAGGGAAACTCGAACTGCTCGAAGAGCCAGCGCGTCCAGCCGGAGGGCATCAGCCCGCCGTATTGGTCGTACAGTCCGATGCGCACCGGCTTGATCTTGATGGAATCGCCGGAGGGCTGCTGGGCCACCGCGTGCACCGTGATGCCCAGGTCGCGGGCGCCCTTCTGCAAGACCGGCAGCGCCGTGGGGGATCGCGGCACCCAGATCGCGCCGGTACCCAGATCCTGACCATCGGCGCGGAGCGGCGCCTTCATCCAGTAGACATCGCACGAGGCCTTGAGCAGCCGGTTCATCAGAATGAACGAGTTGTTGACACGATGGCTGATCAGGTAGCCGGCGGGCGAGGCCGGGCCGACGATCGAGCCCGCGGGTGGCTCCTCAACCGTGACGCTGAATGGGGTCTCGCGCGGTCCCCTGAGCCTGACGAACGGGCCATCGAAGCCATCGAAGATGCGGTCGTAATCGACGCCCATTTGCATGGCCAGAGTCCAGCCCGCGATGTCGTACGGCGGGATGGGAGGGCCGCCGGGAAACAGGTCGTCGCGCGGGTGGTCCTGCGGCTCGAACATGTCGCGGACAAAGGGGCGAAACGCCTGCGCGGTCTTGACCACGTACGAGCCCGCCGGATAATTCTTGCCGGCGACCGTGAACGCCGCGTTGGCCTTGAGAACCGTGATGCCGTTCTTGAGCAGGGAATTGACGAAGCGCGTCGCGGTGGGAAAGTCCGCCTGGTTCGCGGGCATGACGTACCCGCGCGGATCGCGCATCGCGGGGTCGTGCAGGATCTTCTCGTAGAGCTCCGACGGCACGGAGGCGGCTCCGAAACCGCCTCCCGGCGCATCTCCGCCCCCGGCCGCCAGCTGCGCTCCACGCCGCCCGCCGCCCGATGGTCCGGCAGCGGCCTTGAGCGCCTCGACGCGCTTGGGCGTGATGGTCCAGTAATCCTTGCTGCCGCGCTCGATGGAGTTCATCCCCATGCGCCAGATGTTGTAGAGCAGGGGCTCGCGGTTGCGCGAGGCGTAATCGAGGATGGCGCGATTGGTCTCCATCAGGTAATCGATGGTCTGGCGGAAATGCCAGGGCTGCGGCGCCACGGGCAGCGGCAGATCGCTGATGTAGAGCTGCCGCTCGGGGACCAGCGGGATCGACATGGGGGTGGGGTTGCCGATGATCTCGGTAATCATGGCGATGGTGTTGTGATATGTGGTGGTGTTGCGCATGCCGCCGTCCCACCAGCCGTCGTAATTGGCCTGCGTGCGCATGCCGGAGCCGCCCTTGCCTTGCGCCACCAGCCGCTCGTGCATGGCGATGCCGACGGCCTGGATGCCCAGCGTCACCAGGGGATCGAGGTTGTGGTTGACCGGATCGCGGAACGGCGGAATGAAGACCACCTCTCCGGCGGGCCCCGACTGGTGGTGGTTGTACATGATCTGCGGGTTCCATTCGCTCGAGAGCTGGCGGTTCATGTTGGTGGTTTCGGCCATGTTGGAGGTGAGCGAGTCGCGGTTGTTGTCGTGGCCGATGTATTTCTCGTAGAGGCGCGGCAGTCCGTTCATGGTGCGCTTCGTCTCGTCCTTTTCGCGCATGTACCAGTTGGCCACCAACTCCATGCCGTCGGGGTTGGCGGGCACGCAGAGCATGATATCGTCGTTCAGCAGGCGCATGGTTTCGGGATCGGTGCGGCTGAGCATCTGGTAGACCATCTCGATGAGTTGTTGCGAGCCGGCGACCTCGGTGGCGTGCAGGCCGCCATCGATCCAGACCACCGCTTTGCCCTCGCGAGCCAGAGCGCGGGCCTGGTCGCTGGAGAGCCCCTCGGCGCGCGCCAGGCGCTGCGCGATGTCTTTGTAGCGGGCGAGATTCTTGAGATTCTCGGGCGCGCTGACGATGGCCATCCACTGGTGGCGGCCCTCGGCGGTGAGACCGATGTCGGCCAGCTTGATGCGGTCGGATTCGGAAGCGAGCTTCTTCCAGTAGGCTTCGAGCTGGGTGTAATTGGCAAGGCGGTAATCGTCGCCGGCGTTGAAGCCGAGGGCGGCCTTGGGGGTGGTGACCTTGGTCTGGCCGTAGGAGAGAAGGGCGGCACCTGTGAAAAGCGTCGCGAGGAGTACGATTCGTTTCATGAGATTTTTCCGCTCCGGAGTTTCATCTACTTTACACCTGGAGGGGGCTGCGTGGCGAGGGGTGGGGTGACGCAGGCCCGGCTGTGTCGAAATATTATTTGCAGTGCTGTAAGTACCTTTTTCCCTGTGGGTTGCGGGGAGGGGGCGCAATTGGNNCGCGAGCATTTTGTGGAAAAGATGCGTCTCCCGCCTCGGGGTGGTGACTGGCGGGGCGGCCGCGTGGCGTGCGGGAGGTGTCCGGAATTGGGACTAGGTTCGTTTGGCAGTACGCCGGGGACACGCGGAAGGAGCAG
>OMOG01000547.1 GCA_900290305.1 Candidatus Sulfopaludibacter sp. SbA4
CATCGGCGAGGGCCGCGTGGTGCTGCTCACCTCCGGGCTCGACAACCTCACCAACGATTTCCCCTTGCAGCCCGCCTTCGTCCCCTTCATCGAGCAGACCGCGCGCTATCTTGCAGGCAGCGAGCGCCAGGGCGGCGCCCGCCCGGTGGACGCCTACCTGGAGCTGCGCAATGCCAAGGAACGGGCCCAAGGTGTCGAGGTCACCGACCCCGAGGGGAAGCGCCCGCTCACCCTGGGCGAGGCCGCGTCCGCCCAGTCGTTCCAACTCACCGAAGCCGGCTATTACCAGCTCCGCCTCGCCAATGGCCGCCGGGACGAAGTCGCCGTCAACCCCGATCCCAAGGAATCCAACCTCGACGTGATCCCCGAAGACGTCCTGTCCTTGTGGCAGGGCAACGGCGGCCAATCTTCACAGGAAGCGTCGGCGCCGGGTCAGTCAGTGAGTCCGGCAGCGCCCCGCAAGACGCCGCAAACCCTCTGGTGGTACGTCATGCTGCTGGTCTTCGCTTCCGCCATTGCCGAGTCCGTCCTGGCCAGCCGCTACCTCGGCACCCAGCGCGAGGAAACGTAGGTGCCAACGTGCGCCGCGCTTTGAACCTGGTTCAGGAATCGGCGATGATACAAGGTTGAGCCGCTGCAATGATAATGAGTATCGTTCAATGTATTGGGACGTAGTGGAAGTGAAATCGGAGCCGCCCAAAACTGCCCGCGCCGGTGACGGCGAGATTATCTGCGTCACTGCACCGGGCAATGCTCACCCCCCGCCACGCCGAACGGGTGCAAAATGTGCCCTTGCCGCCGCAGCCGCCGGGATACTGTAACGAGCAGTGGGCCCAAGCAGCAGGGCCAGGCTTGACGACATGAGCGGGATTTCCCTTGCGTCTGTTCGATAAAATCGCTATCGGACGCGTCGGGCAGTGATGCCGAGATCTATTGCGTCTTCTGACGCAGCGTCTTTTGTGCCGTCACCAGGGGCAGAAACAAGGTCCGAGGCCTGCTCACGATCGGGCGGAATCCGTGGCATCCACCAGCAGGGCGAAGGCGGCCGCCGCGTCCTGAATGGTCCGGTGCACCGCGTTCATCAGCATCAGTTCGCCGAGACCGCGCCGTTGGAAGCGCTGGTCAACGGCCAGCCGTCCAATACGGACCGCTGCCAACGTGGGGCATCGCGGCAATCGCTTAGCTTCGTCCGGCGGAAGATCGACCAGCGGAATGCTCGCCGCCGACAGGGGGTAATAGGCCGCAACCTGGCCGGCGGCGGTTTCGACCACGGCAACACATTTGGTGATCCGGCGGCGGATGTTTTCGGTCACCTGCGTCTGGCAATACCTGTCGAGAGCGTTGTCACTGCAACGGAACGCCGCGCGGTCATGCCCATCGCCGAGCGTGTCGAAGCGAAAGCGGGCAGGCGTCATGCCAAACCGAACAGTTCACGGTACCGCTTGGCGGCTCGCTTGAGAGCGGGCGTCGGCGTAAGTCTTTTGTTGCAACTGTTTTTAACTCACTTTCCGCCACACTGGCGCGGCGGCGGTCTCCGGGTTGCCCGCCGCCAACAGTAACTGCGCCTGGTGCGCTTCCAGCCGCCGGGCC
>OMOG01000474.1:0-16589 GCA_900290305.1 Candidatus Sulfopaludibacter sp. SbA4
GGCCACGTTCGACCGCGAAATGAAAAGCCTGGAGCAGGAAACCGAGTCGCTCAAGGAAGTCACCAAAGAGTATCAGTACGATACGTACAACTACGATTATTCGTCGTATGAATCCACCTATGAAGGTGCATACGGCTCCGAAACCAACGACTCCACTGCTGCAACGACATCCACTGCAAGCGCTTCCGCACCTCAGGGCGCTGAATCACCATCAGCCGATTCGCCGGAAGGAACCGTGGCTCACGGCGGTTTCGGTTCGAACGGGCATTCGCACGACGATCCCGCTTCGGCCGGGCACACGGAACCCGCTGCGACGACGACTGAACATAGCGCATAACCAATGAGCACAATTGAAGGGTCTACGGGAGCCGGCGCTCCCGGGTCCGGTTCTGCATCTTCAATCGGAACCGCTTTGCAAAAGGTCCGTGGCGCCCTGGGAGGGGGGAGTGTTCCTCCCCCTCCGCCTCGCCCGCCGGGAGACAGCGACGAAGAAGAGGACGGCATGCTGCGCATGTCCTTCCTCCAACACCTCGAAGAGTTGCGCACGCGCATCTTCAGGGCGCTGACGGGTGTGGGCGTCGCGTTCATCCTCAGCCTCACCTTTAGCAACCAGCTATGGATCTTCGTCCAGCAGCCTGCTACCCAGGCCCTCCGCACGCTGGGCCTCCCACCTGTCCTCCACCAGTTCACACCCATGGAGGGCTTTAATATCATCTGGTTCAAGATGCCGATCATCTGCGCCATCTTTATCGGCTCCCCCTGGATCCTCTATCAGGTCTGGGCCTTCATTTCCCCCGGCCTGTACCGCCGCGAGCGGCGATGGGCTGCGCCGTTCATCCTGGGCTCGGCGGGCCTGTTCATCACCGGCGGCGTATTCGCTTACTTTGTAATCTTCCGCTATGGCCTCACATTCCTTCTGGGCCTCGCGCCGCGGGAGTACATCGAACAAACCGTTTCCATGACGGACTATTTCGATCTCTTCGTGAACGTGATTCTCGGCGTCGGATTAGTTTTCGAGATGCCGGTGCTGATCTTCTTTCTGACCCTGCTTAGAATTGTCAGCCCCGCATTCCTTTTGAATCACAGCCGCTACGCCATCCTGGCTATTTTTATCATTGCCGCGATCGTTACGCCGACTCCCGACGTCTTCAACCTGATGTTGTTCGCCACCCCCATGTGCCTGCTGTTTTACGTGGGCATATTCGCCAGCTACCTGCTGGTGTTGCACCGCGAGGGCCGCAAATTCCCGTGGCGCAAAACGATCCTCATCGCGATGGCTGTACTACTGCCAGTAGCGGGAGTGCTATACATGGCTATAACCAAGTATGGATACAGACTAGTACCACACTGGCCGTTTCTGATTCGCTGACATTAGATAATATGTAGAATTTCCATGTCAAACCCGTTAACATCGGTTAGATCGCTCTTTGACGAGCGATGACAGGACGTTCACGGGGTTCGATGGATCTTTATAAAGTAATTCAGGATTTATACGCCGAGAAGGAGAAACTCGAGCGCGTCATAGCCTCGTTGGAGGAGTTGCAAAAGGCGGGCGGTAGCCTACCCGCGACGCCGAAAGCCGCCAGCCGCCGGGGCCGAAAGTCCATGAGTTCCGGCGAGCGCAAAGAGGTTTCCGAGCGCATGAAGAAGTATTGGGAGAGCCGGCGGCTTGGCAAGGACGAGAAGGCTCGTAGTTTGGGCTGAGACGGATTTCCCGGTTACGAGCCAGGGGCCGTTACCGGTCATGGGTTGTAACCCGGCGCACCCGGAGGACGCCTGGCGCCCGCGCCGCGATATAATGCCCACCATGAAAAATGTGGGCGCCTTTCTGCTTCTGGTGCTTTCCGCCGCGCCGTTCGCCGGCGCGGCCCGCCCCCTGGCTCTGGAAGACTACTACCGCGTAGAAACCGCCGCCACGCCGGCCATCTCCCCCGACGGGCGTTGGGTGGTCTTCGTGCGCAATACCATTATCGAGGCCGAGAATCAGCGGCACGGCGAACTGTGGATCGCACCGGCGGACGCTTCGGCGGGCGCGGTGCGGCTCACCAGCCCGGCCTTCAGCGCCTCGGCTCCGCGCTGGAGCCCCGATGGAAAGCTGCTCTCCTTTCGCTCCAACCGCAAAGCGCCGGGAGCCGAGGGCGACATCTGGTTCCTGCGCATGGACGGGCCGGGCGGCGAGGCGTTTCAGATTCCGGGCGTCGGCGGAGCCCCCATCTTCAGCCCGGACAACCGCTGGATCGCTTTCACCAAAAAGACGCCGCCGCCAGCCACCCGGCGCGACCTTACACCCGCCGAGCGGCAATTGGAGCAGCGTTTCAAGGGCCGCATGTACGACTGGATGAACATGCGGTTCGACGGCCGCGGCTATTTGCCGGACCCGCGCGACCCCGCCGCGACCCCGCCTTCCGAGCTGTACGTGGTGGCGCGTGAGGGCGGCACGCCGAAGCAGTTGACCAGGCTCGGGGTGGACGTGGTGAGCGCCGCGTGGCGGCCCGATGGCGGCGCGCTGGCGCTGATCGCCGATTCGCACCAGCGCGACGAGTACAGCTACGAACGTGCCGACCTGTGGACCGTCGACCTTGCGGGGCAGATCAAGCGGCTGACCGACGACGGCTACGAGTACGATTCGCCGGCCTGGTCGCCCGACGGACGCTGGCTGGTCTTCCGGCGCCGCCAGGGACTCAGCCTGGTGATCCAGGCCCGGCAGAATCACGGCGCCGCGGTGGACCTGTACCGCATGCCGGCCGAAGGCGGACCGATGACCAACCTCACCGCGGACTGGGACCTGATTCCCGATCCGCCCACCTGGAGTCCCTCGGGCGAGCAGATCTACTTCGCGGCCGCGGTGGGCGGAGATACGCACCTGTTCCGCATGTCCGCGGCGGGCGGGCGCGTGGAGCGGCTGACCCAAGGCGAGCGCACGCTGGGCGGCTTCAGTTTCTCGCGCGGGTTCGACCGGATGGCGTACACGGCTTCGGATGCCCAACATCCGGCCGAGGCCTTCGTGGCCGCGATGGATGGCTCAGGCGAGCGGAAGCTGAGCGCGCTGAACGAGAAGTGGCTGAAGGACGTCGAGCTGAGCCCAGCCAAACGGATTCGCTTCAAGAGTAAGGACGGCACGGAAGTGGAAGGTTGGGTCATGTTACCCGCGGCCACTCAGTCACCTTACCCGCTGATACTCGCGATTCACGGCGGCCCGCACGGCGCTTACGGGAGTGTCTTCGACTACGAGTTTCAGTGGCTGGCCGCCAACGGTTACGCGGTGGTCTACACCAACCCGCGCGGCTCGACGGGCTACGGCGAGAAGTTTCTCTGGGGGACCTGGGGCGGATGGGGCAAGCTGGATTTCGAAGACGTCATGGCGGGGGTGGACTACTCAATCGCCCATTACCCGGTTGACCCCAAGCGCCTGGCAGTCACTGGGTACTCCTACGGCGGCTTTCTGACTAACTGGACGATCACGCAGACGACTCGCTTTTCCGCGGCGGTCTCGGGCGCCGGCATCGCCAACTGGATCAGCGATTACGGCACCGCCGATATCCCGCGCACCAAGGAAAGCGAATTCTACGGCTCCCCCTGGCAGCCCGACGCGGCCGAGCGCATGCGCGCGCTTTCTCCGATCACGCATGCGGCGAATGTGAAGACGCCGACTTTGTTTCTGGATGGCGAGGCCGACATGCGGGTACCGATCGAAGAAGCGGAGCAGATGTACACGGCGCTGAGGAAGCAGAAGGTGGCGGCCAAGATGATACGATACCCTGGTAACTACCACGGCGGCTGGCCGCCCTGGGACATGGTGCACCGGTACGATCAGGAAGTGAAGTGGTTCCGGCAATGGGTGACTGGCGATAAGCTACCGTGATGTTACCGCCTTCAGATAGCGGTAGTAGAACTCCACGCCGTCGTAGTAGGAACTGACTCGTACACGCTCGTCTTTGCCGTGCGCGCGGATGTCGTCCTGATCGATGGCCACACCGTTGACGCCATAACTGGGCATGCCGGCGGCGATGGTGTAGATACTGTCGGAGGCGCCCGTCTCCATGTCGGGAATCACGGGCACGCCCGGCCACATCTCGGCGGCTACGCGCTCCAGCGGCTTCAAGACTTCCGGGCGCGGCATCACGGGCGGAAATGCCTTTTGATCGGGCGCTCGTTCGGCTATGTTCCCGGCATCGCTCACGGAGCGCACCGCGACCTTGGGGTCGGCGAAGATGCGGATCAGCTCCTGGCGAATTTCTTCCGCCGAGTGGCCCGGCAGGATGCGGCAGTTCACATTGGCCTCCGCCAGTTGCGGCAGCGCATTGTTGGCGTGCCCGGCATTGAGCCGCGTGGGCACGCAGGTGGTGCGCATGGTGGAGTTGTAGCGCGCGTCGGCGGAGAGGCGCGCGACGGCCTGCGGATCGGGAGGCGTGCGGAGAATGGCGTTCATGTCGGCGGCGGTCTGCCCGCCTTCGAGCGGCGCGCGGCGCTCGAAGTAAGTGCGGGTGATGGAGTTCAGCTCCACGGGAAAGGGCGCGTGCTCCAGGCGCGAAAGGGCCGCAGTGAGGTGGTAAATGGCGTTGTCCGGGACCGGTAGCGAGCTGTGGCCGCCGGGGTTGGTGACGGTCAACTGGAAATCGGCGTAGAGCTTCTCGCTGGCCTCGATATCCACGTTCACGGTCTTCCCCTTCACGGTGGTGACGCCGCCCGAGTCGGCGTTGAGCACGAATTCGGCGTCGATGAGGTCGCGGTGATTCTTGAGCAGCCAGGCGACGCCGTTGGATTTGCCGCCCTCTTCGTCGGCGGTGAGGGCCAGGATGATGTCGCGGTCCGGCCGGTAGCTCTCGCGGTGGAAGCGAATGAACGTCGTGATGAGGATGGCGTCATCGACCTTCATATCCTGGGTGCCGCGGCCGTAGAAGTAGCCGTCCTTTTCGACGAACTGGAAGGGGTCGGTGGTCCAATCGCTGCGGAGCGCCTCCACCACGTCGAGATGGCCGATGATCAGAATGGGCTTGGCGGCGCCGGTTCCGTGGATGCGCGCGACGAGGTTGCCTTTGCGGTCGTTGGGGCCGAGGACCTGGACGTCCGGGGCGGGGAAGCCGGCGTCGAGCAGGCGCTTCGCCATCGCCTGGGCGGCGATCGTGGTGCTGCCCACGGAGTCGGTGGTGTTGATCTCGATCAACTGCTGAAAGATGTCGCGGGAGAGACGGCGGGTGGCGTCATCGAGATTGGCGGCCTGGAGGGACAGCGCGAGGCCGAGGAGGGCAATTCCGGGAGATTTCATGGCCGGCTACTGAGCCCTCGGTTCCGGCGCGGTCTTGGGTTCGGCCTCGCCGCGATGGCAGGTGTAGCAGGAAACGTGCATCTTGCCATCGGGGAACTCGGCGTTGATCTTTTGCGCCATCTGGATCATGTGCCGCGCCATTTCCTTTTTAGGATTTTCGTCGCTGGCGAAGTTGCCCATCACGTGGCAGTACGCGCACTGCACGCCCAGGCCGACGGTGAAGGTCCGCATGATCTGGCGGATTTCGGCGCTGGTGGTGACCTTGAGCACTTTGAGGTTGGTGGGCGGCGGGGCCTCCTGTTTCTGTTTGGGTGGGGCGTCCTGCGCGCAGAGCGGCAGGAGGACCAGCATCGCGGTGAGGATGAGTCGCATTGGAATATGATACATGGAACGGGGTGGACGGAGGGTGCCCGCCGAATCTAAGTGAAGGGGTGCGGTATCCTGTTGGCGAGGATGAATCGAGTCGAATTTCAGGCCTTGGCCGTCGAAAGATTGAGCGATGCCGACGCGCTGCTCAAGGCTGGGCGACATGCGTGCGCGTACTACATCGCGGGCTACGCCGTCGAGTGCGCGCTGAAGGCCTGCATTGCTCGAAAGACCAATCAGGATGATTTTCCTCCGAGAGATGCGGCACGGTATTACGTACATGACATCTCGAGGTTGCTGGAGGGCGCGGGTCTCGGACCGGTTCTTGAAAAAGAGGCCGGGCAGGACCCGGTTTTCGAAAGAAATTGGATTGCGGTTAAAGACTGGACTGAAGAAACCAGGTATCAAAGCCGGGGACAAAAGCAGGCGGAGGAGATTCTAACCGCCATTAACGATCCCCAGCATGGAGTGCTGCAATGGTTAAGAAGAAATTGGTAGAAGCACTCATCAGCGATGGTGCGAATCTTCTGCGCGAACTCGACCGGCGGAACTTTCCGGTGGAGGCGATGTTTTGGGTTCTTTTGCCGGAGCAGGACTATTGGCGGCTGGTAATCGGCTCGCCTATCGTCCGAGAGCAGGGCGGCCTGGCAGCATACGGGCTGCTGGGTGAGTACTTGCGAGAGATTGAATTCGCTGGGATCACCTTCGGGGACATCTCTTTGTTCGATCCGGAGTCCCCGGAATTCCGTGCTTTGTTTTCCCTGGCCAGCGCATCCAGCCGGCTTGCTGCCGGCGTAGCATGGATCGAATTCGAGGAGGCCGTGGTCTACCGCTGGACGGGGGCGGCGATTAGCGGAAAACTGACCTGCGATGTGTCGCTCAGTGAGCTGATCGAAATCGAGCGAAAGTCGCGGAACCTGAGCCACCCTGCGCTCCTTGTCAGCCTGGAGAAACGAATAATTACGCTGCGATTCCATCCACAGCATGGAAAGCTCGGGGGGATCGAGGCCGTAAAGCTCTATTTTCCGAGTGCATTGCGGCAAGGGCGCCCAGACTGCCAGATCAACTGGCTTTAGTTAGGTTTGCGGGCCATTTCTCCATCGAGACCGCCAGCGTTACCGGGTGTCGCGCAGAATCTCCAAAATCGCCCGCCGGTCTTCTGCCGTGAGGCGGGCGAATTTCGGGCTTGGGTTCCTGCCTTCCAGCACGTCGTACACCCGCCGCCAAATCTGGCCCCGAACCCCTTCCGGAAGCGCCTCGAATGCCGCGCTGTGCACCATGTAACTCAGCGGATAGCGGAACAGGCGCGTGTGCAGATCGAAGTCGCGGAGCGAACGCCCATGGCTGTCGCGGGGGCCGCGTTGCGGGAAGGTCTTGGCAAACGTTGACACGCCCTCGATCGGCTCGCGCAGCGGAGCCTCCTCGGCAAACAGCATGTAGGCCACGATCGCGTCGATATCGGCATCCAGCGACTGCCCCATGCGTGCTTCCCACGCGAGGCGCGTGATGAAGTTGGTCATTTGCGTCTGGTGCTCAAAGGTCATCAGCGCCACGATGTCGCTGGAGGGCATCAGGTAGCCGGTGGTATTGAACTCGCGCACCAGGCTGGTGAGGTTCTGCTTGCCCTCGGTGCGCAGCGCGTGGGGCTCGGCGGGATCGGGGGCGACGGCGTTGGCGCGGTCGCGCTGCTCGCCGTGCGCGGCGGTCACATACCAGCCGCCCCAGCGATCCTCCAACGCGGTGCGATGATCGGTGATGATGGCGCCCAGGCGGTCCGGCATGCCGGACGAACTCGGAAACACGGAGCCCACGAAGATGCCCGGCACGCCGAGAGTGGCGGGTCCCTGATGGCACTTGAGGCAGACATCCTGGCGGGTGAATCGCGGCTGGCCATCCGCCGCGTTCAGAGTGTAGAAGACCGTGCCGCGTTGGGGATCGGTCGCGGCCACTTCCAGGCTGTCGCTGCCACGGACCCATCCGACCGCCGCATCGTCCGTGAAGTAGATGGCGCGCGGGTTGCGCGGCGAGATCTTCTCGGCCTGGAAGCTGGTCTTCGAGAACACCAGCGCCTGAGAATCGGGATTGATTCCGAGGTGTTCGAGCAGGCTCGGGAGGTAGCCAAAACCCTCGCGGGGCTCCAGCTTGACTCGGCGGTTGATCAATTGCGCTACGGGATCATCCACCGCGCCCTGCATGTAGTGGATGGCAGGGTGATCCGCCGGAAGATTCGAGGCGTAGATTTGGGCGTAGAGGAACACAGGCAGGAATGCCTGTGCTACTAACGCGAGTTTACTACTGGCCACCGGGGAAGAATCGGCCGGCCGGTATGTCCGCGAGGTATACCGCCTCTTTGAAGCCGAGGACGGCGGCGAACTTGTCGAGGGCGTCCTTCTCCACCTGCTCGCCGGGCAGCAGGGGCCGCTCGTAGACGGTGGCCCTGGGAGCGATGACACACATGTCGGAGCGGCAATTATGCGAGTTGGCCGAGCCCAGCTTTTCGAGCAGCGCCACGGTCTCCAGGTGCGGCTGGCCGAATCGCGTCGGCCCGTTGGCCATGTCGGCGACGGTGTCTCCGGCCTTGCTTTTGGCCTTGACGTTGGCGCCCTTCTCCACCAGGAAATTCACCATGTCGTTGTTGCCCAGGTAGGCGGCGCCGTGCAGCGGGGTGTATCCGCGGGCGTCCGCCAAGTTGACGTCGTTGCCCAACTCCACACAATACTTGACTGCGTCAACCAGTGGCAGCGGGGCGTTCACGCTCCAGTTGGCCGCCCACCCGATGCCCGCGGCGGCGTGCAGCGGCGAATCTCCGGCCTTGGTCAACGTCTTGGGATCGGCGCCGTGGGCCACCAGGAGGCGCATGGCGGGCACGTCGCTGGATTGGGCCGCGCGCCAGAACGTGTTGGCGCCGGCGGGGTCGACCCAGGTGTAGTCGTTTGTAAAGGAGCGGAACCACAGCTTCTCGTTCACCTGCGCATTCACATCGGCGCCGTGCTCCAGGATGGCCTTCATCAAGTCGAGGTGCGAGATTTTTTCCTGCTCGGTGGTGGGCTGCGGGAACCAGGCGTGCGGCGCCCATTGCACGTCTTCCACGGCGTAGAGGGCGGTGAGCCCCGATGTCGTCGCCAGTTTGACGTAGGCGCCGTGATCGAGCAGATACTTTGCCAGATCGAGGTGGCCGTTGGTGATGGCCATGATCAGCGGGCTGAACTTGTCGGCATTGACGATATTGAAATCGGCGCCGGCTTCGACCAGCGCGCGAGTGGCCTCCATGTAGCCCTCGCGAGCGGCGTAGAGCAGAGCCGTCATGCCGCCAGTGGCCTCAGGGCCGACTCGCCGGGGCGCGCGCGCGGCCACATCGCCAGCACGGGCTTTGGGTTTGGCGAGCAGGTACTCGGCGGATTTCAACTTCATCGCGTGCGCCAGAAGATCCAGGTCGGATTTGGCCATTTCATTGGCCGCCTTCGCGGCTTCGGCTGCGGCCTGTGCATCGGAGGCATCGTCCGCGGCTGCCTCGGCTGCCGCGCCTGAAGGAGCCGGCGCCTGTCCACGCGCGCCGCGGCCTCCGCCCCGACCGCCTCGACCGCCGCCTGCCGCAGGGGCTGCCGACGCTGCTGCCGCTGCGGCGCCCGGTGCGCCACCACGGCCGCCCGGCCGGTCTTCGACGATGTTTCCGTCCTGATCGAAGCGCACGCGCTCCACCTTCTTCACCTCGGTGGTGACGTTGGCGTCGGCGCCGCGCGCCATCAGCACCCGGATCACCGCGTCGCGATTGAGCGCCGCCGCGAACATCACCGCGGTCTGTCCGTGGACAGTCTCTTTCGCCTTGGGGTTCGCGCCGTGGTCCAGCAGCACTTTCACCGCGTCGGCATTGCCCGCGGCTGCTGCCGTCATCAGCGCGCTGGTGCCGTTGGCATTGACGGAATTGGCGTCGGCCCCGGCCTTCAGCAGCACCTCGATGATGGCCGCGTTGCCGTTGGTGCAGGCCATGAACAGCGGAGTGATCGCGCCTTCACGCGTGCCAACCTTCACGTTGGCGCCCGCCGCGATGAGTATTTTGACCATGTCGAGGTCGTCGCGGAACGCCGCCCAATGCAGCGCTGTGGTGCCGTCGCCCTGGGCCGCATCCACGTCCGCCTTCTCCTTCAGAAGGGAGCGCACCGCCTCTTTGTTGCCCTGCATGGCGGCTTCGGATAGACGCGTGTCGCCGGCGGCCGAAAGCAATGCCGCCAGGCAGAGTCCGCTGATTATGCATTTGCCGATCATTTGACCTCCGCAAACCACACAGGCAAGAATGCCTGTGCTACATTGCGACTTCTCCCGTGCTGTCGCCGAAGCTCTCTACGTTCACTCCCAGCTTGTGCAGCATGGTCAGGTAAACATTCGCCATGGGAGTGGAATCCGCGCACCGTATGTGCAGATTGCCCTTGACTCCGCCGCCGTGGCCCGCCACGAAGATCGGTACGCGCTTGTGGTTGTGGACGTTGCCATCGCCCATGGGGCTGCCGTAGAGCACCAGCGAATGGTCGAGCAGGTTGCCGTCGCCATCCGGCGTGCTCTTCAGCTTCTCGAGGAAGTACGGAATCAAGCTGACGTGGTAGCGGTTGAGCTTGGCAAATTCGGCGACGCGGGCCGGAGCTTCTCCGTGGTGCGAGCAGGGATGGAACGGAGTCTTCACGCCGCTCTCGGGCCACACGCGGCCGCTCACGTCGCGGCTCATCTTGAAGGCGGAAACGCGAGTCGTGTCGGTCATGAAGGCCAGCGCCTGCAGGTCGAACATCAAGCGCAGATGCTCTTCGTAACTGTCGGGCACGCCGAGCGGGGCGGCCGGCAACTGGCGCGTTTCGCCGCTGGCGTTGTACTTCTCGATGCGCTGGATGCGGCGCTCGATCTCGCGCACGTCCTCGAGATATTGGTTGAGGCGCTTGCGGTCGCTCGCGCCGAGTCCCTTCTGCAACCGCGCGACATCGTGGGCAATGGAATCGAGGATGCTGCGATTCACCTTCTGCCGCGCCAGGCGCTCTTCCGGCGTGCCGCCCTCGCCGAACAGGTTCTCGAAGGCCATGCGGGGATCGAGCGTCATGGGCAGCGGCTGCGTGGGCGAGGCCCAACTGATGGTGTCGGCGTACACGCAGGCATAGCCGTAATCGCAGGCGCCGGAGGCATCCACCATCTCGATGCAAAGCTGGATGGAAGGCAGCGGCGTATCCTGGCCGAACCTCTGCGCGTAGAGCTGATCGAGCGACGTGCCGACGTAGTAGTCCGACCCCTCGGTCATCTTGGGGTGCGCCGCGGTGAGGTAGACGGCGCTGGATCGGAAGTGGTCGGCGCCTTCTTCCGCGGCCGCCCATGCGGTGGCGGGATGCAGGTCGGTATCGCTGACGATGGTAATGTAGTCGCGGTAGGGCGCAAGCGGTTCCAGGCTCTGGCTCCATTCGAAATCGCGGCCTTCCTTCTCGGGGGCCCAATAGTGCTTGTTGGTGCCTTCGCCGGTGCTGCCGGCGGCCCCGTGCACCATCTCGATGCAGGCCAGGCGCGGCTTGGGCGAGGCCGCCGTTTTGCTCAGGGGAGTTTGCGCCGGCACCATCGAATCCAGCAACGGCAACGCCAGCGACACGCCCATTCCGCGCAGTACGGCGCGGCGGGAAATATGCTTCTTCGTTATGTATTGCACCTGTTACCCCTCCCTCACACTGACTCTACCTGTGCTCCATCACAATTTCCGTGGACACCGGCTCGGTCTCTTCCGCTCTCCGCATCTGGAACGGAGTGCTTTTCACAATACCCAGAACAAACGACGAGAATCGATTGTTGTTGCGCGCCGCTTCGCGCGCGATGCCGCGCACCACCGGCATATCCGTATACTCCAGCACGCGGCCCAACCCGTATGCCAGCAGGTTTTCCGTGAACGTCGAAATGTAAGCGTCGGACCGGTTCACCAGCGCCTCGCGCAGGCTGGCCGGACCATTCAGCTTCGCGCCGTCGAACATCTGTCCCGAAGAGTCGATGCGGAAGCCGCTGTCGTTGGTGCGCCACACGCCGACGGCGTCGAAATTCTCCAGCGCAAACCCGATCGGGTCCATCAGCTTGTGGCAGCCGGCGCAGGTGGCGTTGGCGCGGTGCTGCTCCATGCGTTCCCGGACCGAGAGCGGCTTGGCAACATGCCCGGTGCGGCTCTCGGCGTTTTCCGGCAGTGCGGGCACATCCTTGGGCGGCGGCGGCGGCGGCGTGCCCAGCAGAACTTCCATCACGTACTTGCCGCGCTGCACGGGCGAGGTGCGGATGGCGGTCGAGGTCAGCGTCAGGATGCTGCCGTGCCCCAAAATGCCGAAGCGGTTCGGATCGGTCAACGGCACGCGCCGGAAGCGGCTGCCCAGCACGTTCGGAATGCCGTAGTGCTTGGCCAGCCGCTCGTCGACAAACGTGTAGTCGGCGGTCAGCAGGTCGACCACGTTGCGGTCCTCGCGCATAATGCTGTCGAACAGCAGTTCGGTCTCCTGCAGCATGGAGTTTGCCAGGCCCTTGTCGAAATCCGGGAACAGGAACAGGTCCGGGTTGACAATTTTGAGATTCTGCAGATGCAGCCACTGGCTGGCGAAGGTGCTGGAGAGCGCGTTAGACCGCGGGTCGGCCAGCATGCGGCGGACCTGCTTCTCGAGCACCACCGGATCCCGCAGCTTCGACTGGCTGGCCAGCGCGATGAGCTGCTCGTCGGGCGGCCCGCTCCACAGGAAGAACGAGAGGCGCGCGGCCAGTTCCAGGTCGCTGATGCGATAGTTTTTCCCTGACACCACGTTGGCGGGGTCGCGCTCGAATCGGAACACGAACTCGGGGTTCGCGATGATGGCCTGGATGGCGGTGCGGATGCCCGCATCGAAATCCGCCTGGTTGCGGGCGGACTGGTAAAAACTCAGCAGCCCTTCGAGATCGTTGGCGGTCACCGGCCTGCGGTACGCCGCGCGCGCCAGCGCCGAGAGGATCTGCTTGGCGCAGGGGATCTCTTCGTCGCCCGAAACGGGGCGGCACGTGAAGATCTTGCGGCGGGCGGGCGTGTTCGATACTCCCGCGGCTTTAACAGGACCGGTGATGCTGAGCTCGTGCAGATGCGGAAGCGTGGTCATGCCGGGCAACGCGCCCACGCTCACATCCACCAGACTCTGCTCCACCATGCGGTATTCGTCCTCAATGGGCCCGTCGAATTTCTGCGGGAAGGAGGCCGAGATGCGCTGCGGACCGGCGCGGACCTTGATGGGCGGCGTCTTGATACCGTCTTTGGCCAGCGTCATGGAGGGGTTGATTTCGATCAGCGCCACGCGCTCGCCGTTCACCGCCACTTCGATTTCCTGGCCCTTGCCCTGATTCATGCCGAAGAGCGGGCCGGTGGGCGAGTAATAAAAGCCCAGCTTGAACGTGTATTCGCCATCGGCGGGGAAATCGTGGACTACCGCCATGCCGCCTCGCGTGCCGATCGGGGTGCCATCAATGTGGCGCGTCTGGGCCAGCACGCGCGGGATGGAATAGGTGGTGGTGAGGGGCAGGGCCGCAGGATCGCCAACCGCCTCGCGGCTGATCTTGCCGGCCGCGCGGATGTAACCCTCCATCAGCGCCGGAGAGATGGTCAGCACGTCGGCCATGTTGTCGAAGCCGTGGCTCATGTCGTCGGTGGGGAGCAACGCGGTGACATCCACGTCGACCTCTAGCAGTTCCCGGATCGAATTGGCGTATTCGGTGCGATTCAGACGGTGCAGCGCGGGCCGGCCGGGGTTGGGATGCAAGGCGGCGGCCTGGTCGATCGGTGTTTCGAGTGAAGCGACGAAGGCTTTCAACGCTGGGGCGTCGGGACGCGGCAGCCCGGGAGGAGGCATCATCCCGGCGCGCAGTTTGTGGATGACTTTCTCGGCCAGCTCCGCGGACTGGTCGGGATGCGCCACGTCCAGCTTGGCAAGGGACATGTCGCCGCTCTTCAGGCTGTCGTTGTGACAACCGAAACAATATCGGGTGACGAGTGCGCGTTCCGGCGAAGCCGCCGGCGTTTTGGCTGCCACCTGCCCGTAGGCAAGGGCAACGGAAAAGAGGGCCATCCCACTGCAGAGTAGGCCTGTTTTCATTAATTTCCCCTCTTAAGAGTTACCGATCCAACAACCCCAGTTCGGCTAACGGAGAAGACGCACCCGATAGTCGCACGTGTTACATCCCGCCTGAATTATATAGGCCGGCACCCAGGGTGTCAAGCGTATCTCGAACCCCCTGAACGGCATAGCTTCGCTTACAGGGCGGCGCTACGCCTTCATTTCCTTGCCGCTGATCTGCAGATCGAACCCGTCCGGGTCCTTCACGTGGAAGCTGTTTTCGGTGTCCGGCCGGGGCGTCAGGCCGCGGCGCTTCAACTCGGCTTCCACGTAATTCTTGTCCCAGGTCTCGATGGTGTAGGCGACGTGATCCACCCGCGGCACCGGGGTGGTGCCTCCCTGACGGGCGTTCCGAGGCAGCAGGAAGGTATCGCCAAACGTCATGTAGCACTGCCGGCCGTCGTCGTGCGAGACGTTCATTCCGAAAAGATCCTTGTAGAAGTCGCGGGTCTTGGTGTAGTCCGCGACTTGGTAAGAAATGTGGTTGACGGTGACCGCCTTGAACGCCGGGCCTTCAGCCGCCACTGCCGGAGCGGCTGCAGCCGCTGCGGACGCCGCCACCGCCAGGCTCCGGATGAGCTGCCGCCGGTTCATCTTCCCCTCTTCGAAGTCGCTCAGTAGCTTTGCAATGATGTGTTCCATACCCGGCCCCCCCTCAGGTGACCGTCCATAGATGATACACCAGGGCTGGGAATGGTGGAAAGGCCGGCAGCCAACGCCACGATGGTACGGGGCGCTTCAGGTCTGGCCCGCTTCCAGGAGTCTGAGGAGTTGGCGGGCGGTGACGATCTTGGTGGTCTTGTAGGGCTCCGGGAAGTGTTTGGTGTTTTCGGTGACGATGTAATCGGCTTTTGCCGCCACCGCACATTCATAGATGCGGTTGTCCTCTTCGTGGCTGGAGATTCTCAGCCGGCCGCGGGACTTGACCATGACGCTGGAGGCTTTAAGCAGGCCGCGCACGTTGGCAACGCGCCTCTTGTCAAGGTGCTTTAAACGTTCGTACTCGAAGACGAGGTCGTATTCCTCAGCCACGGCCGTCGTCAGGTAGGCCCGGAGTTTCCTGGCGGTTACGAGATCAAGTATTTGGGCGTTTGGTCCGGTAGGCGAGATTGCGGCGGAAACCAGAACGCTGGTGTCGATGACAACCCGGATCATTTGGCGGGGTGCTTACTGTTCTTCTTCAGATCGCGCCGGGCGGCGGCTACGGCACGGTTGATCTCGCTCATGGGCATCTTGTCGAGACCTTTTTCTTTGGCGTCCTGCCGGAGTTCGGCTACGGCCACGGCCAGTTCCCGAAACAGCTCCTTACGGTTTTTCCGGCGTCCGTTGACCGCTGCACGGCTGACGGTCACCTGCGGGGTGAGCAGGATGTTGCCGCCCTTCACCAGGGAGACATCCAGCAACGCGCCCTCGGATATGCCGGCCCGTTCCCGCAGGGCCCGGGGGATAACCATCTGGCCCTTCTTTTGGAGCTTGACGAGAGTGGACATATACCAACGATCTTTCCGAAAGTCAGCCCGTCTGACTTTCCGTAAAACTGCTTCCACCGACAGCATAGCATAGGGGGTGGCAAAGTCGCTCATGATTTGTTACCGAGCGGCATTCAGTTCTTTACCGATCCACAGGCCCTGGCCGGCGATCTGAACGGCGTCGTCACGGCTAACCTCGGCCCAACCGCATCCGGCACGGTCAGTGCGCTGGGCTGGAAGCCATCCGGTCGATGTGGCTGGAAACTTCGACTCGTCGGAGGAAATCGTGGGTGAGTTCAGGCTCCGGCAGGTTGCCAAATAAGTGGTAGAGGGACAGTTCGAGCACTTGGAGGGTCCGGAAGCTCCAGGATTTTCTCATGTCACTTTGGCCTCGTCGTTCAGGCCCTCCACCACACCGCTGGAATGCGTCTTCTGAGCCCGAGGGAACGCTAGACCTGGCGAAAGGTCCCGGAGTATGGGACCTCCTGTATAGATCTATCTGATTTCCATGGGCGCAAGCGTGCTGCCTAGTTGGCCGACGGCCGCTCCACGTGATCGATGACGATTACCTCGACCGGGCCCTTGGCCGCCTCCAGTCGCAGCCCGAGCTGCTCGGGAAGGGCGCTGAAAATCGACGGGCTCATCGCATTGGAAGACGCGGCGTCCGGCGGAGGCGGCGGCAGGGCGGGCGTGCCGTCATCGGGCAGAAAATCCAGCCGGACGTCGAAGAGCCCCGTAAACCCGGTCCTGTCGACTACCGTGCGGCCGAGCACCACCGAGAGGTTGCGGACCAGCTCGGGCATGGGAATCTTTCCGCCAGACATCCGCGCGCCTCCCGTTTGCAGCGACACGCCGAGGCCGCCGCACCGCGTCAGTGGCGCCCCGCCGCTCCCCGGCGGCGCCATTCGGCCCCCTGTCAGCTCGGGAAGCGGATCGGTAGAGTCCTCGCATCCGCCTTCCTTGGGTGGCGGCAGCTTGGGACCACCCCTGGCAATCACGAGATTAAAGACCGGAACTTCCCGCGTCTCCCGATGGGTTTTCAACTGAAACCGCTCTTCGAGCAGCGACTGCAGCATGAGGGAGATCTGATCCCGGCTGGGAGTGCCGGCGGCTTTCGCGTCGATCGCGTATCGCTCTGAATTGATCCACTCCGGACCGCCGGTGATCTGAAACGACTGCGCCGCGTACGCACGCTGCATCAGCAGCTTTACAGACGCAGTGCCTGTCAGCCCGTTGGGGAGCAAGCGCATCATCATGAAGCCTTGGTCCCCGGCCGGCTTGATCGAGGCGACTTCGAATCTGGGCCGGGAAGAGGGCTGGCCAAACACGGCGACCGCCGCGATGACGGGCAGCACGGCGGCC
>OMOG01000474.1:16599-32953 GCA_900290305.1 Candidatus Sulfopaludibacter sp. SbA4
CTGCCGCCGTTGGCGGCCATCACAACCGGCGGGCAGAGCGAACCGAGCCCGGCCAAAGCCCGCGCGTACACGATGGCGTCGCCGCTCGCCGACACCGCGGC
Organism: Candidatus Sulfopaludibacter sp. SbA4; assembly: GCA_900290305.1. Lineage (GTDB taxonomy): Bacteria > Acidobacteriota > Terriglobia > Bryobacterales > Bryobacteraceae > OMOG01. Next base: position 16,701 of record OMOG01000474.1, read on the forward strand.
ATCGTCGCAACAGAGCTCGCGCTCGGCGCGCATATGGCCGGATACCCACCACACCGCGGGATGGTAAAACAGCAGGGCCTCCACGGCGCTCTGCAGCATATTGACCAGGTAATCATAACGCCGGATGTGCGCCAGCTCGTGAAGCAGAAGTGCTTCGATCTGTTCGGCAGGCAGGGCGGCGAGCGCGGCCACCGGCGCCAGCACCACCGGACGAAGCCAGCCGACCACGGCCGGCGCCCGCACCAGCGACGACAGTAGCAGCCGGACCGGACGGGTGACGCGCATGCGAGCCTTCAGCCGGTCCAGGGTCTGCTGCCATGCAGCAGGAGCCGGCCGCACCCGCTGGGAGCCAAGGCGCGCGGCCAGAATCCAGCCGCCGATCAGCCGAACCCACAGCGCGGTCGCGCCCGCGAACCATACAGCGACTACCCAGGACAGCAGCGGCGCTGCCGCCGCGACGGAGACGGCAACGGGAAAAGCTGCCGGCAGACCGCGGACTGCGCCGGATGCCGTTGCGAAAAGGGGCGCTGCCGGGGAGGTAGTGGCGACGCCGGCCGCCGGCGGGCCCAGCACCCACCAGGTCACCAGCGGGGCCGCGGCCATTGCCGCCAGCGCCACACTGCCGAGCAGGTAGCGAACGTTGGGAACGGACGCCCGTCTCCGCGCCACGGCGTACACCGCGGCGATCGCCACACCCTGCCACAAGAAGTGGAGCAGCGTCGATCCCAGCCTCGGCACACCAGGCTGCGCCGCCAGAATCTGCGAGGGGTTCATTTCGACCTCCGTTTCGGGCCGTCCAGTTCATCGATCATCTTGCGAATGTCCGCCCGTTCCTCGGCGGATATAGGCTGAGCGCCCAGCGCTCCCATGATCAGACTCCTGGCCGAGCCTTCGAACACTCGCCGCACCAGGTCTCCCGCGATCCGCTGCTGCATCTGGTCCTTGGGCGCCGCCGGTTCGTAAACGTGCGAGCGGAAGCGCTCGCTCCTTACCAGCAGTCCCTTCTCCGTCATCAGAAGCATCTGCTTGAGCGTGGTGTTGTAGCCGCAGTCCTTGCCCAGCTCCTCGTGGACCTCCCGCACCGTCGCCGGCCCCAGCCGCCACAGGGTGGCAAGGATATCGACTTCGGCGGGGGTAGGCATCGGAGGATCCGGGGACCGGTGATCGCGCAAGTGGGAAGGCATCTGCAAAGAGATTACAACGATAAAAATCTCATGTCAATGAAAAAAATCTCAGTTAAACGATAAAAATCTCACTTGGGGCTCACGGAACGCTTTCCCTGAGCTTCAGCCGCTTCAGCCGTTCGTCTTGCCTTGCCTCCCCGTTCAGTGGTATGCTGCCGCGCAGGTAGTTCGAAGTAATCCTGCTGGAGGGACTATGCGTTTCCTGAAATCGACCATTTGCCTGCTTGCCCTGTCGGCTACCGCCGTCTACGCGCAGATGAAGGCGTCCCAAGTGGACTTCGAGATGATGACCTGGCCCGAAGTCAAGAAGGCCATGGAGCAAGGCAAGACTACCGCGCTGGTCTACAATGGCGGCACCGAGCAGCGCGGGCCGCAGAACGTGAACGGCGGCCACACGCTGATGGCACACGCCACCGTAATTGCCATCGCCGAAAAGCTGGGAAACGCCATCGCCGCTCCGGTGCTGCCGTTTTCCCCGAATAACGCGAGCGCCACCCTCCCGGGCACTATTGGGTTGACCACGCAGCTCTATGCGGCTATCAACGAGCAGGTTGCCGAACAGTTGATCAAGACCGGCTTCAAGAACGTCGTGCTCATGGGCGATCACGGCGGCGGCCAGGCCCAGCTCGGCGAAGTCGCCAAGAAACTGGACGAAAAGTACGCTCCCCAGGGCATTCGCGTGGTCTTCTGCGATGAAGTCTACGCCAAGGCACAGGCCGATTTCGACAAGTATCTCGCCGAAAAAGGCCTGCCCGTGAGTTCCCACGCGGGAATCCCGGATACCTCCGAGATGCTCTATCTGGGCGGCGACAAAGGCTGGGTGCGCAAGGAACTCATCCCCACGGCGGTCGGTGATCCCATGCCCAAACCGGGGCAGAAACGCGATCCCAATGCCCCTCGAGTGAACAACGGCATTAGCGGCGATGCCCGGCCCTCGACGCCCGAGCTGGGCAAGCGCGCGTTCGACACAAAGGTAGACTACGCGGTCAACCAGATTCACCGCTTGCTGGACGCCAGCAAGACTCCCGCGGCGCAGTAGGGTTGGCAGGCGGAAGCGCCTGCCCCACCGTGGCGATCGCTTGGCGCATCCAACCCAGCGCCTCCACAATCCGCGGCACTTCCTCGAAGCCGTACGAGAGCCGAAACTGGCGGCGGCCCACCGAGGCCAGGTCGCCGCGGGCGTGTACGCAATACTCGCCTGGAATATAGATCACGCGCGGAAGCGGCGAATCGGCCGGTCCGTCGATGCGCGGATCGCCGGAGGTGCGCGCCAGGTAACGGAAGAACCCGGATTGCGGATGGGTCTCGACGTTTTCGAAAGTCAGATAGTAATAGAAGCCCGCGCTGCCTCCGCGGCACTCCGCGAGGAACGGTCCGAGGCTCCGCTCGATCGCGCCGCGCACCGCCACCGCCTTCTCGCGGTACCCGGCGTTGACCGCGCGCAGTTGGGCGCCGATCCGCTCGTCGAGCACATGGCTCGCCATCTCCTGCACGAAGAGCGGCGCCCCGAAGCCGGTGTCGCTGGTCTTCTGCACCATCGCAGTCATCAGCGCGCCGTGCGGACCCAGCATGTACCCGATCCGCATGGCCGGCGCCAGCACCTTCGACAGCGTGCCGATTTCGTAGGCGATATCCAGGTCGTCGGCGGGCAGCACCGAGGCGAACGGCTCGGCTGCGGGGTCGTGCAGCAGCAACTCGTAAGCCACGTCGAAGAAGATGGGGATGTGCCGCGACTGCTCGCGCGATAACTTCGCCGCCACATCGTAGAGCGCCCGCCGGCGGGTGTTCGACAGAATCGTGCACGACGGATTATTCACCGTCATCACGTAGAAGAAGGAAATCGCCCGCGCGCGATCGCCGAGCGCCTGCAGCTTGCGATCGAGACCTTCGAGGCCCATGCCTTCCCCGTCTTCGGGAACCGCCAGCACTTCGAAGCCGCGGCGCTCCAGGGCGTCGGCGTAGATGTAGTAGGTGGGATCGGAGGTCACGACGATTCCGGGGGCCAGCACTTGCGTGAGGGCGTCGAGCACGCTGGTGGCGCCGCACGGCCCGATGATCAGCCGCTTGCGCGCGAGCGTAGCCTCGTCCAGTTGCCCGATGCGCATGCCGCCCAGGAAACGGCGCAGCGACGCGATCAGGTTGGGCGATCCCTCCGGGCCGCCGTAATTGAATGCCTGGCGATACTTGGCGCCATTCGCCACCACGGCCTGCAGGGCCTCGTTGAGCCAGGCGACCGGGATGGTCTTTTCGTTGACGTATCCTACGCCGAGGTTGATATCGAGCCCGTCGCGGAACCCGCGGGCGAAGCTCGCCATCATCCGGTTCACCGGAGATGGGTGGGCCGAGGCCTGGCCGTAGCAAGAAAACCGGATGTCCATAAGTAGGAGCTTTCAGCGTTCAGCGGTCAGCGGCCCATGGCCTCACTTACAGGCTGACCGCTGAATGCCGACCGCCGACAGCTTCACTATAATGATAGGAGCTTTCGGCACTCAGCGCTCAGCCGTTACCGTTCCATGCCCTTGGTATTCGCAGGCTGACCGCCGTATGCTGATCGCTGAATGCTGACCGCTGAGAGCTTCCATGTCATCAAGCCGCCGCGCTTTTCTGCAATCCGCCGCGTGGTCCGGTGTTGCGCTCGCGCAGACCGGGCCGGCCGCATCAACCGTGCCGCCCGAGCGGCGCGTCTACCTGGTGGGCGATGGAGTCATCTCAACGCCCGCCGAGTATGCTCGCCTCCTGACCCGGATCGCCGACGAACACGGCATCGCCGCCGACAACTACCTGCAGGGCGGCGCGGTCGAGCAGCTCGAGCAGCGCTTCGCCAAACTGCTCGGCAAGGAGCGCGCCATGTTCATGCCCACCGGGACGCTGGCGAACCACATGGCCGTGCGCGAGCTGGCCGGCGACAAGCGCCGCGTGATCGTGCAGCAGGAAAGCCATCTCTACGCGGATGAAGGCGACGGAGCGCAGTTGCTCAGCGGGCTCAACCTGGTCCCGCTGGGTCCGGGCCGCGCGACCATCCGGCTGGACGAGGTGATTCCGGTAGTGGAGCGCTCGGCGGGACCGCCCTATCCGGCCCCGGTCGGCGCCATCTCCATCGAATCGCCGGTCCGCCGCTCGTCGGGCGAGGTGGTGGATTTCGAGGAGATGAAAAAGATTTGCACCTGGGCGCGCGAGCGCCAAATCGGAACGCACCTGGATGGCGCGCGCGTGTTTCTCGCCGCGGCCTACACGGGAATCTCGCCCACCGCATACGCCGCGCTGTTCGACACCGTGTACGTTTCCATGTACAAGTACTTCAACGCGCCCTTCGGCGCGGTTCTCGCCGGACCCGCCGCGATGCTGAACCGCATCTCGACACTGCGCCACCAGTTGGGCGGGATGATCTACCACGGGTGGGAGCCCGCGGCCATCGCGCTGCACTACTACGAGGGATTCGTGGAGCGCTACCAGGCCGCGGTGAAAAATGGCGAGACGCTGATCCGCCTGCTCGAGGCGCAAGGAAAGATTCGCGTGGAACGCGTGAGCCGCGGCAGCAACATCTTCGTAATCCGATTGTCCGGCGGGACGGCCGGCGCGCTGCAGCAGAAACTGGCGCAGGCCGGCATCGTGATTCGCGGGGCGGGGGACTCCGCGCAGACCATGATTCAGGTCAACGAGACCCTCAATCGGCGGCCCGTGGAAGAGATCGCGCGGGAATTCGCGCGAGCGATTGGTTAGGGCAGGGAAGGCGCACACCGCCACGCGGCCCATGTTTCACCATGACCAACTCTCCCGCCCGAGGTCTCCCCTCGGCTGCACTCTTCTCCGCCACCTCTGCGCTCTCAGGTTTTGACTTTCTTTACTCGGCGTCTCCGCGTCTCGGCGGTGAATTCTCTTCTCGCCTGTTGGGTTCCGGCTGGTCCCAGTTGTTATGATCGAATCCATGGAATCCCTTGATTGGATCTTCCATCCCCATCCCAAGCCGAAGCCCACCCTGGAGGCCCGCGTGATCCGCGCCGCCGAAGCCGCGCTGGAGGACCATCAGTACGTGAGCGCTGTCGATGTGTTGGCGGGCATGCAACTGGTGGCCCCGGTCAACGTCGAGGCGTGGCGCGAGGGCCGAATCAAGGTGCTCGAAGCGCTGATTCAAGGCAGCTACGAAAAAGTCGCCAAGGCCCTGGATATTTTTCGCCGCTGGGCCATCGGGCGCGGCCTCAAACCCGTGGAGGCGCGATACGTCCGCGCGACACCCGCCGGCGAAGTGGAGTTGCAAATCATCGGCCGCAAATACGCCGGTCTCGAAGAAGTATTTCGCACGCAATACGTTTCGCCCGAGCTTTCCGAGCGTAAGCAGCAGAAGCTCCAAGAGCGCCTCGGCAAGCCCGCCGAGCGCGCGGTCTTCCTCAACCGCCGCGATTCCGCCTGCTCGGAATGCGGGGTCGAGCTGCCCTCCGGGAGCTTCCTGTACATGGAGGCCAACCAGCCGCTCTGCCTCGCCTGCGCGGGCATGGGCGACCTGGAATTTCTGCCGCGTGGCGATACCGCGCTGACCCGCCGCGCGACCAAATACAGCCCGTCGCGCGCCGTGGTGGTGGAGTTCAGCCGGTCGCGCGGGCGCTACGACCGCCAGGGAATTCTGGTCGCCGAGGCGGCCCTGCGCCAGGCGGAAGAGGAGTGCGCCGCCGACGCTCCGGCCCGCGCCCGCGCACGTGAGCGCGCCGCCGAAGCCCGCCAGAAACAGGATGCCGTCACGGTGGAGCAGATGACTGCCAGGATCCAGGCGCTCTTTCCCGGCTGTCCTCCGGCGGAAGCGCGGCACATCGCCGCCCACACCGCCGTGCGCAGCAGCGGACGCGTGGGACGCAGCGAGGCGGGCCGCAGACTCGATAGCGATGCGGTCACGCTGGCGGTGCAAGCGGCGGTTCGGCACCGCCACACCAATTACGACGAACTGTTGGCGCAGGGCCTGGAGCGCGCCTCCGCGCGGGCGGCCGTCCGCGGCCAGATCGACCAGATCCTCGACGCCTGGCGCTGGGGCGTCTAGCCCGAGCCCCGACCCCCGCGCTCGGCCTCATGAGGCATTTTGCCCGCCAACCGCGTATCCCTGAGTGGAGGGATGCATGTCATCGTTTGACCAAGGCTGGATCAGGCTCAAAGGCTTTGCGGCACTCACCCTGATCGCAACGTTCGGCACCGCCAACTTGCCGGGCGCCTTCCCGCCGATACCGTCCGGAAGCTGGCAGGGGCCGGGGACCGACGACAACGAACCGTTCGGAGGATCTCCGTACTGCGACTACACCGTCACCATGCAGAACGTCGTCCTGTCATTCTACGTGAGCCCCCCGGGAACGATCGCATCCGCATCGGCCAGCGCCACCATGATCGAGAGCGCCGTGGGATGTCCCTTTCCGACCATACCCACCAACAATCACACATTCACCGGAACCGGCTCTATTTCGGGCAACACCATTACCCTGCAGTTGGCCGGAGCGTCCACCAACAACCCCAAGGACATCGGCGCGTTTACGGGAACGCTCAACGGCTCCGGACAGATCCAGGGCACTCTGACCTTCACCCGGACCGACATTCAAGCCCCACTCAACTGGACGACGCACCACAGCGTGACCGCCGCCACCGGCGGCGCCGGGCCGTTGCCGCCCTTCACCGACGACAACACCGGTTCCACCACGCTGGGGCTCAGCAACGATGCCACTACCGGTCCGTCGGCATGTACCTCCGGCGACCCCGTCAACTGCGCCACCGGCAACCTCATCGAGACCAGCGTCGATCTGCGCGTGGCACAAGGCCGCGGCCGCGCCCTGCGTCTGGTACGCACCTACAACAGCCAGGACGCCGCCACCGCCCTCGCCCCGGGGCCGTTGGGATATGGGTGGACGCACTCCTATGCCTCGTACCTGAGCATCTACCCCGGCGGCAACGTGATGGTCCATCAGTGGAACGGTTCTACCGTTCCCTTCACCCTCAGCGGATCTTCCTTTACCCCACCGGCCTTCGTCATCGCCACGCTGACTAAGAACAGCGACGGCACCTACACGTTTACCCTGCCCAACCAGGCTGCCGACATCTTCAGCGCGGCTGGCCGCCTGCAGACTCAAACCGACCGCAACGGTTATCAAACCAATCTCGCCTATGATTCTTCCGGCCACCTAACCACCGTCACCGATCCCTCCGGACGCACCTATACCTTCCAGTATGGCGCCAACAACCTGGTGTCTTCGGTCACCGACCCCATCGGCCGCACCGTCTCTTACGCCTACGATCCCAACCTGAACCTGACGGCCTTCACTGACATCGGCGATTTCGTCACGAACTATACCTACGATACTTCCCACCAATTGACTCAAATCACCGACCCCAACGGCGGAAAAACCAGCAACGCCTACGACTCCAACAACCGCGTGGTGGTGCAGTTCGACCCCGCCGGCCGCATGATGACTTTCGTCTATTCGGCACCCACCACCACCATTACCGACGGCGACGGAAATGTAACCGTCCAAACCTACACCAACAACCAGTTGACTTCGATTACCAGGGGCTCCGGCACATCGAGCGCTGCGACCACCACGTTCACTTACGACGCGGCGGGAAATCGGGTATCCAGCACCGACGCCAATGGACACACCACCACAGCCACTTACGATGCTCGCGGCAACCAGCTTACCCGGACCGACGCGCTGGGCCGTAAGAGCGTTTTCACTTACGATGCTCAAAACAACTTACTCACGGCCACCGACCCGCTGAATATCACCACCACTTACACCTACGATGCCCACGGCAACCTGGCGAGCATCAGCCGGCCGTTGACAGGCTCGCAGGCGGCCACCACGACGTTCCAGTACGGCGACTCGAGCCATCCCGGAGATCTCACCGCTGTTACCGATGCGACCGGGCGGACGTGGACGGCCTCGTACGACGCCAACGGAGCGCTGATCCGCGGCGCCGATCCGGCGGGCGATTTGAGCACCATCAGTGTCAACGGCATCGGCTGGGTGATCGGCGGGGTGACTCCGCGCGGCAACGCGCCCGGTGCGAACGCCGCCAACTATACCGTAGCGCTGGCATACTCGCCGCGCGGCGACTTGCTCCAGACCACCGACCAGCTCGGCCACACCACCACCCTGACGTACGACGCCAATCGCAATCCGCTGACTTACACCGACGCCAACGGCAAAATCACACACTACGCTTACGATGCCGACAACGAGCGGGTGAAAGTGACGCGCGCCGACGGCTCCGTATGGACCACTGCCTTCGACGCCGCGGCCAATGTCACCGGCCAGACCGACGGTTTGGGCCGGACCACCAGCTACGCTTACGACGCCCTCAACCGCCGTACCCAGACCACCGATCCTTTGGGGCGGAGCGTCCACTACCAGTTCGACGGCGCCGGGAATCTGACGGGATTCGTCAATGCTTCCGGCCAGGCGACGACGTTCACATATGACGCCGCCAACCAGCGCACCGGTATCGCTTACAGCGACGGCGTGACGCCCGCGGTGGCATTCGCTTACGACGGCGATGGCCGCCGCACCAGCATGACCGACGGCACGGGCGTCAGCACTTACCAATACGACTCGTTAAACCGCATGACGGCGAGCAGCGACGGCGCGGCGAGCCAGGTCCACTATGCCTATGACCTGGCCGGACGGATTGTAAGCCTGACTTACCCTTCGGGAAGCCAGGTGACCCGCGCCTTCGATGCCGCCGGCCGGCTGGCCTCGGTGACCGACTGGCTGGGCAACACCAACAACTTTTCCTACGATGCCGATGGCAACCTGGTGAAGGCCGGCTACGGCAACGGCGCCGCGTCCGAACGGACCTACGACCCGGATGACCGTGTGGCGTCGGTCGCCTACGCTTTGGGCGGCCACTTCCTCGATCTCGGCTTCAGCTATACCAGGGACAATATCGGGCAGATCACCAGCGTGGCGACGATTCCAGGCGCCACGGAAGCCTACACTTACTCGCCGGTCAACCAACTGAGCGCGGTCAATAACCTCACCTTCGCTGTAGATGCGGGCGATAATCTGACGCAATTCGCCAACACGCCCCTGACTTACGACGCCGCCAACGAACTGACGAGCGGCGGCGGCGCCACCTTCACCTACAACGCCCGCGGCGACCGCACTCAATCCATGAGCGCCGCGGGTACGGCGTCTTACAACTACGACCAGACCGACCGCCTGACCGCCGTCGGCACGTCGGCAACTTATGCCTACAACGGCGACGGGCTGCGCATGCGCAAAACGGTCGCCGGCGCGGCCACGGCATTCGCTTGGGAACTCCTCGGCGCAGCGCCGTTGCTGCTGGCGGCGGGACAGACGCAGTTCATCTACGGGCTGGGCGGAAGGCCCCTGGAGCAGGTGAACCCGGATGGCAGCGTGCTGTGGATCCACCAGGACCACCAGGGGAGCACCCGGATACTCACTAACAGCGAAGGCCGGATTGCCGCCCGGTACAGCTATGGCGCCTACGGGCAGCGCTCCAACGCCGATGGCGGCGACGATGGCAGCGTGGCGCAGACGCCGCTGCTGTTTGCGGGTCAGTTCACCGATTCCGAATCGGGATTCGAGTATCTGCGCGCGCGCTATTACGACCAGACGACCGGGCAGTTTCTAACTCGGGACCCGATGGCCGGTGTCACGCGGCACCCGTACCTCTACGCGAACGGGAATCCAGTCAACGGTGCAGACCCGACCGGGTTGGACGACGATGCGCCCATTCCGAGTACAGTAGAACTCCCGACGGTCGACGATAGCTCGTCCTCAAGTACAACGGATACTTCAGGTGGCTTCGAAGGCCCGGCCCCCGCTCCCACGCCTGTGGTATTGCCATCGGATGCCTTGGCGGGGTTTCCCACGGGTCCGGTTGGTACCGACGCCTGCGACCCTGGAATCGGCGGCCCGACCCCTGGCACCGGGGGCAACATGGTGGCCGGCGGGACCATAGGGGGCGGTTCAGGCGGCGGCACTGTACCGCCGCCTAATACGCCTTATCAGCCCGGGAATCAGCCGCCCAACGGGGGACCGCTGCCAGAAGAGACGCCAGCGCAGGCGGCGAGGAAAATTGCGAATAGGGCGCTTGGGTGGTTAGAGAACGCGGCCGACGTGGTCGGGAAGGTGGTGAATTCAGTTCTCCCGGTGATTTATTTTCCGCAGAACGTCCCCGGGAGCTAGAGGTATGCGACCGCCGCGGGTCCGGCCTGAAGGCAGACGGAGAAGACAAATGCACATAACACGATGGATTCCTCGCGCAATCTTCGCGATTTCACTCGCTCTACCCAGCCTGGACGCCCAATTCGTCCAGCAGGGCCAAAAGCTCGTCGGCACGGGCTCGACTGGAGGTCCCCCCATCTACCAGGGCGACAGCGTCGCCATTTCCTCCGACGGGAATACCGCCATCGAGGGTGGAAACGGCGACAATAATTTTCAAGGAGCCGCCTGGATCTTCACGCGCGCCGCCGGCGCCTGGACCCAGCAGGGCAACAAGCTGGTGCCCTCGGATTCCGCGTCCGATTCGGAATTCGGAAATGCGTCGGCCATCTCGGCGGATGGCAATACGGCGATCATCGGGGGACCCGGCGACAATAGCGAGGCAGGGGCGGCCTGGATCTTTAGGCGCAGCAATAACACCTGGACCCAGCAGGGAACCAAGTTCTCCGGCTCCGGAGCGGATCAATTTGCCACGCAGGGCTACGCCGTCGCCATGTCCGGAGATGGGACCACCGCCGTGGTGGGCGGCCCTGGAGGAATATTGGAAGGAAGCGGGCCCACATCCAACGGGGCAGTCTGGGTCTTCACGGCGCCGAACTGGACCGAGCAGGGCCAGAAGTTGGTGGGGACTGGCGCCAATGGTCTCGGGCAGCAAGGCTTCTCGGTGGCCGTGTCCAGCGACGGTAATACGTTGATCGAGGGCGGTCCCGCCGACAACAACAATCAGGGGGCGGCGTGGGTCTTCACCCGTAGCAACGGCGCCTGGACCCAGCAAGGAAGCAAACTGACCGTCGCGGGCGCCGGCGCGAGTTACTTCGGCGCGAGCGTCGCCATCTCGGCCGACGGCAACACCGCGGTCGTCGGAACCGACAGCGGAGGCGGCGGCGCTGGAGCCTTTGTCTTTACGCGCAGCAACGGCACATGGACCCAACAGGCCGCACTCATGGGCACCGGCGCCGTGGGCTCGGCCGACCAGGGATTCTCGGTGGCGATCTCCGCCGCCGGCAACACCGTCATCGTCGGTGGCGAGGACGATAACAACAATGCCGGGGCCGCCTGGATTTTCACGCGAACCAACGGTGCCTGGACCCAGCAGGGCAACAAACTGGTCGGCACCGGAGCATCCGGCACGGCCAAGCAGGGATGGGCCGTAGCCCTGTCGGGCGATGGCAGTACCGCGATGGTGGGCGGATCGGACGATAGCGGATTGATCGGGGCCGTGTGGATCTTTGCAGCCCCCGCGTCGTCGGGGCCGTCCCCTGTGAGCTTGACGCCGTCGGTCAGTACCGGCGCCACCCAGACGCTCACCGCGGCGTTCAACGCCCCCGCCGGTTTCACCACACTGGACGTCGTCAATGTCCTCATCAACACGGCGCTGGACGGGCGCCAGGCGTGCTACCTGGCTTATAAGCAGTCCACCAATTTCCTCTACATCGTGGCGGACAATGGCGATGCTTCGCAGGTCACCGGCAAGGTGATGGACGGCACGGGAACAGTGAGCAATAGCCAGTGCACCGTGACGCTCAACGGATCGTCCGCGGTAGGCACGGGCACGCAGTTCACGCTTCAACTCAACCTGAGCTTCGCCGGCTCGTTTGCCGGTAACAAAGTGGTGTATACCGCCGCGCGGGATGTAAGTTCGAACAATTCCGGTTGGCGTACCATGGGGGTGACCGGAGTGCCGCCGCTGCCCTCCACGTTCCCCAATCCCACCGGCATGAGCCCATCCTCCGGCAATACGCTTTCGCAAACCATCACCTTCACTTACCAGGACCAGACGTCGGCGGCCAACCTGCAGACGGTTTGGGCGCTGGTGAATACCGCTATCGACGGGCGCGCCGCGTGTTACGTGGCGTATTACCGGCCGGGTAATCAGTTGTATCTCTATCCGGACAACGGGGATGGGTCGCAGGCGACGAATATCACGCTGGCCGGAAGTAACACCATCTCCAACAGTCAGTGCACGGTGTCGGCTCAAGGGTCTCAGGTGCAGTCGAACGGCAACACCCTGACAGTGACTTTGCCGATCGCGTTCAAGACATCGTTTGCGGGCTTCAAGGGTGTATGGCTGGCCGCGCAGACACTGGCCGGATCTACCAGCCCGTGGCAGGCCCTGGGCGCTGAGGTAGTGCCGGCGCAGTGACTGGAAAACACCATGGGGCAGACCCAGCCCCACGTGGACGTCTAGTAAACTGGAAGCTTGGAGACGCCCGGAGAAATTACCGTCCTGCTGCACCGGTGGAACCAGGGCGATCAAGGCGCGCTGGACCACTTGATGCCGCTGGTCTATCCGCGCCTCAAGGCCATCGCCATGGGCCTCGAACGGCACCAGGCCGCTGCCGCCGACCTTCACGCCACCGCCCTGGTCAACGAAGCTTTTCTGCGCCTGGTGAAACAGCAAAAGCTCGATTGGGAAGGCCGCGAGCATTTCTTCTCCCTGTCGGCCCTGGCCATGCGCCAGATTCTCACCGACCGCGCCCGCGCCGAGATAGCCTGCAAGCGCGGCGGCACCCTGAAGCGGCTCCCATTGCACGAGGACCTCGTCTGGGTGTCCATCAACCATGAAGAAATCCTCGACCTCAACCTGGCCATGGATGAACTGGCGCAATTTGATGCTCGCAAAGTTCGCGTGGTGGAATTGCGCTACTTTCTCGGCTGTACGGCGGAGGAAACCGCGGACGTAATGAGCATCTCCAAGGCCACCGTGGACCGCGAATCGGATGTGGCCCGCGCCTGGCTGTTTCGCCGGCTGAAGGGCGGCTCCGCCCAACCCATAACCCCTAACCCCTAACCTTTATCCCGCCCCCTCCGCGCTTCGTCCAGCTTCTCCTTCGCGTGGATGGTGGCAGGGACGCTCTTGCCGAGCATTCTCAGGAATCCCTGGTAACTCTCCTCCAGCAGCGCGGCGGCTTCCTGCCGCTTCGCTTCGGCCAGCAGGCAACTGCCTAGCGCGTAGCTCGCCGTGAACTTGAAGCTGTTGTCGCTTTTGAACTCCTTCTGCACGATCGCCACCGCGTGCCTTAGTGCACCTTCCGCCCCGGCCGCATCTCCACGCATCGCCTGCACCTGCCCCAACCGCGTTTCCGCAAAAGCGGTCACCCAGTTGTCCGGCCCCAGCTCTTTCCGTGCCGTCGCCAGGATCGCCCGCAGGTCGCGCTCCGCCTCCTCCGCGTGGCCGGCGTTGGCATGCGCCCATTCGTAGATAACCTCGTATTGGATTTTGAGCGCGGGGCCGGGCTGCCACACCTGGTTCGTCGCTTTGAGCGATTCACCCAGCTCGCGCTCCGCTTCCGGCCAGTGCTCGCGCGCCAGCATCACGCTCCCCAGGTTCCACTTCACGGTGGCCACCTCTTTGGGCGGACCCGGCAAGGCTTGCAACATCGCGAGCGCGTTCTGGTCCATCCGCTCGGCTTTATCCAGCTCCCCGCGATACAGATAAAAATTGCCGAAGCCGGTATACGTCATGGCCGACTGGTAACTGCGTGGCCCATAGACGCGCGCCGCCGCCGCTACTGCTTCCCGAAAAAGCGCTTCGGTCCCCGGTGACAGGTCCCGCTGATGGTTCAAACTCGAGCACAGGCCGCTTAACGCCGTGAAGTAGGCGGCCGGGTCCGCCTTGCTGCCCAGACGGCGCAAGATCTCATACGCGGCGCGCAGGTCGCTGGTGGCCTCGTCGAAGTTGATCCCCATGTTGTTCTCGGTAACCCCGACCAGGTAATAGGCGGCGGCGGTCTGCGAATGGTTCGGTCCGTGCACCCTTAGTTCCTCCGCCAGCGCCAGCCGAAGTTGCTTCAAGGCCTTGTCGTATTCCCCTAGCAAGCCGTACGAATCGCCGATCATCGTACGAACATCGGCCTCCACTTCGCCCTTTTGGACAAGTCCCCGGTCCAGCCACCCGGTGGCGCCGTCCAGCACGTCGGCCAGGCGGACATCCCGTCCCTTGCCGCCGTATTGGGCCGAGGGAGAGGTGAACATATAGGATAGGAACTGGTTGACCATCCTCATCTTCTCGGCCTCCAGACGCGCCAGCCTGGTCTGCCGCGCCGAGTAGATGGTGGCCCCCATCAGGCTGAGGGCGGTCAGCGCCACCAGGGCCGCCGGCAACGCGTGCCGCTTGAGGAATTTTTTCGCGCGGTACGTCCAGGTCCCCGGCCGGGCCGTCACCGGGATGCCTTCGAGATACCGCCGCACGTCTTCCGAAAGCTGCTCCACCGAGCCGTAGCGCTGCGCCGGATCCTTTTCCAGCGCCTTCTGCGCGATCTTGTCCAGGTCGCCCTGCAAGTCGCGCCGCGATTTCCCCGCCGCCCTCTCGCTGGGTTTCTTCGGGGCGTTCTCGAGGATCGCCCGCTCCAGCTCGAACAGCGATCCGCTCTCCGCCTGGAACGGCCGTTCGCCGCAAAGCAGCTCATACAGAATCACGCCCAGCGAATACACGTCCGAAAGCGTGGTCACCGGGTTGGCCAGTAACTGCTCCGGGCTGGCGTAACTCGGAGTCATCAGCGCCATCCCGGTAGTCAGTTCCTGCCGCGCCGGGTCGAGTAGCTTGGCGGTGCCGAAATCCAGCAGCTTGGGTGCGCCGTCCGCGGTCACCAGAATGTTGCCGGGCTTGAGGTCGCGGTGGATCACCAGGTGCTGGTGCGCGTACTGCACCGCCCCGCAGACATCGCGGAAAAGCCGCAGCCGCTGCCCCAGGGTAAGGGCGCGCGATCCGCAGAACTGCGTCAGCGGCTCGCCTTCCACGTACTCCATGGCGAGGTAGAGCTGTCCGTCGGCGGTCACTCCGCCATCCAGCAGGCGCGTGATATTGGGATGATTCAGGCCGGCCAGGATCTGCCGCTCCAGGCGGAAGCGTTCCTCCACGAACTCGCCCGCCAGGTGTCCGGCGATGAGCTTGAGTGCCACCTGCTGGTCGAACTGGCCGTCGGCGCGCCGCGCCAGATACACCGCCCCCATGCCGCCCTGGCCCAACAGCNNGAACCGCCGGCCTGCTGCGGACGGCGCGGCGGATTGCCGGCTCGCCGCTGCGTTGAGCTGCTCCTGCTCCGCATAAGCGTCCAGCAGCGATTCCACCTCGTGCCGCAGCGTCTCGTCCGGCCCGCATGCCGCGGCCACGTACGCCGCGCGGTCTTCCGGCGGCCGCCCGAGCGCTTCCAGAAAGACTTCCTCCGTGCGCTGCCAGTTGATCCGGGGTGGGGCCGCCATGCTTCTCTATCACCATACACCAGAGCCGCGCCTCCAGGCAGCCTCATTCTAAGTACTCCATTTCTTAAACACAGTCCCACCGCACGCTCTCAGCGTGCCGCGTCGATTCTTTCCAGAAACCCTCAGGCCGGAACGCTTGGTTTCTGCTGCCAAAGACGTTCCCGCCGGGGATCGTCCCCCGCTCGTGTCGGCGCTTGCGCACGAAGTAGAGATCGTCGTCAAGCCCAGAAAGCGTGGAACCGCCGAACTTCGTGTCGCCATAGATCCAGTGCCAGACTCACGGATGCGCGATGTAGTCCATCCGCCCGCCGTCCACCGTAAGCGTCTGGGCCGTGATGAAGCTCGACTCGGAAGAAACCAGAAACGCCACCGCGTTGGCGATGTCCTCCGGCAGACCGGTCCGCCGCACCATGGCCCTGGCGGCCATGGCATCCATGGTTGCCTGAGCCTCACCCGGGCTGACGCCGCCGGTCGCCATGTCGGTCGGGATGAAGCCGGGTGCGACGGCGTTGACGGTGATGCCGTGCCGGCCCAGCTCCATGGCGAAGCGGCGCGTCAGCGCAATCACGGCAGCCTTGGTCGCGGCGTAAAAGGTCGTGCCGGAGATCGCGGTGCCGTGCGCTGCCACCGAGGTCAGGTTGACGATGCGGCC
>OMOG01000471.1:0-1772 GCA_900290305.1 Candidatus Sulfopaludibacter sp. SbA4
CATCGACGGTATTGCTGGCGGTAGCATCTTTCCGGTGATCTCAGTTGTCCCGCGACCTAACTGCTCCAGTCGCTGGGGGACAGGCCCAACATGCCCGCTCATGTGACTACAGACGTCAAAGCGAAACAGCTTCGTGACAACCTGGCGGCCGGCTCCGGGAAACTGGACGATTACCTGGAACTCGCGAACCTCCTTTTTGAGACCAACCGTTTTGGGGAAGCCGTCGAAATATTGAGACACGCACTCGACGTTCCGTTTGGAAGCGTCGAGCGAGCTGTCCTGCTGACCGCACTGGGTGGGTGCATAAATGTCGTCACCCTCGGTAGAGACGAGCCCAGGGTGCTGGGAGAACAGGCGGTTGCGCTGACGGAGGGGATAGAGACGTGTGAAGCCCTGGCCACCAGGGCCAAGGCGCAAGCCCTGGTAGCGAGTTGCGGCTGGCTGGATGACCCTGCTCGGGCTGAGGAAATAGCCGCCTCAGCCTTAGCGCTATTTGACCGGGTACTGGAGGCGGATCGTCTGCCGGCGTCTGTGGATCGCTACGAACTTCTTTTTGAGTCGGCTCGCATGAACTGTTTGCTGCGTCGCTTTGAGGAGGGCGCCAGCAGATGCGCAGAGGCATTGCGAGCAGCGTCGGACCAATATCAGAAGTTTAACAGCCTCGTCGAACTAGGCACAATTTATCGCGAGGCAGGCATGCTGACCGAGGCTAGGGAAGCGCTCGCCAGAGCGGTCCGCGTTCCGGATGTGACCGCCCTCGCGCTCGTCCGCCCCTATAATGAACTGGCCTTGACGGAAGAAGCGTTGGGTAAGAAGGCCGAAGCCCGTGCGAAGGTCCGGAAGGCCATTGATATTCTTCAGAGCGATCCAACCCTCCCGCGCGGTTATCTTCCCGATCTCTTCCGGGAAGACGGTTACATCTCCTACGAGCTCGACGATATTGAGGAGGCAGCAAAATCGTTTAAGGCCGCGGTCGATTCCTATTCAGCGGCCGATCCGCGCCACTGGAACTCTTTAATGTGGCTGGCGCGTTGCGATTACGACCTCGGGCAATTGGAGGCTGCCCGAACGAGCGCCACGCTGGTCAAGCAGTCTCCGGTGGCGTCGGAGGAGGATCGGGCGAGTGCGGACTGGTTGTTGTAGGAAATGCGGCGTCGAGAGCCCGGCGGCCCCTGACGACGGTACCCGGCCAGATCGCCCCTGTCTGCGGCACCAGGCCCGTCCCCGACAGCCCAACCTTCATCTTTTCAGAGAGATCGCGGCCACACGCCGAAACCCGTGCGGCTGGCTGCGTAGCAGTCACCAATTTTGGAAATATATTTTCCAAAGGCACTTTACACTGATTCCAAACCACTTACCTACCACCAAACCGGTCCTCGCTACCCCCTTTTTGCCCGGATCCGCCATGTTTGCATGCTAGCTTAAAACTAGGAAGAGACTTAGCGCTTCACCCAGCTCCCCATCATCCGGGGAGCTGTTTTCGTTTCTGCCCCCATTTTGGGGGTGGCGACACAAGTTGTGTCGCCAGGCCCAAACTAAGTCCCTTCTTTTCAGTAGAACGACGATCCTCCGCGACACAACTTGTGTCGCCTCATGGAGTTCTCTATGCATCCACCGGTTTCTCTACTGCCGCCCGAGCTTGTCGAGCTGCTCCAACTGGGACAGATTCTCGGACAGAATCAGTCCTTCGCCATCATCGCCGGCCGCTGTTCAGCGGCCCAGGCCGAAACGATCCTGCGCCTCCGCGAGGGCCGCCTCTACCTGCGCTGTGC
>OMOG01000471.1:1778-9773 GCA_900290305.1 Candidatus Sulfopaludibacter sp. SbA4
ATCCGCATCACCCCCGAAGACTTCCGCGCCGTCGAGCCCTTCATCAAGGACAACGCCCTCCACTTCAACGACGAAGCCATCGAGCTCGATCCTCAAAACGCCGAGAAGATCGCCGGTGCCGTCGACGATCTTCTCCGCACCAAGCCCCCCAAAGAGAAGCCTGAGCTAACCGTCCTCGAGACCCTCGCCGCGCTCGACAAGCAGTGCCAGTCCATCGTCTCCGAGTTCCAGCGCATCGCCAACCTGAAGTGCAAGGGCGAAGAGCGCGTCCGTCTCGAACTGACTCTGAACTTCGCCTCAGCCGCCCTGCAACAGATCGAGATGGAGCACGGTCTCTACCCCCAGGAACCCCAGGCATGACTGACTCACTGCCACACCGCCACGCCGCCCGGAGGCACGTCCTTTGCGCCGATCAGCATCGGTGTGCCCGCCTTCGCCGGGACCGGCTGGCTGGTGGACGTGAAGTTTGTCGCCACCCAGAAGCCGTCGCGCCAATCCACCAGGAAGTCGGGACGCAAACTGGCCGGGCTAACCCCCGCGTACACCTTGCGCAGCAGCGCCATCTCCAGGTCGCCCGTCTCGGAGTCCACTCCGATGTAAGTGACACTTCCCTTGCCCAACTTACGAGTCACTGCCGCGGCCTTGCCGGCGTAGAACTGGTCGGAGTAAGTCGCCAGCACCGTGGTCCCGGCCTGCGCTTCGAGCACCTCGCCCCACGCGCCCCACGCATAGGGCTTCCCGTCGGCGGTGACGTGGCCCTCGACCGGCGGAGGCAGCAAGTCGTAGAACGGAATCTTCGCCCCGATCAACCCGTAGATCGGCTCGGCCCACAACGCCTCCCAGAGCTGCCCGCGGCGGTCCTTCTCGCCCGTCCGGCAAGTCAGTACCAGGTTGCCGCCGTTCTCCGCGTAAGTGGTCAGCTTCTTGACCAGCTCCTGGTCCACCAGTTGGTACGCGGGCGCCACCACGAACGGATAAGATGTCAGGTCGCGGTCCTCTGTCACCACGTCCACCGGCGCCATCATGCTCTTCAGCGCGCGGTAGTACTTCATCCAATGGCCGATCGTGTCCCACCGCGCCGTCTGCTTGTGGTTCTGGATGTCCCACCGGTTGCTGAAATCGATCAGGAAGGCGGTGCGGCGCGCGGCGTAATCGGCCGGCGGCTGCTGGCCGGCGCGATACCGCCCCCGCAGTTGCAGCACGTCGCGCATGGCCTCGGCGTATTCGCGCCCTCCCGGCGAAGGCGTCACGCCATCCGTCTCCACCAGCCCCTTGTGATACTCCTCCGACCCGAAGAGCGGCTGCCGGTAGCGGTACGTGCACACCAGCCGCGCCCCCGCGCCGAACGCCCGCATGATCCACATGTGGATCGCGCCCGGCAGCGGCCACGGATTCACCACCCCCCAGTTCACCTGCCCCGGCTGCAACTCCATCAGGCCGGAGATGCCGTTGATGGGCCGCATGAAGTCGTGCATGAAACCCTGGATCGCGCCGCTGCCCAGCCGGAATCCCAGCGGTCCTTCCTCCGGAAAGAGGTCGCCGTGCACCGGGTAGTGCGTCCACGTGAACGCGTCCAGGTCGCGCGCCGAAAGCGTCGGATCCACGTCGCCGTGCATGGCCATGAAGTTGGTGGTGATCCACTGCCCAGCGCACGGAGTGCGCGCTTCTATGCAGGGAGTCCCGTACTTCCGCAGTATCCCGGTCTGCATTCTCAGGTAGTCGGCGGCCTCTTCGGCGAACCAGCGGTCCAGGTCGAGCAGCGCGTGCGGGCTCGGATCGCCCGGATGCTCCAGCAGGTTCGGCAGGTCGATCTGGTCGAAGTTCTGGTACATCAGCGACCAGAAGCGCCCTCCCCAATCCGTATTCAGCCGGTCGATGGCGCCGTACTTCCTGCGCAGCCACTCGCGGAAGCGCTGGGTGGCGGCGGGCGAGTAGGAATACTGTTTGTCGTAGTGACTCACCTCGTTGTCGAGCTGCCATCCCCAGACTTTCGGATTGTGCCCGAATCGCTTCGCCAGCGCGGTGTCGATGCGGGTGACATACTCCCGATACAGCGGCGCGCTCCAGTCGGCCTGCTCGCGCCCGCCGTGATTCATCGTCCGGCCGGTCGAGTCCACCATCAGGATCTCGGGATGCTTGCGCGTGAGCCAGATGGGCGGCGTCGCGCTGGGCGTGCACAGGATCACCTTGAGTCCGTTCGCCGCCGCCAGGTCCACGTTCTTCTCCAGCCAGTCGAGCTGGTACTTGCCCTCCTCGGGCTCCATGAAATACCAGGCGAACTCGCCCATGTGGACGAACTCCATGCCGAGCTTCCGGATGTTCGCCATATCGCGCGGCCACTGCGCCTCGGGCCACGCCTCGGGGTAATAGTAGACCCCGATGGTCATCAGGTTGGAAGGAGGAAACCAGTCGGCCGGCGCGGCCAAAGCCGTGCAGCAGAACGCCAGGAGCGAGACTCGCATTTTCATGATTACGTATTACAGCACAGCGCACCCCACTCCACTGCCGGCGCAGGACTGAACCAAAGTGGGGCGGACGCCCTCGTCCGCGCGCGACCCCCTGGTCGCGCCTCTGCCCGCGCGGCTGCCCTACTCGCGTGCGCGCACCTGGAGCAGCCGCTCCTGCAGTGCCGGAGAGAGCCCCGCCTCGATCTCCGCCGAGATGAGCCCAGCCTCGTCGATATCCTTCAAATGCACTTCATCCTTGAGGCGAAAGCTGGTCAGCTTCATGCGAACCAGATCGGCCAGCGGGACGAGCCGAACCTCACGAATGGTTCGATACCCTCCCAACTCCGGAGTTGCCTCGATGGATTCCGGTCGCACCTTCTCGCCCGAAAAGATCATGTGTACCGCCCTGCGGGCCGATGGCGCGCCGGCCTGCACCAGCATATCGACCCCGGCCACATGCCGGTATTCGAACCCGAAGGGTTCCACCGCCTCCGCGATCTTACGCAGATCCTCGCGGCGCACCACGATATCGATGTCCTTGGTCAAACGTCCGGCATCCGGCTCCGCCTCTTCCACGTAGAGATAGGTCGCCAAACCACCGACCACGCGATACTCGATCCCCGCCGAAGAAAAGGCTCTCTCCACGCGTTCTGCCAGTTCAAAGAGCTGTTCCACGCGTTTCTCGAAAAAGGAATTGACGAAGACTTCCACGACAGGCCTGCTCGAATTATGTCACAGCGCACTCAAATTTTCCGCCGCCACCTTCCACCCCTTCTGCGGAAAGCCCCCAGCCGTGCCCGCCACCATCGTCGCGACGGCCAGCAACAAAGCGCCATTCCCCGGCAGATACAATGGCAATCCCGCGCGCTGCGAATTGTGCCCGTTCCGCAGCCACGTATTCTTCGGCGACTCGATGAACAAAGCGTCAATCGCCATCTCGGGCTCCCCCAGCCGGGCCGCCGTCATCGCGACCATCGGGAAGTCCCATCCCCAAGTGTCCGCCCAGCGCCATTCCGCAAACACCTTGCGCAGCGTCCGCCGCATCGTCTCGGGATCCACACCGTCGCCCGGCAACAGTCCATATGCCCCGAGCATCGACGGATGATCGCGGTTCCTCTCGGTAAACGTCTGCGGGCAGTTCTCGTGGGCCAGGTAGACACCGTCCTTGACCGGCAGCGCCGAGAGCCTCGCCCGAACGTCGTCCCACTTCGCGTCCCGCGCCATGCCGAGGCGCTCTCGCCACGTTTGCGCGATCCCCAGCGCGTAGCTCCAATAAGCCAGCTCGAAGGTCGGGTTCCACGTCTCGCGCGGCGGATGGTTCTCCTGCGCGGGAATCACCGGCGGCCCGAGCACGTACCGTCCATCGCGCAAAACGGCGTAGCTCGCCATGAACTCGGCCGATTCCATCACCACGTCGCGGTAGCGCTCCAGCGTGGCCCGTCCGGGGTGGGCGCGGTAGCAGAGTTCTGCCATCCGGATGGGATGCGGCTGCTGCCAGATCAGCATCGGCCCCACCGGCGACGGACTGTCGCGCCCCTCCGGCCCCACCATCTTGGGCCAACGCGCGCCGGCGTATCCCTGCTGCCGCGCCTTCTCCCGCGCCGAGGGGAGAATCGTCCGATACCATCCGAGACTGCGCTCCAGCAGCGCCGTGCGGCCCCACAGCGCGAAGTGCGCCGCGTGCCACCAGTGCATCTCCAGGTGGAATTTCCCGTACCAACTGTTGCAGGTGAGCCCGGTCTCCTGCGGCGGCATCGACCCCGCGCACTGGATGGCGGTCAGGTATTGCGAAAGCACCACGCGACGCTCCAGTTCCCCCGCGCGGCGGTCCTGGCTGGCCGAAAAGTCGATGGCGCCGCCGCTCGACCAGAAGCGGTTCCAATGTGCCGTGCTGGCCGCACGCACGGCCGCCGCCGATGGCAGCGCCCCCGCCGCACTCCGCGGCGAGAACTGGCACACCAGGTCCGGCCCGGTCACCATGATCTTATGCGCGCTACTCAAGGCGGCTGGCCCGGCGATCCGCACCGTGTAACGATCCTGATCCAGCTCGCGCCGCACCTCGAGCGAATGCCTCTCCTGCCTCACGATGGCCGTTCGATGCCGCTCCGGCGATTTCCAGTCGGAGGCGTGAATCTCCGCCGATCCGTACGGAAACTCGATAGCCACCGAGAGCCGCCCGCCGTCCACCAGCGGCGACCGTATCGAGACCGCCAGTGCATCCATCTCCGGATGGCAGCAAGTCACCACACGGACCGGCGCGCCCCGCAATTGAAAGCGGCTCTCCAGAATTCCCGTCCAAAGGTCGAGTGTCTGCTCGATCTCCTTCACGTCCTCGGGCGAAGGCGGCCGGCCGTCCAGCCGCAAACCGATGCGCGCCAGATTCAGCCGGTGCGGGTTCTCGCGCAGCCACGCGAACAACCGCTCCTGTCCCTTGCCGCTGGTGGGATATCCAACCTGGCGGCCGTAAGTATCGAACATCTCCAAGCGGAGCTGGGCAGCGCCGAGCCCGTCCGGAGCCGGAAACGAGTGCCACCCCCACTGCGACTGCGTGCACAGCGGGATGGTCTTCTCGTAGAGTTGCGGAAACGTCTGCAGGCCGGTGAAATCCGCCGTGAACGCAAACTCGCCGTTGCCCACCGAGAGCGGCGGACTGGCATCCGCCTCGTGCAGCACGGGATTGTGGCGTTGCACCAGGGCGCGCCGGTCGATCCGCTGTCCATCGAACGCCGCCGCACACGCCGGCCCCAGCGCCAGCATCTGGCGGCGCGAGAGGCGCGTCACAACACGCCCGCGACTTTCAGCACATACGGAGCGCTTCCGCGGCCGTTCGCCGGCAGCTTCACCGTCAGTCCCTCCGGCTTCTGCGAGCACTCCAGCTTCCCGCGCCGAGCAACCGCACATCGGCCACCTTCCCCGTGCCCGTTCCCAGTGCCTGCACCACCGCGCCGATTGGTATGCATCCTTTACACCGGATTGTACCCAATCGGATGCGCTTGCCGTTATACTGGCCGTGCAGGCATCCTGAAAGCCGGTAATGCCCGATCTCACCCTGTCCCCCGTTGGACTCTTGATGGCGACCGCCATGTCGGTCACCAATGTCTTCACCGACGTCGCCCGCAAGCGCGCGCTCGACGGCCGCGACCTCATCCCCGCAACCTTCTGGATGCGCGTGGCCGTCACCGTATGCTTCGGGGTGGTCCTGCTCTGGCAGATCCTGCACGGAACACCGGTCGTCATTCGCGACGGCGGCGCCTTTTTCGGCCTTGCGCTACTGTACCTCGCGCCCATCCCCACCTTCCTGATCTACCTGGCGCTCGACGTGGGGCTGATCGCGTGCGTGATGTGGCTTTACTTCCGCGCCCTGCAAATCTCGCCGCTCTCGATGTGCGTTCCGTTTCTCGCCTTCACCCCGGTCTTTCTTATTCCCAGCGGATTCATCCTGCTGGGAGAACTGCCGTCGCCGCTCAAGCTGCTGGGCGTGGTGCTGATCGTGGTCGGATCGCTGGTCATGCACCGCAAGCTGTTCGCCGTCGGCTGGACGGCGCCCATCAAGGCCGTCATCCAGGAAAAAGGCAGCCGCTACATGCTGATGGTGTCGTTTATCTTTTCCATCACCAACCCGCTCGACAAGAAACTGGTGGTCATGAGCGACGTCTTCACCGAGGCGTTCAGCTACGGGCTCGGACTGTGCATCGTCTTCTTCGTGTGGGGCAAGCTGCAAAAGGCCGATTTCCGCAAAGCCGCCCGCAACAACGCCAAGTGGATTTCGCTGGCGGGACTTTCGGATGCGGTCTCGCTGCTGTTCCAGCTCGCCTCGTACACCTATATCGCGGTGGTGATCGCGGTGAGCATCAAGCGCGCCGGCATCATTCTCTCGGTCTTCGCCGGGTGGCTGTTCTTCCGCGAGCGCGGCATCACCGACAAGGTGATCGCCGCGTCGGTAATGTTCTGCGGCGTGCTGATCCTGTACTTGCCGCTCACCGCCACTCAGGCCGTCGGGCTGATGGTGCTCACACTCGCCGGAATGGCAGCCGCTTTGTACTCCACGCGGCAGCCGGACGTCCACACACAATGAAACTCACTGTCTCCTTCGTCGGGTGCGGCGGCATGGCCGCCCACTACCTGAACGTCTATCGCGACCTCGACTGGGTCCGCGTGGCTTCCTGCATCGACGTCAATCCCGAAAGCGCGCGAACCGCCGCCGACGCCGTGGGCGCCCCCATCGCCACCGCCGATTACAACGCCGCGCTCACTGACGACGTCGACGCCGTCATCATCAGCACGCCCAACTCGGCGCACCGTCCGCAGGCGGTCGCCGCCATCGAAGCCGGAAAGCACGTGCTGCTCCAGAAGCCGGTGGCCGCGAACCTCGAAGACGCCGAAGCCATCGCCCGCGCCGCCGGGCAATCCACCCGCACGGTGGGCCTCTACATGAGCTATTTCGACCAGCCGCTCATCCCCGATCTCCGCGACATGGTCTCGCAAGGCTGGCTGGGGGACGTGGTGCACTGTTACGCGCGCCTCATGCACAAGGGCGGCATGACGTGGTCCGAGGAAGCCCTGCGCGGCAACCGCACCTGGCGCGGCTCCATCGAAGAGACCGGGGGCGGCTGTTTCATCCAGCTCGCGGTGCACTACATCCACATCTTCGAGTGGATCGGCGGCGGCCGCGTGGTTCGGGCCGCCGGCTTCACGCGCAACCTGCACTGTCCCGGACTGGAGGGCGAGGACTTGGCCTGCGCGGTCTTCGAAATGGACTCGGGCGCGATGATCACGATCGACGCCGCCTGGTGCGCCGATGGCGAGGAACTCGCGGTACACGGCACCCTCGGCCGTTTCCACTACCGGGGCAATCTACTGGCGGTGGCCTCCAGCGCGGGACCGTTCCAGGGGCGGGTGGCGCGCTACTCCGGCGGCTTGACGCCGGCCTTCGGCGGTCCCCAGGGCGAAGAGCAGCGGATGGAAATCAAGCCGCCCGCGTTCGACGATATCGCCAACCCGCTGAACCAGCACCGCGCGTTCTTGGAAGCGGCGCGCGATGGACGTCCGGCGCCCGTGTCGATCGCTTCCGGTGTGCACGACATGCGGGTGGTCGCAGCTCTTTACGAATCCGCCCGGACCGGGCGAGCAGTGGAGGTGGGATGAAGCTCGGAATTGTCGCAGACGAAATCAGCCGCGACTTCGCGACCGCCGTGCGCATTGGCAAAGAACTTGGGCTGATGCGCTACGAAATCCGCAATCTCACGAGCGGCCGCGCTCCTATGTGCGACCCACAGGAGATGCGGGAGGTGGAGCGGATCGCGGCCGGCGAAGGAGTCGAGATTACGGCACTGTCTCCCGGCCTCTTCAAACTCACGGACGATGCCGCAGCGTTTGCTCGTGAGATCAGCGAGGTCTACCCCCGGGCGGCGGAGTGGGCGCACCGCTTGCAGTTGCCCGGCCTGATCGTGTTTGGATTCCACAAGCCCGGCAAGCCGGATCGGGTGGTCGACTGGCTCGCGGACGCCGGCGCACGCGCGCAGGCCGATGGCCTGCTGCTCATGATCGA
>OMOG01000471.1:9783-10613 GCA_900290305.1 Candidatus Sulfopaludibacter sp. SbA4
CGCCGGCGCACGCGCGCAGGCCGATGGCCTGCTGCTCATGATCGAGCCGGAGCCGATCTGCGTCGCCGATACCGGCAGCATCACCGCCGACCTGATCCGCCGCGCGGGTGTGCCTTCCCTTCGTATCAACTACGATCCCGGCAACGTGGCGTGGCAGACGGACCGCGACCCCATCGACGAGTTCGACGAAGTGGCGCCGCTCATCGCCAACGTCCACATTAAGGACTACCGGCCCGGGCCTACGTGGCTGCCGGCCGGCGAGGGCATCATCGACTACCGCGCCCACTTCCGTGCGCTGCAGCGAATCGGATACCAGGGCCCCATTTCGCTCGAGCCGCACATGGACGGCAGTGCGGAGACTACGCGGGCGTGCAAGAATGCATTCGAGAGCCTGTGGGAGGGAGCATGAAGATCACCCGTCGAAACGCCATCGGAATCCTGGCGAGCGTATCCACGGCGGCCCTGGAGCAGGAGGCTGCCGCACAACCGGCCAATGCGGTCGCGATCAACTGGCTGGGCGGCGCGCCTCCTTCGATCGAGAGCGGAGTCAGTTGGGGCATACCGTGGCCGCGGGGCGCGGTCCGCAAGGACCAGTCGTTCACCCTGACCGCGGGCGACGGCCGCGCCCTGCCGCTGCAGACCTGGCCGCTGGCCTACTGGCCCGATGGCTCGATGAAGTGGATCGGGTACGCCACCGTGGCCGGCCCCAATACCACTGGCGCACTGCGGCTCGCTCCCGGCGCCGCCTCGCCTGCCACCGCGATTCGGGTCGGCCAGACAGCGCAATCCATCGATGTCGACACCGTTGCGCTGCAATGCCGCGTCTCCAA
>OMOG01000471.1:10623-16097 GCA_900290305.1 Candidatus Sulfopaludibacter sp. SbA4
AGCGGCCCCGTCCGCGCGGTGGTGAAGATCGAGGGCGTCCACAAAGGTAGCGCGCGCGAGTGGCTGCCGTTCACGGTGCGCCTCTATTTCTACGCCGGGCTCGAACAGGTCCGGCTGGTCCACACCATCGTCTTCGACGGCGACGATCAGAAGGATTTCATCCGCGGCCTGGGCCTGGTCTTCGCGGTGCCGATGCGCGAGCAGGTCCACAACCGCCACGTGCGATTCTCCGGCGAGAACGACGGCCTGTGGGCGGAGCCGATCCAACCTTTGACGGGGCGCCGCATCCTGGCGCCCACGGCTTTCGCCGATCAACTGGCGGGCAAGCGGATCGCCAACCGCGAGACGTTCGACGCCCGCGGCCGGAAGCTCTTGACCGACTGGGCGGTTTGGGATGCCTACAAGCTGGTACAGCCGACGGCCGACGGCTTTACCATCCAGAAACGCACCAATCCGCAGAGCTGCTGGCTCGATGCCGCCGCGGGGCGCCGCGCGTCGGGGCTGGTCTTTGCGGGCGATGTCTCGGGCGGGCTCGCCATCGCGGTGAAGAATTTCTGGCAGTCGTACCCTGGGTCGCTCGAAGTGCAGAAAGCCACGACGGATGCGGCCGACCTGCGCGTGTGGCTGTGGTCGCCCGACGCCGCGGCCATGGACCTGCGCCACTACGACACCAGGGCCCACGACCTGGATTCCAGCTACGAGGACGTGCAGCCGGGCTTCAGTACGCCGCACGGCGTGGCGCGCACCAGCGAGATGACCCTGTTCCCCAGCGGCAGCCACCCGGCGAAGGACGAGGTCGCAATGCAGGCCAAGACCGGCCAGGAGCCGCCCTTGCTGGTGGCCACTCCGCAGCACCTGCACTCCGCGCGCGTGTTCGGCATCTGGAGCCTGCCCGACCGCTCGGTTCCGGCCAAGGCGGCGCTCGAAGACCAGCTCGACGCGGCCTTCGCGATCTATCACAAGGAGGTGGAGCAGCGGCACTGGTACGGCTTCTGGAACTACGGCGACGTGATGCACCAGCACGACGGGCCGCGGCACATGTGGCGCTACGATATCGGCGGCTTCGCCTGGGACAACACCGAGCTGGGCACCGACCTGTGGCTGTGGTACAGCTTCCTGCGCACCGGGCGCGCCGACATCTTTCGCATGGCCGAGGCCATGACGCGGCACACCAGCGAAGTGGACACATACCACCTCGGCCGCTTCGCCACGCTCGGTTCGCGGCACAACGTGCGGCACTGGGGCTGCGGGGCCAAGGAGGCGCGCATCAGCCAGGCCGCCTATCGCCGCTTCCACTACTACCTGACCACCGACGAGCGCACCGGCGACATCATGCACGAAGTGGTGGACGCGGATTACAAATCGACCGAGATCGACCCCATGCGCCTGGCCTCGCCGATTACGACGCCGCTCCCCTATCCCGGGCGCGCCCGCGGCGGGCCGGACTGGTTGGCCTTCGCGGGCAACTGGATGACCGAGTGGGAGCGCACCGGCAATACCAAGTACCGCGACAAGATCATGGTTGGCATGGATTCGATTGCCAAGATGCCGTACGGCTTCCTCACGGGACCCGACCAACTCTATGGCTACGATCCGGCCACCGGCAAACTGTATGCGCTGCACGATCAGGTGGGCACCTACAACCTGGCCACCATCATGGGCGGCGGCGAGGTCGTCTTCGAGTTGAACGAGCTGATCGACCACGCCGGCTGGAAGCAGGCCTGGCTGCAGTACTGCCGGCTGCACACCGCGAACAAGGCCGTGATCGAGCGGGATAACACGACTGGCAACGAAGGCAGCGACGGCCAGTATTCCCGGCCGGGACGTCTCTCGGCGTACCTTTATATGCTGACCAAGAATCCGGCATTCGCCAAAAAGGCATGGAGCGGGGTGATGGGCGGGCCGAATCGGCCGCGCGGGGGGCGGTACTCGGTCACGAGCCTGAAGGGCCCCGACGTGCTGAACCCCCTCGACGAAGTGACCGGCCTTTCGACCAACAGCGTGGCGCAGGGTTGCCTGGAGCTGATCGAGGTGCTGGAGATGTGCGGCGATCAGATGTAGGAGGGGGGTTGGGGGCAAGGCGCTAAATGAACCTGTGCCCAAATGGCTCGGCTGCGCGACCCGGTCCCGGGCTCCGGTTGGCTGCAACTTCCCAGGAAACGAGAAGGCCGCCGGGATCGGAAAAGGCGTCACGCATAGAGACATGATAGCGATTTTCGGAGCAGCGTATCTAACCCGGATTTCTCACGCTCGGCCGGCCGATGTGGCGCAGNNCGACACGGCAGGCACGAGTGCCTGCGCCACATCGGTCGGCGGAGTGTGAGAAATGCGGGCTAACTCCCGCACATGTGGCCGTACAGTCCCATATCGCTGACTGGGCGCGCCCCCAAGCAGGACGTTCCACCAGGAATCGCCGGCAATGATGCGGCCAAGTGACCGGACTCCACCAAACTTCCGGCTAGGCGCGCGAGCCGCTCGAAGCGAGCCACCAAATGGACGAAGCGATATTCCGCTGGGTGCCTGCCTTCTTGGACGCCTCTTCGGAGTATAATCATCTTGTGCGAGTCAAGACATCTATCACACTTCCGGCGGACCTCCTCGCTCGTGTTGATCGAATGGACTCCAATCGGTCCGCCTTCTTGGAGCGGGCCGCACTTGTCTATCTAGCTCGCCTGGAACAATCCCGTCGGGATCGCAGGGACATCGCGATCATCAATCGTCACGCTCGTCGCCTGAATCGCGGCGTTCAAGAGACCCTCGAATACCAGACGCTGCCGTGAAGCGGGGCGAGTTGTACCTCGTAAAGAAGCCGGGAACCCGCGACCCGCGCAAACAGCGTGTCTTCGTCGTCGTCAGCCGTCAAGCTCTGATTGATTCGCGGTTCTCAACCGTAATCTGCGCACCCGTTTACTCCAAGCATGACGGCCTGAGCACGCAGGTGTGCGTTGGCCTTGAACAAGGACTCAAGAAGGAATCCAGCATTCACTGTGACGAACTCGTGAGCCTACCCAAGGCGGCACTCACGCATTACGTCGGCCGGCTTGGGCCGGCGTCCCTCGATGAATTGGAGCGGGCGTTATCCGTGGCCCTTGGGCTGGATAGCTTGGATCCGTTCGATCTGACGACTCAATAGGCCTCTCTCTGCCCGCCATTTGAAATGCGATTCTGCGGGCACGCATGTGCCGCCGCGAAGCTCTGGCTGAACCTTCGGCAATCCAGAAGCAATCCACATGAGCGAAAAGTCGTTTTAATACGGCCAATCCTTCATCGAGGTCGTCCGTTGGACGAAGCGCTCAAGGTACGATGGATAGGCCCTCATTTTCTTTTTCGTTCGAGCTGTATTACCAGTGAAAGCCCCCGAAGCCTTGTCTGGCGGGACTCCTGAGGTTGGTAGTCAGGTTCTCAGAAAAACCTCTTGCAGTCCCCACCTTCGCTATGCAGAATGGTGGTGCGTCGTCTGAGTGGCTGGCCGCGCGACCACAATGGATCGGGCAGAGATTAGCCGTATAAGTCGCCAAACCGGACAAATGGCCGAACTGTCGCAAGATCCCCCCAAACGGCCTTCTGGGAAGTTGCAGCCGAACGAGAGCAGACACTAGATCGCGGGCCTCGGAGGTCATTTTCGCGAGAGCCTTCTTTCAAACGCCTGTGGGGTTGGGGAGGGGGCTCCTCTACTCCACGGTCACGCTCTTGGCCAGATTGCGCGGTTGATCGACGTCGCACCCCCGCCGCACCGCGATGTGGTACGCCAGCAGTTGCAGCGGCACGATCTCCAGGATGGGCGCCAGCAGCTCCGTGGCGGGCGGGATCTCGACCACGTAGTCGGCCATCTTGCGCACGGCGTTGTCGCCCTCGGTGACCATGGCCAATACGATGCCCTCGCGGGCCTTCACTTCCTGGATGTTGGACACCGTCTTCTCGTAGAGCACGCCGTCTTCGGCGCTCGCCGGATCGCGAGTGGCCAGCACCACCACCGGCAGTTTCTCGTCGATCAGGGCATTGGGCCCGTGCTTCATCTCGCCCGCCGGATATCCTTCGGCGTGGATGTAGGAGATCTCCTTCAGCTTGAGCGCTCCTTCGAGGGCGATCGGAAAGTGCACGCCGCGGCCCAGGAACAGGGCGTCGGTGGCGTGGTGGAAGCGGCGCGCCAGCCCTTCGTACACGGCATCGTTCGAGAGCACCGTTTCGAGCTTGTGGGGAAGCCGCAGCAGCTCCTGCACCAGGCAGCGCGACACGCTTTCGTCGAGTTGCCGCCGGGCCTGTCCCAGGTGCATGGCGAGGATGAACAGCGCGGTCAGTTGCGCGGTGAATGCCTTGGTGGAAGCCACCCCGATCTCCGGCCCCGCGTGGGTGTAGATGGTGCCCGCGGCCTCGCGCGTGATCATGGAGCCCACCACGTTGCAGATGGCCAGCGTTTTGGATCCCTTCTGCTTGGCCTCGCGCTGCGCGGCCAGCGTGTCGGCGGTCTCTCCGGATTGCGAGATCACCACCGTGAGAGTGTCATCGCCCACGATGGGGTCGCGATAGCGGAACTCGCTGCCGTAATCCACCTCCACGGGAAGGCGCGCCAGTTTTTCGATCATGAACTTGCCCACCAGGCCGGCGTGCCAGCTCGTGCCGCAGGCGATGATCTTCACCTGGCGGAATCGCTCAAACTCCTTCGGCGCGATATCCATCTCGTCCAGAAAAATGCGGCCGGTCTCCTGCCCCACACGCCCAAGCGTAGTGTCCTTGACGGCGCGCGGCTGCTCGAAGATCTCCTTGAGCATGAAGTGCTGGTAGCCGCCTTTTTCCGCCTCGATGGGGTTCCACAGAACGTGGGTCACCTGGCGGCGAACGGGCCGGCCGTCGAAATCGCAGAGGCGCACGCCGTCGCGCGTGAGGATAGCCATGTCGCCGTCGGCCAGGAAGAACATGTCCTGGGTGTGCTGGAGGATGGCGGGCACGTCGGACGCCACGAAATACTCGTTGTCGCCGATCCCGATCACTACCGGCGGCCCCGACCGCGCGGCCACGATCTTGCCGGGGTCCGACCGCGAAATCACGGCCAGCGCGAACACCCCGGTCAGCTCGCGGACGGCCGCGCGCACGGCCTCTTCCAGGTTGCCGCGGAAGTGCTTCTCCACCAGGTGGGCGATTATCTCCGTGTCGGTCTCGGTGCGGAACTCGTGGCCCTCCTCCTGGAGCTGCTGTTTGAGCGACAGGTAGTTCTCGACGATGCCGTTGTGCACCACCACCACGTCGCCCTTGCAATCGCGATGAGGATGGGCGTTCTCTTCGGTGGGACGGCCGTGAGTGGCCCAACGGGTGTGTCCGATCCCGTAGGTTCCATCCACCGGGTTCATGCGCAGGGCGTCTTCCAGGTTGCGCAGTTTTCCTTTGGCGCGCCGGATGGCGAATTGTCCGTCGTCGCAGTAGACCGCCAGGCCCGCCGAGTCGTATCCGCGATACTCGAGACGCTTCAGGCCTTCCAG
>OMOG01000775.1 GCA_900290305.1 Candidatus Sulfopaludibacter sp. SbA4
GGTTGGGGGTTGGGGGCTGGGGGTTGGGGGAAGGAAGCTCGCTGCGCTCGCATCTTTGTTCAAAGCACTGTGATGTATGTGTCACCATAAAATGCGCGCCTCAGTACTCGGCCGACTAACGGGCCACGGAGCGAAGCACCTCCAGGGTTCGCGCCGCCGTGGCGGACCAACTGAACAGCTTGCTCCGCTCCAGCCCGCGTGCGGCGATCCGCTTTCGCAGGTCGGACTGAGTAATGATACTGCGAATTGCCGCGGCAATGGAACCCTCATCGTACGGGTCGAACAGGATGCCGGCATCGCCGGCCACCTCGGGCATGGAAGAAATCGACGAACAGGCCACCGGCGTGCCGCAGGCCATGGCCTCCAGGATGGGGAGGCCGAAGCCCTCGTAGAGCGAAGGAAAGACGAAGACGTCGGCGGCCTGCATGAGCAGCGGGAGATCCTGGGTGGAGACGAAGCCGGTGAACAGGATGTCTGCGGCAAAGCCGGATTGCTCCGCCGCCAGGTGGACCTCCGCCGCGCGGTCCCAGTCGCTGCCCGCCAGCACGAGTTGGTGCGGGATCTTGTCCTTGCGCTTCAACTCGGCAAACGCGCCAATCAGGCGGGCGTGATTCTTGCCGGGATGCTCCAGGCGCGAGGTGTAGAGGATGTAGGGGGGGCGGACTTTGCAATTCGGGGAGAGCATCGCGAGCGCCTCCGCGGGGTCGCGAGGAAAATAGACGCCGGGGTTGGCGGCTAGCGGGGTGACGGTGACCTTGTTCTCGGGGACGCGCGCGTACTCCACGATATCCTTCTTACTGCTCTCGCTCACGGTGAGGACGTGGGTCAGGCGGCGGACCAGGAAGGGGAGCACCTTCAGGATATAAATCATGCGGGCCTTGTCGTACTTGCCGGGCACGTGGATGCTGGAAAAATCGTGCACGGTGCCGACGGTGGGGCAGGGCGCGGTGATGGGGAGGCGGCGGTTGCCGGCGGGCAGGAAGAGGGCGTCGAATTTCTGGCGGCGGGCCAGGCCTGGGAGGGAGACCTGGTGCCAGAAGACGTTGCGGAGGGGGCTGTGGAGGTTGCTCTCGAACGGCAGGTGGAGCATGGCGGGGGATTGTGGCACGAAGAGGTCGCGCTCTTCGCGGTAGCCGATTACTTCGAAGGTGTCGGGGCCGGGTTGGCGGGCGAATTCGCGCATGAGTTGGATGATGTACTGGCTGATGCCGGATTTGCCGCCGTCGCCGCCGAAGGTGCTGATGCCGATTTTCATAGAGGTGCCGATTGGGTTTCGGGTTGCCATGGTGCGGCCTTTGCAGCACTGCGCCAAGCGCCGAGACGAGTCTCGGCGCGGCAGGCACGAGTGCCTGCGCCACGGAGCGGCTCAGGCAGCAGGTCAGAGGGTAGGTCAGACAGTGGGTCAGGCAGCAGAGAGGGAGTGCGTTGGGTTCTCATAGGCCAGACAAGAAGCCCTCCAGGCGGTCGAGATAGTTTTCGAAGTTGAAGCGCTCGCGCACGCGGGCCTGCGCCTGGCGGCCGAGTTGCGCGCAACGGTCGGGGTCGGTGAGGAGTTGGTCCAGCGCCGCGGCCATGGCTCGCACGTCCTGCTCGGGTACCAGGAGTCCGGTGACTCCGTGCTCCAGCCAGTCGGGGATTCCTCCCACGTTGAAAGCAACCACCGGGCGGCCGTAGTGCATCGCCTCGAGTCCGATCATGCCGAAAGGCTCGGGCCAGCGCGAGGGCACCACCACGATCTTCGCACCGCGATAATATTCGCCGAGTCCATCGGGATTGACCCATCCGGCGAAGCGCACGCGTTTCCCGAAGCCCCGATCCCGGCAGATTCTTTCGAGCTTGGCGCGCGCGTTTCCGGTGCCCACAATCGTCAGCTCGTAGTCGGAGCGCAGGTAGGGCAGGGCTCGCAGGAGGAGGTCGACCCCCTTGCCTCGGATGAGTTGGCCCACATATAGGATGCGGTTTTCGCGGGGAATGGGGGCCATCTCGCGCAGCGGCATACGCACCACCGGGGGCAGCGTGTCCACGCCGTCCTCGGCGAAGCCGTTCTGGATCAGCTCGGCTCGCATGGCGGCGCTGGCCACCAGCAGCAGCGAGAGCCGCCGATTCTCGCGCATCTCGCGGAGTTTGTCGCCGATGCTGACCAGCGCAACTTTTTGCGGGCCGGGCGCGCGGCCCAGAAACGCCAGGTCCAGATAGCAGCGCCAGCCGGCCTGGACGCGGCAGATGTGCCCGTTCCAGGCATAGTATTTGTGGCGGCGGGGGCAGCACAGGTCGTGGTCGTGGATCATGCGGATGGTCCGGATACCCGCGGGCACGGCGGCGGGCGCGCCCCCGAGCGCGAGCAGATTCACCTTGTGCATGTAGATGACATCGGGCCGGACGCTCTTGACGCTCTCGGCGAACGGCACCATGGGCAGGCACTGTTCGAAGCCCTGCTGGAACTCGGGCATCTGGCGGCCGGTCTCTTCCTGGAATGCGAGGAAGCATTGATGGCCGCGGCCGCGCAGGCCGGCGGCGGTGTCGGCCACGTTCTGCTCGATGCCGCCGAAGTATCCGCACTTTTCATTTACGAAGAGAATTCGCACGCCGCGCCTCCTCGTAAATGCCCACCAGGCGTTGGGTGATGCGGTCCCAGCCGAACTCGTCGCGAGCTTTTTTTCGACCGGCGGCCGCCAGCTTCGAGCGTGCCTCGGGGTTCGCGATGAGGTCCTTCACGACGCGCGTGACGGCCGCCAGATCGCCGGATGGAAACAGGCAGCCGTTTTCGCCATCGGTGACGAACGACGGCACGCCTCCCACGCGGCTGGCGGCGACTGGCAGTCCCGCGGCCCAAGCTTCGAGGATGACGATGCCGAAGGGCTCGTGCACCGAGGGCAGCAGGAACAGATCGGCCGCATGATACGCGTTGACCAACTCCGGATCGGAGGTCTCGAGGCCGCGAATGAGAGTGACGCGGTTAGCAAGGCCGAGGCCGGCGATTTCGCGGGTGAGCTGCGCGTCATAGTCGGCATTGGTGACGTGCCCGACCAGCACCAGGTGGGCGTCCACCGAGTCGCGGCGCAGTTCCGCGAGCATGCGCAAGGCGAGGGCCTGGTTTTTTTGCGGGTCGATGCGGCCGACTACGACCACCACGAACGAGCTTTCCGCGATGGCGTGGCGCGCGCGAAATCCCTTGCCGTCACCCGAGGCGAAGCGGCCCGCGTCCACGCCGTTGGGAAGGTGTACGACGTTCTGATGCGGATGGCGGGCGCGCGCTTCCTCGGCTTCTTTCAGGCCCACGCAGATGATGGCGGCGGCATCGTCGAGCACGCGGCGCGCGCCGACCCACATGCCCAGGACCTTGCCCCACTCGATGGTCCCGCTGGCGGGCGCGGTCCAGGTTTGCGCTTCGCCCTTGGGAACGTCGTAGACGCCGCCGTGCAGGGAGATCACGTAGGGGATGTGGCGCCTGGCCGCGACGTAACGGCCGATGGCGCCGAGGCGCTTGCCGGTGTGCAGGTGAATCAGGTCGAGGTTGGGAATCCGCGACAGCTCGCGCATCAGGGAGAAGGAGAAGAGGTTGCCGCCTTTGCGGTCCATCTGCAGGCGCGCGGCTTGGGAGAGGCCGAAGTACGGGTAGAAATAGGCGAAGCGGCGGACCGGTACGCCGTCCATGGTTTCGCGGTCCACTTTGCTCAGGGCGCGGGGGCAGAGGATTTCGGTGTCGTGCCCGAGGGCGAGGAGACACTTGCTGGTTTCGAGAATGACGGTTTCGGTGCCGCCCCAGTCGGAGCGTACGAAGCGCCGCGGGATTTGGACTACGCGCATGGGGGAGCCGTGGCCAGACGGAAAAAATAATTCACCGCGGAGACGCAGTGGGCGCGGAGGAAGACGCGGAGGCTTGGCCACAGTGTCCGTGGCGGGTGGAGGGCGCCGAGGAAGCGTCGACACGAGTGTCGACGCGGCACGCTGAGAGCGTGCGCCACGGTTCGAGGCGAGACTGCATTTACGATTTGATCAGACGTTGCCACGGTGGCGATCCTTTATAGGTACGCCGGGTCGACACGATTGAGGACGGCGCCGGCGATGGGGACGCGGGTGCTTCGCACGCGGGTAATGGCTTCCGTGATGTCGCTGACCGGGGTGACTCCGCTCGAGATCACCAGGATGGCCGCATCGCACAGCGGCGCGAGGACCTCTGCGTCGACCGATTCGAGGATGGGCGGACCGTCCAGCAGCACGATATCGTTGGATTCCGAATCGCCGGCCAAGACCGCGGAGGCACGTTCGGCTTTGGTGCCGCCGGGCCGCGAGCCACGCACCAGCACGGTGAGCTGCTCCCGCCGCAGGCTTTCGGCCAGGTAGTCCACCACCGTGGTTACGCCTTCGCCCGGCCGGGCCGAAATAAACAGGATACGCGCGCCGCTCTTGGGCACGGTTCTTCGCACATGCAGGGCAAGGGCGCGGAACGGTTCGGGAACCCGCTCGGTGGGTTCTGGCAAGCCCTTGTAGCCGCTGAGCCGGGGGACCACGCCCAGGAGCGTGAGCGGAACCTTCACGCCCGCTTCGCCGGCGGAACGCACGGTCCGGTTGAGCACCTCCGCCGTGAGCACCACACCCAGGGCCAGCATCGTGCCGAACGCGCAGATCCCCAGGAAGATGATGGTGCGGCGGGATTGTACGGGAAGAGCCGGCGCCGTCGCGTCCGCGACCATAACGAATTCCTTCAGCTTCGACTTCTGCTCCCGTTCGGCGCGGCCCAGTTTGTCCTCGAGCATCTTGAGCTCGGCCTGGTTGGAATCCGCATCGCGGGAAAGCATCAGGTAATCGCGCTGCAGCTTAGGCAGGCCCTCGATCTTCTTGCGCAGCCGGTCCACCGATTCGCCGTATTGCTTGACCTTCTGCTCGGCGGCAATGGCATCGAGCTGCAGTTGAAACAGTTTCTGCTTCGCCTGCCGGGCTTCGTCTCCGTCGCTGTCCGGAAGGATGCCTTGATCGAGGCGCGACATTTCGTCGCGCCAGGCCGACACCTGTCCGGTATCGACGGCGCGCTGCTTCTGGGTGTTGTAAGCGGCTTCGGCTTTGTCGAGCGACGATTTAGGGGCCAGCCCTTCCGCGTATAGCTGTTTGGCTCGCTCGAAGTCGATGCGGGCGCCCTCCAACTCCGCCTGGTTGGCGCGGACGGTCTGATCTTCGTGAATGGCATTCAAGAGACGCGTAGCGCGGGTATTGAGCTCATTCAAGGGCTGGTCTTTGACGGACCCTTGGGGGGCGGACTCTTTGGGCATGCGCGCGAGCGTCTTCTGAACGCTTTGAATCTGCATTTCGAGAGACTGCTTCTCGGCGCGGGCCTGGTCGAAGAGCGCTTCGGCGCTGGTCAGCTCGACGAGGTAATTCTGGGTCTCCTTGTCCAGGTCCACCAGGCCGCTGGAGGCCGTGAATCCATCCAGTTGGGTGTTGACGGTTTTGATTCTGTCGCGCAGCTCGCCGGTGCGCGCGCGCAAATCCGCCACCTCCTGATTGGCGGTTCTTTCCCGGACGTCTTGCTGGTTCGACACAAACACGTCGCGCAGGGTGTTGGCGACCTTGGCGGCAATTTCCGGCGACTTCCACATCACGTCGATCATGATCAGGGCGGTGTTGGGCGTGGTTTTCACCTCGCAGGCGGATTCCAACTGCTTCAACGACACCGGCATGTCGAGGCGGCGCCTGGTCTCTTCCAGGTTGGTATCGAGCAGGACCATGTTGGCCTGCGTTTGCACGGTGAGTGCCGGATCGTTGCCTCGCCCTTCGGTATCGGGATGATACAGCAGCACGCTTTGGGCTTTGTACACGGGACCGCCCAACAGCAGCGCCGCAGCGAGTCCCACGACGATCGACGCCAGTACAAAGCCGGCAATAAAACGGCGGCGGCGGATGACGCCGATCACGATCGTCCAAAGGTGGATCGGAAGGCGCTCCTCCTGATCTCCGCCGGGATATGACCCTTGTTCGTTCATTTTTTCTATACTCCCGGAGCCACGCGCAGTGGCCGGAAACGACGCAGCAGCTTGGACACCAGCAGGTCCTTCTCGGAACGCTCGATCGAGAAGAACCAGAACAGTAGCAGGTATAATAGCGCACCCGGGAGCACAAGGGCACCGATCGAAAGCAGGCCCGTGGGCGGCAGCCAGTGCTTGAGCGCCAGGGTCACGGCGTATTGGGCGGCGCCGGGGAGCAGGGCCGGCGCCAGCGCGCGCAGGATGTAGCTCCCGTAGGACACGCCGTGAAGCTCGCAGGTGCGGCGGATGGTGAAGAAATAGTCGATGAGCCCGCCGGACACCAGGGTGCCCACCGCGACTCCCACCAAGCCCATCCACTGGACCAGCACGACGCTCAATCCCACGTTGAGGATCACTTCCGCCACGGCGGCCCAGGCGGTGATGCGATGATGCCCGGTCATGGAAAGCACGGCGGAGGAAGTGAGCTCGGCCATCCCCAGCATCATGGCGGTGAGCAGGACCATGAGGACGGGGCCGCCGGGAGCGAAGTCCTGCCCGACCCAGAAGACCAGCGTCTCCTTGCCGAAGACGTACATGGCGACGGCCAGGATGACGCTGGGGGCCATGGCAAATTTCGTGCAGTTGACGAAGAGGAAGCGGATTTTGGTCTCCTCGGCCTTTTCCTTCAGTTGCGCCGCCAGAGGGCCCAGCAGGTTGGTGAATTGCTTGGGCAGGAGGTAGGCGTTCTCGGCGATCTTCAACGCCACGGCGTAGACGGCGACCGCGGAAAGGGGCAGGAACGCCTTGACGATGATGGGGTCGGTCTTGAGCAGGATGAGGGCCGCGATATTGATCAGAAATTGCGCCCCGCTGAAGGATGCAGACTCTTTGAGCAGCCGCCGGTCGACGAGTTGCAGGGAGAGGCGCAGGCCTTCCATGCGGGCGTAGGCGTACCAGATATAGCCCAGGTACTCGATGAGCATGGCTCCCAGGTTTACCCAGNNCCGCCATCAAGCCGTATCCAAGGTATAGGACGAGCCACGAGCCCACGGCGTAGGCGATGGTCGAGACCACCTGGAGGATATTGATGGCGTAGACCCGCTGCTCGCCGAAGAGGGCATTGCGAAACAGGCTGAGCGGCAAGGCCAGGAGCACGAAACGGACGGCCAGGATCCACAACAGCGGCAGGGCCTTTTGTTGTTCGGCCGCGGGGATGTCAAACCACCGGTTGAAGAACAGGGCCAGGACGGCGATGATGACGGCCGAGATCAGGGTGATGATGACGTAGACTGCGGCGAGCGTGCTGAGGATGCGATTGCGGCGGTCGAGGTCGCCCGAAGCGCTGCACTGGGCCACGTATTTGACGACGCCGGTTCCGAAGCCCAGATCGAGGAGGCTGAGGAGTCCCAAGGCGGAGATCACGAGGGACCAGAGGCCGAAGTCGTCGGTGCCGATTTTGTTGATGATGTAGGGGGTGAGCACCATCACGGCGACAATGGAGACCAGCATCCGGCCGTAGTTGGTGACGGCGTTGACGGCGAATTGGGCGGTGCGGCTCATAGGGGACGTTCTTGACGCGGAGGCGCGGAGCACGCGGAGGAAGACGCGGAGAAGAGCAAGAGAAAGTCAAAACCTGAGAGCACGGAGGAAGGGGAGGCGCGCTGTGGCGCAGGCACTCGTGCCTGCCGTGTCGAGACTCGTCTCGACACGTGTTCGGGGTTACGCCACAGTGTCGACGGCAGGCGTCGGCATGAGTGCCGACGCTGCAGGCAGGAGTGCCTGCGCCACATCCGGGTCATACGGTAACGCCGGCCCTTTCCACGCGCTGGAACTCGCCCGTCGCCATTTTGACACGGTGTTCGCGCGGTTTTTCCGACCAGGCCACGGCCATGGCCGCGGTGATCGTGAACATCTGCATCACGGGTGTCACGCGGAAGGCCCATTCGAAAAAGCCGCTGACCTGCAGGGCGCAGATTCCCAGGAACACTCCGAAGAGGATGGTGCCTTCGGTGGATTTATGGCGCCATGAGCCGGCCAAGGCGCTCCATGCAAAGCGAACGACCAAGAGCAGGTAAAGCAGCAGCCCCAGGTATCCCGTCTCGGCGGCGGTCAGCCAGTAGATGTGGTGGGCCACGCCTGACTGTTCCTCGTTTTTCATGGCCTCGAAGTGCTCGCGGTACTGCGTCTGGTTGGTCACCACGTAAGAGAAGTTGTTGAGGCCGATGCCGAAGGGATGGTCCGCCAGGATCAACTGCGCGGCGTACTTGAATTCGTCGCGCGCTTCCACGCTGGCGGCCGGCGCGCTTCGGATGCGTTCGATAATCGATCCGGCGGCGCGGATGGCGCCCGCCACGAGCAACAGGGTGATCAGGACGGAGGCGGTCTGCACGCGTGCCGATCGCGAGCGCAGGTTGGCCCACCCCAGGGCGCCGACCACGCAGCCGCCGGAAAGGGCCATGCCTAACCGCGAAAACGTCTCCAGCACGGCAAACAGCAGCCCGAAGCACAGTGCGATGGAAACCACGGCCCAGTGCAGCGGGAGCTCCTTGTCGCACAGGGCCCAGATCAGCAGCACCGGCAGAATCAGGTTGGCGAAGAGCGGAATCGTATTGGAATGGTCGAACGGGCCGTTGATGCGGTAGATGTGCATCAGGTATTTCTGCTGGAGCGCCAGCGCCATGATGACCAGCGCCGCGCCGGCGAATCCGAGCCACGCGTAGCGGCGGCGGATGCCCAGGTGCAGGCAATTCACGGTGGTCCAGTACAGGCAATAAATGCGCAGGCACTTCCACAGGCTGAATGCGGTGTAGAGCGGCTCCAGGGTGACCAGCGCGAGCAGGCACGCGTTCAGGAAGAAGAACAGCAGCAGCCAGGAATTGCGGGGGAACCAGGCGATCTTGCCGGGGAACCGCAGGGTGATGGCGATCATGAGGGCCCAGCAGACCAGGTCGGCGCCGGTGACCTCGAAGCCGCGGTCCGGTCCGCGATACAACTCGCGCGAGACGATGTTCACGCTGGCGTGGGCGCCCAGGCAGGTGAGCGCAATCATCAGCGAAAACAGGTAGCCGCGCACGCGGGGAAGCCACATCGCGCCAATGGCCATGCCAGGCACTGCGATCGTCAATGCGGCCGCCAGTACGGCGTACTTCATGTCAGTTCACCTGCTTCCAGATGGTCAGGAACCGGGCGCTCCGGTCCGGCCAGTCTGGAACCGCTTCGCATAAGCCTAGCAGAATCGGAAGCTCTCGATACAGCCCTTCGCGCGGGTAGCGCAGGGACCAGAGTCCGAATCGGCGGTTTTTCACCAGGTTCCGCGGCCATTGGCGTATGGCATTCTGCTCCGGCTCGCGCAGGCCGTTTGAATCGGCGTACTCGCGGGCTCCACGCCAGGCGCGATGGGCACGGCGGCCCTCGACGTACAAGAAGACGTCACCCCACCGGCGTGCCAGCTCATCCAGCTCCGTCGACGACGGGGTCGACGGGAACTCACCGGGCCAGAACTTGAACTTCAGCGCATCATCGTACAGGGCCTGCAGGTCGAAGGCAAATGGCAGGGGCGAGTCTCCCCGGAGCGCTTCTTCCAAGAGCTGGGCCAGGCGCTGGTTGCGGGCGGTGTACGGGGTGGCGAAGCGGCCGTGCGAGATGAGCATGGCATCTCCGAGAGCCAGGGCGCACTTGTAGTAGTTGCGGCGAATGAAGTCCGGGTCGGGGGCCGGCTCGCACCCGCGCAAGATGCGCTGGGCCCACAGCAGGCCGGCTCCGCGGTTGAGGAGCAGGCGGGTGGCCTCGATGGGCGCGAGCCGCTCCGAGGGCATGGCGGGGG
>OMOG01000470.1 GCA_900290305.1 Candidatus Sulfopaludibacter sp. SbA4
TCTTCCAGTCGCACCTCGATGGCGATCTGCACACCTTCACGCCGGAATCCACCGTGGACGCGCAACTAGCCTTCGGCAGCGACATCCTGATGGTTCTCGATGAATCGACCGAGTATCCCGTGAGCCACGAATTCGCGCGCGAAAGCATGCACCGCAGGCTACGGTGGGCGCGGCAGGCGGATGCGCACTTCCGCCGGCGGATGGCGGAAAGCCCCGCGCCGCACGCGCTCTTCCCCATCGTCCAGGGCCCCACAGATGGCCTATAGCCAGTCCTCTACTAGACCCTACGGCGTCAGGGAGGACTGGTAAACGAACCCGTGCGCGATCCGCTTGGACGGGGTTGTCAGCGGCTCGTACTTTGGCCGGCTGGGCGGCCCCAAAATACGGTCGCGGGGTATCCTCCCTAGTCGCCAAGTAGCGGGTAACCCGACGGCAAAAACTACCCGCTGCCGTGGCACGGGAAATCGGCAAACGCTACGGCGTCAGCCACAAGTAGCCTGTGCTGCTGGCGCTACAGGCGTGTATCTGCCTTCACGGCGACGGCCGCTGCAAGTCGTTGATTCGCGAATGGAGAGATGTGGTGCTCGCATTGCAAATTCAGAACAAAATCAATGGGATGTTGACAAATGGCTAGGTATCGGATCGGCAACTGCGTAGCAGCCGCGCTCCTTCTTCCGCGTTTGGTCTTCGCGCAACTTCCCGCGCAGAACGACCCACAGCGATCTCCTGCTGTCGACTTCATCTTGCAGGCACTCGATCAACATCAGGCGGTCGGAATCGGAGACCTTCCCGGCTGCGAGGAAGCCCATGACCTTATCCTGTCTCTGCTTCGCAACCCGGTATTTCCGTCGAAGGTGGACGACATCATTGTAGATTTCGGAAATCCGCTGATGCAAATGGTCTTGGATCGATACCTCCTTGAGGGCGAATTGGTGCCTCGGGGTCTGCTCCGGAGAGTCTGGGACGACACGACCCGTTCGGTGGACCTGACGTGGGACTCACCCGTGTACGAACGGTTCTTTGACGCTGTACGCTCCGTCAACACTGGTCTCGCGCGCGCAAAGCGGATTCGGGTGGTGCTCGCCGACGCTCCAATCGACTGGACCGCCGTGAAGAGCAGGGACGACCTGAGACCATTTGAGGAACTGCGGAGCAAGACGCTTGCCAACGCAGTCAACGCAGCAATCGCTAGAGGCCGGCACGAGTTGGTGATCAGCTTCCCGGCTCATCAGTTTCGAGCAGGGTTACCAGACAACGCACGAACGATGATCGAGAAAGAGCATCCCGGCAAGTTCTTCTCGATCATCGTACAGGGACGCTTTGGCCCCGGTGATACATATCGGGCGATTGAAACTCAGCAGAGTTCCTGGGACTTGGATACGGCCGCATCGATCGCGGGTACATGGCTCGCGGCCATGCCCGCGTCGACCGAACCCAGTGGGCCTACTCTTGATGCGGCTGTCGAGGGCGTGCTATTTGTCGGGCCGAGCGACTCTCTAACGATTCTTCGCCCATCCGCGTACGTGTTTCAGGACGAAGAATTCTGGGCAGAGCTGAACCGCCGTTGGAGAATCGTCAAAGGCCAGCCGTTTACTCTCGGCGACGCCGGCTACGATTTGCGTTCCCGGTTCTCGGACCCACTGCCGTTCATGCCGGGAGGAAGGGCTCCTCGTGCTGCTCGAGTCGCGCCGAGTGTCCCACCTTCGGCTCCCGCCAAGAGTGAATCCGTCGTCTCACTGGCGGATCTCGTACTTCGGAAAATCGATGAGTATCCAGTCATCGGACTAGGGGACGTGCACACCTGTCTGGAATTCCATCAAACCCTCCACCGACTCTTGCGCGACCCGCGGCTGCCGGGGAAGGTAAACGATATTATCGTCGAGTTCGGCAATCCTCTGTTTCAAGCGCCGATTGATCGCTATGTGCTGGAAGGCTTGGATGTTTCGCGGGACGAGCGCAAAGGGGCGTGGGAGAACGCCGTGATGGGATGGGCCATCTCGGCTTCGCCGCTCTACGAAGCGTTCTTCGATTTGGTCCGGGACGTGAATCTGAGACTGCCCAAAGAGAAACGCATGCGCATCATTCTGGGCGACGCTCCTCTTGATTTCGCACGACTCCGGGAGAACCCCTCAGCAGAACTGCAGAGACTCGTCACATCACGGGCGGCGCCGATTAGTCCGAGCCGCGAGACTGCAATTGCGGCTAGCGTCCATTCTGTACTGGAGGCAAAGCGGCGTGCCATCGTCATCGCCGGGAGCGGGCATTTGCGCAAAGGGGGTCTTCCTGGTGCTGCCCGCCAGTACATCGACAAGCAGGACCCGGGAAAGTTTTTCTATCTTGATAATGTCTCCAAATCCAGCATTGATGTTCCCATCGGATCGGTGATACTCGACGGCGAGAACGCGGCGCTGTTCATTGGAGAATTTCAAACCTCCGTCCGTGTGTCGCCACTGGTGTTTCGGGAACCGGCGTTTTGGCGGGACATCAATGTAATCCATCGCTTCAATTCCAACGAATGGATCGATCTCGCGCGGCCTGAATTTGAGTACCGTGGCCGGTACTTCGAGGCCGCTTGGCCTGTGTTTCTGAAAGCGATACTGATGGCCGGTGGGAACTGAATTCTCCCTCGATGTGGCGACAAGCTTGTAATTACCGGTTTTGGATCGTTCCCGCCTTGTCGCGAAGGGGCGAGTGATCCATGGCCGCAGACCGGCGATCGGGTGACGACGATTCAGATCGCGACTTAGAATTTTTCTTGCATCTCGCGAGCATGGGCTGTGTCCTCCGACCCATGAAACAGGCTCCGACCGCTTGGGCAGGACCGGCTGCCATGTTGATATCGGTGCGGACCGGCGATCACTGGCCTT
This sequence comes from Candidatus Sulfopaludibacter sp. SbA4, assembly GCA_900290305.1. Classification (GTDB taxonomy): domain Bacteria; phylum Acidobacteriota; class Terriglobia; order Bryobacterales; family Bryobacteraceae; genus OMOG01. The sequence goes on from OMOG01000470.1 coordinate 2,868, forward strand.
CCGGGAAACTGATTCTCCGCCGTTGAAGGCGCGGGTCAACCGCGGTGCGCAGGAAGCGGGTCGATAAAACTCAAGATCGGATGAAAGCCGCCGTGTTCGGAGCCTTTCGCGTTATTCACGCCTGGCGTAGATCGGGCGTCCGCGTCACTGAGGCGAAGACCAAGCGCACTGCTCTGCGCGGGTCCCCTGAACCCGCCGCTCGCCATAACTAGGAGGATCAGGGTCGTGCCAGCGGGCCAAGGCCGACGACGGTGCTCCCACGAGGGGACCCCGCGGACCAGGGGTCGCACCAGGGGGGGGCCGCCCCGCCGACCGTCTACGTCTTTACCGTGTGGAACTCCCACCCCTTCCGGAAGGTGGGCTTCAAAAGCTTGTTGGCCTCACTGACATTGGTGATGCGCATCTTCTCCGGGTCGTACTCCAGCTTGCCTTCATGCCGCAGCGCAATCACGCCCAGCAGCATCCATTCCACGAACGGCGCCGCGACCTCGAAGTTGGAGCAGGCGGGATCGCCGCCCTTGCACGCGCGGATGAAATCGCGCATGTGGCCGGGGGAACGCGTCAGCAGCGGCGCCGGCATCCGGTAGTCCTTCATTTTCTCGACCGGGATCAGGCGCGTCACATCGCCGTAGGTGCCGGTGGTCAGCATGCCCTTATCGCCGACGAAGAGGCTGCCATCCGGCTGCGGGAAGCGCAGCGGCGTGGTGGCCGCTTTCAGCGCGGCGAATTCGTCCCAGTTGAAAACGCGTCCGGGAGAGCGGAATTCGTTGCCTGCGGGACGCATGGCGCCGAATCCGCGCCCGCCGCCCGGTCCTGCCTGCGCGGCGCCTGGAGTTGCTCCCGGAGCGCCGGCCGGAGTGCCCGCGCCTTGGCCGCGGCCGCCTCTGCCTCCCGCTCCCTGCAGGCTGGGCGGATCGCCGATCCACTCGCCCTCCGGAACGCCCGCGATCTTGGGAGCCTCCTTCAGGCCGTCGTACCAGAACACCTTGAGCGCCGGCATGTCGCCGTAGGCCGCGAAATCGTACCGGATCACCGAGCCCTTGGGGTACATGAAGGGGCTGGTACCTTCCTTCTTGACGGCCTCGACGCTGAGCAGTTTGCGATTCGAAAGATGCAGCGCCATGTTGGGCGCGCCCAGAATGTGGCAGGCCATATCGCCCAGCGCGCCGCAGCCGAAGTCGTAAAAGCCGCGCCAGTTGAACGGCTGGTAGAAGAAACCGCCGTTGCGGTCGGGCTCGGTCTTACCGTCCGCCGTGAAGGGCCGCTTGTCGGCGATGCCCAGCCAGAGGTCCCAATCCAGGGTGTTGGGAACCGGATCCTCTTTCGGAATTTCGGTGAGGCCCTGCGGCCACATCGGCCGGTCGCTCCAGGCGTGAACTTCGGTGACGTTGCCGATATCGCCGTTCCACACCATCTCGGCGGCCTGCCGCGTGCCTTCGTTGGAGTAGCCCTGATTGCCCATCTGGGTGGCCACCTTGTATTTCGCCGCCCCCTCCCGCAACTGGCGCGCTTCCCACACCGTGCGCACCAGCGGCTTTTGCACGTAAACATGCTTGCCGCGCTCCATCGCCCACATGGCCGCGGTGGCATGCATGTGGTCCGGGATCGCGACGATCACCGCGTCGATGTTCTTGCCTTCCTTATCGAGCATCTGCCGGAAGTCCCGGAACTTCGGCGCGTTCGGGAACCGGGTGAACATGGCCGATGCGCGGCGGTCGTCCACGTCGCATAGCGCCACGATGTTCTCCGTGGGCGCCGCGGCCGAGATGTTCGACGCCGCCTGGCCGCCGGCCCCGATGGACGCAAAGTTCAGCTTTTCGTTAGGGGATTTGTATCCCGCGGATTTTAGCGACGGCGTGCTGCCGAACCCCACGGCCGGAACAGCGCCGGCCAGCAGGCTGCCATAGAAGAAATAACGCCTCGTGATTGCCATTCGAATCTTCCTATCTGTCGTCCCCAAAGACTACACCAGACAACTCTTGACGTACGCCAGGCACTTCTTGGCCTCGGCAATAATGTCCGACCCTTCGGGGATCGGATACTCCAGCTCCAGGTTCGCCGGGAAGCCGTACTTCTCCTTCTTGAGGAGCTGCATGACATCCTTGATGGGCGTGTCGCCCGTGCCCCACACGGCCACGTTGGGGCCATGGTCCTTCTTGCGATCCTTGACGTGCAGGTTGGTGATCTTGTCGTGGTGCTGCTTGATGAACGCGACGGCGTCGTAATTGGCGGCCGTGAAGTGGCCGATATCGAGGTTGATGCCGTTGTATTTGCCGTAGGCCATCAGGGTGTCATAGCTCTCGAGCGTGGCGGTCTGGTTGGGATCGCTGGTGGCATCGTGACCGTGGTATCCGACCAGCATCTTGTGTTTGTCGGCGATGGGCGCGATGCGCTTGGCCATGGTGAGGGTGGTGCTGGTGGTGATGGCCTTCGCGCCGAGACCCTTGGCCATGCTGAAGCCGTACTCGATGTCCTCGTCCTTCATGCGGTCCTGCATGTTGTAGCAGAGCAGGGCGACAGCCACTCCGGCGTCGTTGAATTTCTTGGTGACGGCCTTCCACGTCTGGGCGTTGGCCGAGGCGCGCCATGCTGCGAGTTTCTCCATGGCGGCCTGCTGCTCGGCCTGTTGCTCGGGGGTCAATGGCGCACGGCCGCCGCCGCCACCTTTCCGCCCTGCGCCTTTTTCCGGTGGGCCGCCGGGCGCCGCGCCAGCCGGCAGCGTCGTCTGGACAGTCGGGCCGGGGACGCCGGGCCCACGTCCGCCCCCGCCGCCGCCGCGGCCGAACGCCGGCATCGCAGGCGCGCCCGCCAATGCTTCGCAATGGTTCGACATCAGCTCGGCCTCGCCCAGCCCGATCTCGACATACGCCTTGATGATGGCTTCCGGATCGGGGCTGGCGATCCGATTGAAGCTGTAGGTGATGGCGCCAACCTGCACGCCGCCGAACTTCGAGTCGATCATCTTCGCGTTAAGCGCCTTCGCGAGCGGCACGGACGCCAGCGCGATCTTTCCCAAATCTCGTCGTGTAAATTCCATCTCGTATCCTTTCAAATCCGTTCTGCCAAGCTGACAAAAGGATAAGCATCTCTAAAATACACCGCGGCGTCGCCGAATACCAGTGGGCTCAACTCCCACCGGCGGGCGCGACCCGCACCCGATCAGAGCCGCGACAGTCCCTCGCCCTTGGCGAGCAAGGGAGCGGTTTGGCGGCCAGCACCAAATCTCGCGGTCCTGGAGCCAGATCGGGGATACCGAGTTAAACTGAGCACATGGAGCAGGCGATTGCCAATAAGATCGACGAGCTGGAGAGATCTTACCGGATGCCCGATGCCGAGAAGGTCAAGGCATATTTGGCCGCCCGCCCGGGACTGGTGGATATCCTTCTGGAAGCGCGGCCTCACATCGAGCTGCAGTTCGGGCGCGACGCCGTAGTGCAGTTGCGGTTCCCGCGCGATTACGACGGCGATTGCGAGGGCACGCTACTGGCGATGGTACAATCCCCCCTCGATGCCGACGCTCAACTCGACAGATTTGACCGGTTCTGGGATGAGTGGTTTGGTAAGGCATCCGGGCGCCGCGAATCCTTCCCTCTATACATTGGAGTCGAATACGCCGAGGAGCCTGTCGAGTGAGCTTCCGGTGGGAAGAGTATCTCCTCCTTGCTCAGGATCTCTCCCAAAAAGGCGGCGAGGCGGCAACCAGATCGGCCATCAGTCGCGCATATTACGCGGCCTATCATACTGCGAGGCGGCATAGGGGATCCAGGAGCGCCGTGGCGACGAAGAGCGGCTCACACGCGGCTGTCTGGATCGCCTGGAGGGACAGCGGCAACCCAGACTGGCGCAGAGCGGGAAATCAGGGAAAGGTAATTCTCGACTGGCGCCAGAAAGCCGACTATGACGACGAGGTTCCCGGCCTGGCTCCCATGATGGACAAGACAATGAAGATCGCTGGCGAGATCCTGCACCTGCTCGGCTCCTGATTTCTAGTTGTGAGGCGAAGGGAGATTTCATTCCTCGTCCTCGAAAAACGCAAGATTCACGGCGCGCTTGAGCCACCCAGGGACGATTTTCGCAGCGAGTCGACGGTGCCTGAACTCTCGGGCCTCCATGGAACGGGGCGCCCTATTGCGGCTGGTCCAACACAGCCAGGATGCCGCTCATCGCATTCTCCAGGGGCGGGAGATCTCGGGTAACGACCTGCCAGACCGTCTCAAAGTCCACTTCAAAGTAGTCGTGCACCAGGACGTTTCGCATGCCGGCTATCGACGGCCAGTTGATCTCGGGATGGCGCTGCTTGTGCGGCTCGCCGATCCGCTGCGTCGACTCGCAGAGTACCTGAAGGTTGCGAACGATCGCGTCTTGCAGTGTTCGCGACGCAAAGACAGCATCGCGCCCCGGTGCGGAATCCTCGGCTATTCTGCGAATGCACTCTATGCCATGTTCGACATATGCGCGCTGCGATTTCACAACGGCACGGCTTCCCGCAGAACGGCGTCACGGATCAGAGGACTCAACGAGCGGCGAATCACCACCTGTACACGTTGCCCGAGGAGCTGCTCGAGATCAGCCATCAGGCTCCCCGGAAACCACGGCGTGGTATCTCCGGTCACGTCGACAAGGAGGTCCACATCGCTCTCCGGGGTGTCCTCCCCGCGAGCCACCGAGCCGAAAATCAGGACATTGCCCGCGCCGTGGAGGGCAGCCACCCGCAAGATCTCGTCGCGATGTTCTCTTATACGCTGACCAGCGCCCATGCATCCATTATTGTAACTTCGGGTTGGGGCGCTCGGCGCCAGTATGCCACCAGGCACTGCCACCGCGATAAGCTGGGGAGCGTGACCCTCAGCCGCCGGGTCTTTCTAGCCTCGCCAGCGCTCGCGCTCGCCGCGCCGCTCCAGCCGCGCGTCGCCTGCATCATGAACACCTGGTTCCCCGACTCGCATGCCGACGTCTTCGTCAGCCGGCTGCTGGATGGCTACCGCCTGGACCGCGCCTGGCATCCGCCCCGGCTGCACGTCGCTTCCTTTTACGTCGACCAGTTCCCCTCGAACGACATGGCGCGCGAAGAAGCCGAAGAGCACGGCGTCGCGATCTATCCCACCGTCGCCCAAGCCCTGCGCCTCGGAGGGCCCAAGCTCGCCGTCGACGCCGTAGCCATCATCGGGGAGCACGGCAACTATCCGCGCACCCCGCGCGGCAATTTCATGTATCCGCGATGGCGCTATTTCAGCGAAGCGACTCAGGTGATGCGCGACGACGGACGCGTCATCCCCATGTACCAGGACAAGTATCTCGCCTACGACTGGCGGGATGCCCGCAGCACCTACGACCGCGTCCGTGAAATGCACATTCCGTTTCAATGCGGATCCACCGTACCGCTCGCCTGGCAGCGGCCGCCGCTCGACATTCCCCACGGAACGCGATTCTCCGAACTGCTCACCACCAGCTACAGCGATCTCGAGGAACACGCGTACCATGGCATCGAGCTGTTGCAGTCGATGGCCGAGCGGCGCGCGGGAGCGGAAACCGGCGTCGCGCGCGTGCGCTGGTGCGGGGCCGCCGAACTGGGGAAGCTCGCCGGCGGCGAATGGTCGCAGGATCTGCTCGATGCCGCACTCGCGCGGCGCGTCAATCGGCCCCCCGATGCCAGCCAGGTCCCTCCGCAGGCGTTCTTCATCCGCTACCGCGACGGCTTGAAAGGCGCGGTGTTGCACCTCGACCCGCAGACCCGCGACTTCCTGTTCGCCGCACGCATCGAAGGCCGCGCGGACCCTGTCGCGACCTGCTTCTATATCGAACTCTACCTGCACAATCACTGGGGATTCATGGTTCGCAACTTCGAGGATCTCGTGCTCACGCGGCGCAATCCCATCCCCATAGAGCGCACCCTCGTGGCCAATGGTATTATGCTGGCTGGATTGGAATCCCGCCGATTGGGTGGCCAATGGGTCGATACTCCCGAATTGGGTCTCCGCTACTCTGCATCTCACTGACGTCCGTTCTGGCAGCGCAGCAGTACACCATCGTCGACATCCAGAAGGTTCCCATCGCGGGCAATGCGGAGGAAGCTCTCGTGCGCATCAGCTTCCCTCCGCGCGTTCGCGAAATCTCCTGCGATGTCCTGATCGCCGGCGCGGGAATGGGCGGGATCGGCGCCGCGCTCGCCGCCTCCGCCCGCGGCCATTCCGTTTGTCTCACGGAAGAGACGGATTGGGTGGGAGGCCAGGCAACCGCAGCGGGAGTTTCGGCGCTCGATGAGAACCGCTTCATCGAGTTCGCCGGCGGAACCCGCACCTATCGGGAGTTCCGCGGACGAATCCGCGACTGGTATCGCCAAAATCGCAAGCTCACGCCGGAAGCGGCATCTTGGGAGAACCTGAATCCCGGTTCATGTTATGTTTCGCCGCTGTGCTTCGAGCCGAAGGCCGGCGTGGATGTGTTGCAGCAGATGCTCGCCAGGCCGCGCCTGCAACTGTTTCTGCGGACCCAGATCTTCGCCATCGATCGCCGCGGCGCGGTCATCGACTCGGCCCTGGCATGGCAGTTCGACCGGCGAGAAGTGCTTCGCTTCCGCCCGCGTTTCGTGCTGGACTCGACCGAAATGGGCGACCTGCTGCCGCTGGCGAAAGTGCCGTACGTGCTGGGGTCGGAAGCCAAATCGCAAACCGGCGAGCCGGATGCGGCGGCGGAGCCGAACCCGGCCTGTGTCCAGAGTTTCACCTATCCCTTTGCCGTCGAACACGGCGCCGCGGCCGCCGCTCCCACACTTAAACCGCCGGACTACGACCGCATCGTGGCGCGCCAGGGCTTCTCTCTGCGCACGTATTATCCGCCCGAGTTCGGCTGGCGCGGATGGTTTCAGTACGGCATGTTTGGCGACGATCCGCCCATCCCCAACAACATGTCGCCCGGGCCGTTCTTTTCCTGGCGCAGGCTTCTGGCAGCCGCGAACTTCACCAGCGGCGCGCCGCAGGATGTCGCGCTGATCAACTGGCCCCACCAGGATTACGCCGCGGAATCGCCGCTCGATCGCGCGCCCGAGGACCTGGCCCGCATCCTGCAGCGCGCCAAACAAACCTCCCAGGCGTTCCTCTACTGCATGCAGAACGACCTGCCGCGCGACGGCGGCGGCCGCGGCTATCCGGAGCTGCGCCTGCGCGCCGACGTCATGGATACCGCCGACGGCATGTCGAAGTACCCGTATATCCGCGAATCGCGGCGCATGATTGCCCGCGGAAGCGTCGCCGAGCAGGATATCGTCGAAGACACCCAGCCCGGTCCGCGCGCCCGCTTGTTCGAAGACTCGGTGGGGACGGGGTATTACATGGTGGACATCCACCCGTGCGGCGCGAACGAAACCGGCAGGATGCGGATGCCGCGTCCGTTCCAGATTCCCATGGCCGCGCTCCTGCCGCGCGAACCGCTCAACTTCCTTCCCGCGGGAAAGAACCTCGGTGTCACCCACCTGACCAACGGCGCGTTTCGCCTGCACCCGGTGGAATGGAACATCGGAGAGGCGGCCGGCGCCATAGCCAGCCTCTGGCTCGAGCGGGGAGCGCTACCGTCCGCGGGCGAAGTGCAGGGGCAGCTCGCCCGGTTGGGCGTGCCGTTGTTCTGGTTTGACGATCTCGCACCCGACCACCCGGCCTTCGCGGCGATTCAACTGGCGGCCATTCGCGGGCTCTATCCGCTCGATGACGCGGGCCTGCACGCATCACCCGACGCGCCCGTAACCCGAGCCGAAGCCGCCGCCGCGCTGGCAGCCTATTACGGGAAGCGGCTGGACAAGAAGGCCTCCATCGAACTCGTCTTGAGCGAAGGCTGGATGGCGGCGGATCACCGCAACTGGTTTCATCCCGACCTGCCCTTCTACTGGACCGACTGGCGTGAAGAGAAACTCCGGCCGCCCTTGCCGCCCCTGCGCTTCCATCGCACCGGTCCGGTTCGCCGCTGGGAACTGGCCTCGCGCCTCACGGGCGCCGGTGTAAAATAGATGGATGCAGATACCAGGATCTGAATATCTGTATCGCCGTCTCCAACAACACCTCGACCGGGGGCCGGTTGGCTTTCCGGCCACCGATTCCGGCGTGGAAATCCGCATTCTGCAACAACTCTTCACTCCCGAGGAGGCTGAAATCGCGCTCGAATTGAGCGCCATTCCAGAGCCTGCCGGCGCTATTCACAAACGGCTGAAATCGAGGATGGCGCTCGACAAACTGACCGAGGCGCTGGAACGGATGGATCGCAAGGGCCTGATCCTGTGCATTTCGCGGGGAAAAGAGCCGCGTTACGCCAAACTGATGTTCGCGGTGGGAATCTACGAGCGTCAGGTGAAACACCTGACCCCGCAGTTCGAGCGCGACGCCATTCAGTATATGCAGGAAGAATTCCGCGAGGCTTTCCACAGTAAAAAGACGACGCAGATGCGGGTCGTGCCGGTCAACAAAAGCATCCCGGTCGATCGCAGCGTCGCCACCTACGACGACCTCCGGCAGTACGTCGCAGCGTCGGACGGGCCTTTCGCCAAGATGACTTGCATCTGCCGGCGCGGAAAAGATCTGCTGGGCGAGCCGTGCCAACAGACCGCCGTGCGGGAAAACTGCCTCACCATGGGGATGGCTGCCCGGTGGGCGGCGGATTCCGGCACTGGCCGCTCCATCAGCCGCGAGGAAATGCTGGAATTGCTGGACCAGGCCGACGCCGAGGGCCTCGTACTGCAGCCCGAGAACACCCAGAACCCTCTGTTCGTCTGCTGCTGCTGCCACTGCTGCTGCGGCGTACTGACCTCGGCCAAGCGCTTCCCGCGCCCCGCCGAGTACTTCAGCTCGAATTTCTACGCCAGCGTGGATCGGGACGCCTGCCATTCCTGCGGGACCTGCGAAACGCGCTGCCAGATGGACGCAATTCGCATGGACGATGGACCCGCGGAAGTGGATCTCGGGCGCTGCATCGGGTGCGCGATCTGCGTCACCACGTGTCCGTCGGGCGCGCTGAAGCTCGAAGAGAAGGCTACGCCGCGGGTTCCGCCGGATGGCACGCAGGCGCTCTATATGAAGCTTCTTCAGGATCGATACGGTGCCATCGGGATGCTCAAGCTGGCGGCGAAAAAAGCGCTCGGGATGAAGATATAATCACTACTTCTTCTCGTGCACGACCCTAGGAAACAGGAGCGGCGCCGCAGGCTTCTCAAGGAGCGACGGGCCGCGGAGCTTCGCGAAAACGACCAGGAAGAGGCCAAGTACCTCCTCCTACTGGCGGGCCGGTCTTACAGGGCCGGCGATGTGGATTCCGCCCTAAAATCCGCAAAGAAGGCGCTGCATCTCGATCCCGATCTGTATGCTGCACTCGATTTGCTTGCGGAGATTTGCTTTCGGAACGGACAATACGAGGAGGCAGTCGCGTACCTCAGCCGGCTCCGTGAGCGTCCGGACTTCCCCTCCACGAACTTCAACCTGGCACTGGCACACCTTAAACTCGGCCGGAAGCGAGAAGCGCTGAAATCATTTCAGGACTTCCTGGACACGACCGCATCCCTGCGAGGCGCCCACTATAAACGGATGCGGGAGAGCGCCAAGACTTACTGCGTGGACCTGGCGAAGGAGACCGCGCAGTCGAGCCCGCCGCCCGTGGTGAAGGAAGCGCCGGCCCCCAAAGCGCCGCCCCCACCGCCACCGCCTCCAGCCCCGCCGCCCAAACCCGAGCCGCCGCGCGTCCTGGTGGACTTCCTGCCCGCGCCGCCCCCGGCCTTCGACCGCCAGGCGGGCGCCACCGTGGCCGACTACCTTCTCCGCCGGCGCCTCCTGGAGCTGAGGCTCGCGCAGAACTTCGAGGACCTGATCTGCCTGCCTTCGCTCCACGGCGTGGATACCTACGTGTACCAGCAGGAGACCGTTCGCAGGGTGCTGCGGCACTACAAAGGGCGCGCCCTGCTGGCCGATGAAACGGGACTCGGCAAAACCATCGAGGCATGCCTGGTCCTGAAGGAGTACTGGGCTCGCGGCATGGTGCGCAAAGCCCTGGTGCTGACGCCGCCCTCGCTGGTTTCGCAATGGAAGGGAGAGCTGGTCGAGAAGTTCGGCCTGGCGCCCGTTTCCCCGGAAGACTTCGGCTTCCGCTCCAACCCCGCTCAGTTCTGGCAAAGCGAGCCGCTGGTGGTGGCCTCCATCGCTTTGGCGCGCATGGAGCCGCACGCCTCCACCCTGGCCGAGGTCCCGTGGGACCTGGTAATCGTCGACGAAGCGCACTGCCTGAAGAACCGCACCAGCTCGAACTGGAAGCTGGTAAACTCGCTCCAGAAGAAGTTCATCCTGATGCTCACCGCGACCCCGGTCGAGAACAACCTCGTCGAACTCTACAACCTGATCACCGTGCTGAAACCGGGGCTGCTCGCGACCGAGACCGAATTCCGCAAGCTGTTTATTCTTCCGGGCAAGCCCAAGTCTCCGCGCAATCCGGAGCGCCTGCGCGAGTTGCTCACCGAAGTGATGGTGCGCAATACCCGTTCGGCGGTGGATGTGCGCCTGCCCCATCGCATCGCGGCCAGTGTAGTGGTGCCGCCCTCGCCGGCCGAAGCCGAGCTGTACCAGGTGGTGTCCGACTACGTGGCGCGGCGGTACCGGGAAGCGAAAGGCGGAACGGCCGGCTTCACGCTGCACCAGTTGCAGCGCCAGGCCGGCAGCAGTGCCCACGCATTGGGACGCGCGGTGGGGCGGGCGCTGGCCGCGGACAAGCGGCCCAACCCGCAAGACCTGCGCGACCTCGAGCGAATGCAGGAGCTGGCGGCGCAGGTTTCCTGGACGGGCAAAAGCCGGCAGCTCGCCAGCATGCTCTCCGAGCGCCAGGCGAAGACCGTGGTGTTTACCGAGTTCGCACCGACCCTGGAGCACCTGGCCGAAGTCTGCGAGGACCATTCCCTGCGCTATGCGATGTTCAGCGGAGACATGTCCAAGGCCGCGAAAGACGCAGCCATCGCCCGCTTTCGCGATGAGGCCGACGTGCTGCTTTCGACCGGAGCCGGCGGAGAAGGGCGGAACCTGCAGTTCGCCAACACCGTGATCAACTTCGACCTGCCCTGGAATCCCATGCGCCTGGAGCAGCGTGTGGGACGCGTGCACCGCATCGGCCAGACGCAGGAGGTCTTCGTATTCAACTTCTGCCAGGCCGACACGGTGGAGGAACAATTGCTGCGCCTGCTGCACGACAAGATCAACATGTTCGAGCTGGTGGTGGGTGAAGTGGATGCCATCCTGGGGACCTTGGATGAGGGCGACTTCGCCGAGTTGGTGCTGGACCTGTGGCTGTCGGCGCGCGATTCCGGGAGGATCGACGAGGCGTTCGACGAGCTGGCAGACCGGCTGCTGGAGGCCAAGAAGCAGTACTCCGAGGCCAAGCAACTGGACGAAACGCTGTTCCAACGGGATTTCGAGGTGTAGACCGTGATCGGGATTCAAGACTGGATCTGCGACCTGCTCATGACTCGCGGGGCGCTGGTGGAGTCCGAGGAGGATGGCAGAATCCGCGCGATGCTGCCGGCCGACGTGGCCGACGTCCGAGGAGGATGGCAGAATCCGCGCGATGCTGCCGGCCGACGTGGCCGACTCCCTGCACGCGAGCGAGTGGCTCTCGCTCGATCTGCGGCCGCGTCCCGGCGCCGACGACGCGGTGGAATGGATGGAGCGGATGGAGCGGCTCCTGCCCGGGCAACCGCTGGTGACGGGCGCGCAGTATCGCAATCCGGCGTTGGCGGCGCGGGTAGACGCCGCCTCGATGCTGGCTGCTGAGCTGGCCATCCAGAACGGCATTTATCGGCTGGCCGAAGATTTCTCCGCCAGCGCCACGTATCTGTTCTTTACATTTCAGTACACGGTGGAATCCGACGATCGCAGCCTGGGGATCGTCACGGTTTGCCTGAACGCCGATGCCCGATCGGTGGTGACGATGCCCGAGAATTTCCTCCGCGGCATCCGCGAGCATCTTCACGAGGAGCCGGGCGTGGCCGTCCCGGATGTGGCCGCGCGCCTCTACCCGGCTACCGCACGGGCCGTGCAGGCCACGGTGCGGAAGCACGTCACGCAGATCGAGGAGCACGCCAACCGGCGCCTGGCGCGGGATACCGAGCGGGTGGAATCCTATTA
>OMOG01000469.1 GCA_900290305.1 Candidatus Sulfopaludibacter sp. SbA4
ATCGGAGCCGGGGCAGGCGCCACGGCGGGCACCGTCGGCGCCATCGTCACCGGCAAGCGCAACCTGCACCTGGCGCCCGAGACGCGGCTGACGTTCCGCTTGCGCGAGCCCGTGCGCGTTGGCGCCTGACCGGGTTTTCCTTGAGATCGCGGCCAGGGGGTCCGACTAGGGTGGAATTGTGCGAGCTCTATGCCCTTGGCCGCGGGGCTTCCCAATAGCGGACAATGCCAACCGCTCACCGGCGAGCGGCTCTCCCCGTAAGTCGTTGATTCTATAAGAAAGCGACCGCTCAAAATGAGCGGTCTCCAGATTGCTGTCCTGATTTCGTGCTTCAGGACCTGAAATACGCTTTTCGGGTGTTGCGTGGCAACCCCGGAGTCACCGCGGCCGCCTGGATCGCCCTCGCGTTCGGCATCGGCGCCAATACCGCCATCTTCAGCCTGATGGACGCCGTGGTGCTCCGTCCCCTGCCCTATCCGCAGCCGGACCGGCTGATGATGGTCTACGCCACAGCAGGCAAGACCCACCGCGGCATGAACGCGTCGTTCCCCATGGTCCGCGATTGGCAGGAGCAGAATCGCGTCTTCGATTCCCTCTCGGCCTACAGCCGCGACTCCGTGAACCTCACCGGCGGCGGCGAGCCTCTGCGATTGTACGCCGTCCACATGACGCCGGAGTTCTTTCCGGTGATCGGGATTGCGCCGGCCATCGGCGCGGCGTTCGATTCCTCCGGCCAGTCTGTGGTGATCACTTACGGATTGTGGACCCGCCGCTTCGGCGGCGCCCCCGGCGCCATCGGACGGCCGCTGGTGCTCGACGGGCAACCCTACACGCTGGCCGGAGTCCTCCCGCAGGGGTTTCACTTTCCCAAGCTGGGCATGATGGACGAGCCGGAGGTCTATCTGCCACTGGCGCCGCATCCCAACCGGCGCACCCATTTTCTGGCAGGCATCGGACGCCTGAAACCCGGCATCACCCGCGCCCAGGCGCAGGCCGACCTGGACGTGATTTCGACCGCCATCGAGAAGGACCATCCAAGTGAAAACCGCGGCGAAGGCGCCCAGGTCAGCAGCCTGTACGACACCCTGGTCGCCGGCAGCAGCGACACCCTGAGAGTGTTTGTCTGGGCCGTGGGGCTGGTGTTGCTCATCGCCTGCGCCAACGTCTCAAACCTGCTGTTGAGCCAGGCCGTCCGGCGCAAGCGCGAAATCGCGATCCGCTCCGCGCTCGGCGCCACGCGCGCGCGCCTGGTGCGGCAACTGCTAGCCGAGAGCCTCGTGCTCTCTCTTTCGGGCGGCGCGATGGGACTCCTGCTGGCGCTGTGGGGCATTCCGCTCCTCACGGCCGCCGTGCCGATCCACACGGCGTTCAGCGCGCGGATCGCAGCGGGCGGCATTCATCTGAACGGCGCTGTTCTCGGATTTACGTTCGTTGCGTCGGTGGTCGCAGGTTTGGTGTTCGGCAGCATTCCGGCGTGGCATTCGGTGCGCTTGTCGCTCGGCAGCCGCAGCCCCAGGGGCGACCGACTGCGCGGCCTGCTGATCGCTGCCGAGGTGGCGCTATCGCTGATGCTCCTCGCCGGCGCGGGCCTGCTCGCCAAGAGCTTTCTGCGCCTGCTGGCGGTCGATCCGGGATTCCGCACCCAGAACCTGCTGGCCATCGACGTGGAATTGCCCGATCCCAAGTATGCCGAGCCGGAAACGCGCGCCGCGTTTGCGCGCCAAGTCCTGGACCGCCTCGAACACCTTCCGGGCGCAGCCGCCGTAGCCGCGATCAACGCGATGCCGATGACCAAGTCCAGCCCCTGGAACTCCTTCAACCTGCCGGGGGGCGACGAGATGGGCAGTGCCGGCTTACGCGCCGTCAGCCCCGGCTATTTTCAGGCCATGGGAATTCCGCTGGTGCGCGGCCGCCTGCTCGCGCCCGGCGACACGCGCGGCGTGGGCGTCATCAATCGCGCCATGGCCGAGCGCTACTGGCCAAACCAGGACCCCATCGGCAAGACCATCGAAACGCCCCGCACGGTGCGAGTCGCGACGGCCGCCGGATTCGACATCCGTTTCCAGCCGGAACAGTTCCAGATCGTGGGGATCGTCGGCGACGTCCGCCACCTCTCGCTGGTTGCCGATCCGCGCCCCGAGATGTTTCTGCCGTACGCGCAGATGGCCACGTCGGAGGTGACCTTCGTGCTGCGCGGCGTGGTGGCTCCCCGCGAGGCGAGAAGCGCGATCTGGGCGGTGGACCGCGATCAGCCGCTGGCCGCGGTCCGCACCATGGACCAATTGATCTCGGACGACGTGGCGCCGGGGCGATTCGTTCTGCTGCTGCTGGGCGTCTTTGCCGGGGTGGCGCTGGCGCTGGCCGCGGCGGGGATTTTCGGCGTGGTGCTGCATTCGGTTTCGCAGCGCGCCCGCGAGATCGGCATCCGCATGGCGATGGGCGCCGGCGCCGCGGCCGTGGTGCGCATGGTGGTCCGGCAGGCGATGCTGTGGATCGCAATCGGGCTGGCGCTGGGCTCGCTCGGAGCGCTGGCCAGTGTGCGCCTGCTGGCGAGTTATCTCTACGGGGTCCGGCCCCGCGATCCCTCGTCGCTGGCAATCGCGGTGGTAGTGTTGGCCGCGCTCGGAGCGTTGGCGGCGTTTCTCCCCGCACGAGCGGCGGCGCGCGTAGATCCCGCGGCCACGCTGCGCTGCGAATAATCACCTGTGGTAGGCCCGGCTGGACTCGAACCAGCGACCCTCAGCTTAGAAGCCGGTGAAGGAGCGGTTGAGTGGGGAGGTGGCGCGCGTCTCGAAGAGTCTGACCGCTCAAGGATAGATCTTTTCCGACTTCAGGATGCCGGTGCGTTAAAGTTTCCGCCACCCAGTTTGCAGCCGCGCCCCACTTTGAGGGAAACCGGCCGGCTTCATCGGACGGCGCCCTCTGGCGGACCTGCGCTTCTCGCCATCGGTCCCGCCAGGAGCGGCATTCCTCTGGCGGCCGCCGAAGTCCGGGGTCTCGCCCAGCTCTATGGGTCCGGCGCAAAGGTCCTGACGGGCGACGAGGCTGTGGAGACGCGCTGGAAACAGGAAGCGTCCCGGTATCGGATTCTGCACGTCGCTACACACGGAATTCTGAACGGCAACAATCCGATGTTTTCCTACCTGGAATTGAACCCGTGCCAAGATTAAATCAGGGAGGGATCTACGTGCACCGGCCCGTCCACTCCTGGAGACTTCCTAATGCAACACAACCTCACCACGCCCTTCGATCTCCGCCAGAATCGGGAGGCGGCGATTTCCAAAAACACCCCAAATCGCCGCCTCCCGGCATCCGAGGCGGCGATTTCCAAAAACACCCCAAATCGCCGCCTCCCGGCATCCTCGCCACAACGCCCCCGCCCCGACCCCCGCCGTGGTATCATAAGCTTTTACACCATCACTTCTTTCCCGAGGTCAAATCCACTTGGCGTTAGTAGAAGGTTGCCGGCACGCGCTGGACATCTCCATCCCTGTCGACGAGGTGGAAAGCGAAACCAGCCGCGCGGTCGCCGAAGTCCAGAAAAAAGCCCGCATCAAAGGCTTCCGACCGGGCAAGGTGCCCGCCTCCCTGGTGCAATCGCATTTCGCCCACGACGTGCGCCAGAAGGTCCTCGAGTCCCTCGTCCCCAAGCACCTGCAAAAGCAGGTCGAAGCCGAGAACCTCAACATCGTCGGCCAGCCCAATATCACCGACGTCCACTTCCACGCCGGCGAGCCCCTCACCTTCAAGGCCGAATTCGAAGTCATCCCGCCCATCGAACTGCAGGAATACAAGGATATCGAGGTCCCCTACCACGACCCCGACGTCACCGATGAGGACGTCGACAAGCGCCTCGCCGAAATCCGCGACCAGAAGGCCCAGCACGTCAACATCGACCCGCGGCCGCTCGCCGATGGCGATCTCGCCGTGGTCAGCCTGGAAAGCGTCTCCGGCGTCGAGGGCGAGTCCGTGAAATCCGAAGAGATGGTGCTCGATATCGGCGGCGCCGACACCTTCGCCGCCTTCACTGAAAATCTCCGCGGCCTCTCTCCCGGCGACGAAAAGGAATTCGAGGTGGCCTACCCGGAGGATTTCGGCTCCGCCAAACTCGCGGGCAAAACCATCCTCTTCCACGCCACCGTAAAAGGCCTGCGCCGCAAGGAACTGCCCGAGCTCAACGACGAGTTCGCCCAGGATCTCGGCGATTTCCGGAATCTCGAGGAGCTGCGCGATGCCGTCCGCAAAGCGATTTTCGCCCAGCGGCAGCATGAGGCCCAGTTGGAAGCCAAGAACCGGATCGTCGAAAAACTCGTGGAGGCTCACGATTTCCCGATCCCCGAACTCTTCATCGAGCGGCAGATTCGCAGCCGCATTGAGTCCAACCTGCAGGCCCTGGCCGGCCAGGGCGTCGATCCGCGTTCCATCAAGATCGATTGGGAGAAGGCCAAGCACTCCCAGCGCGCCCAGGCCATCGAAGAGGTCAAAGCCTCGCTGCTGTTGGGCCGGATTGCCGAGCGCGAAGCCACCGGCGCCACCCGCGCCGAGGTGGACCGCGAAGTGGAAAAACTGGCGCGCCAGCAGCGCGAACCGCTGGCGGCGGTGCAAATGCGGCTCGAAAAAGACGGCTCCATGAACCGCATCGCATCGCATATTCAGACGGAAAAAACGTTGAACTTTTTATTTGAACACGCCCGCAAAACGGCGTAACCGTCTCGTAACAAAAGGGGCCCGTGGAAGGGACAGTACCTGGCAGCCCGGCCCTCAACCTTGGTGTACATTGCTTCGTAAGCGTATTCAGGTGATAATAGGAACGAAATGCATTAGTGTTCCCCTACCTGGGGGCAACCGGGAGCATCGCTTTGTATCCCGGCCAGGGCCGAAGGCGGAATAGGAGAAACTGCTTGAAGCGTGCCGGATCCGATGATGCTTTGCGGTGTTCTTTTTGCCATAAGAGTCAGGACGTAGTCGGAAAGTTAATCTCCTCCCCCAGCGACTACCCTCGCGCCTACATCTGCGACGAGTGCATCGCGGTCTGCAACTCGATTTTAGAAGATGATAAGGTCGAGCCTTCCTCCGGAACCCCGAACAAGATTCCCAAACCGCTGGAAGTGAAGGAGTTCCTTGACCAGTACGTGATCGGGCAGGAAGCCACCAAGAAGAAACTGGCGGTCGCCGTCTACAACCACTGCAAGCGGATTCACATGAACCGCATGCGCAACACCGAGGTGGAGCTGCAAAAGTCCAACATCCTGCTGATCGGCCCCACCGGCACCGGCAAAACGCTCATGGCCCAGACTTTGGCCAAAATCCTGGACGTGCCCTTCGCCATCGTCGATGCCACCACCTTGACCGAAGCCGGCTACGTGGGCGAAGATGTGGAGAACATCATCCTGAAGCTGCTCCAGGCGGCCGACGGTGACGTGCAGAAATGCCAGCAGGGCATCATCTACATCGACGAAATCGACAAGATTTGCCGCAAGGACGAAAACCCGTCGATCACCCGCGATGTGTCGGGTGAGGGCGTGCAGCAGGCCCTCCTGAAAATCCTGGAAGGCACCGTGGCCAACGTGCCCCCGCAGGGAGGCCGCAAGCACCCGCACCAGGAATTTACCCCGGTCGACACCACCAATATCCTCTTTATTTGCGGCGGCGCCTTCGTGGGACTCGAGAAAGTCATCGCCCGGCGCACCGGCAAAAAGTCCATGGGCTTCCTCCAGGAAGAGGACAAGATCCAGCCGCGCGGCGGATCGGGCACCAGCGGGCGCCGCGATATCGATATGCTTTGGCAGGTCCAGCCCATCGACCTGATCAAGTTCGGGTTCATCCCCGAGTTCATCGGCCGCCTGCCCGTGTCGGCAGTGTTGGAGGATCTGGATCGCTCGGCGTTGATTCAGATTCTGAGCCGTCCCAAGAACGCCATCGTCAAGCAATATCAGAAGCTGTTTGAGTTCGAGAATGTGCGCCTCAAGTTCAGCGACGACGCCCTGGAAGCGATCGCCGATCTGGCTATGGAGCGCAAAGTGGGGGCGCGCGGTCTGCGCATGATTCTCGAGGATTTGATGCTGGATCTGATGTACTACTTGCCTTCGTACAAGAAGGTCCGCGAGTTCCAGGTCACCAAAGAGATGGTGCTGGCACAGAAAATCAGTCTTACAATATTAGAAAAGGCCGGTTAGGCCGGGCAGCCTCTGGGTCCGCCTGCCAAACCCACCTGGGACCAGGGAGTGGGTCGTCTCCCTGGGGAGAACAATGCTTACTTCAAAGGAAAAATCCGATACAAAACGTCTGCCGATGATGCCTATTCGCGACGTGGTCATCTTTCCGTACATGATGACACCGTTCGTGGTAGGCCGGGAGTCGAGTGTCCGGGCCCTCGAAGAGGCCATGGCTGGCGACAAGAAGATCTTCCTCGCCACCCAGCACGATGCCTCCATCGATGAGCCCAAGCCCAACGAGATTTATAGCGTCGGCACAATTGTTAACATCGTTCAAAGCCTCAAGCTCCCCGATGGCAATATCAAGGTCCTGGTCGAAGGAGTCGAGCGCGCCAAGGTCGTTTCGGTCTCCGATGACGAAGGTTTCTTCCGGGCGGCCGTGCGCACCTCCAGCTACAAGGTCGAGGCGGGCGCGCAGCTCGATGCCCTGGTCAGCCGCGTCACCGGGCTCTTCGAGCAGTACGTCAAGCTCAGCCAGAACCTCAACTACGAAACCATGATCGCGGCCACCCGGGTGGACGATCCCGCAAAGCTGGCCGATACCGTCGGCGCCAACCTGCAGCTCACCATCGAAGAGAAGCAGGAATTGCTCGAAATCTTCGACCCCATCGACCGCCTGACCCGCGTCGCCGAAATGCTCGACATCGAAATCGAAAAGCTCAACGTCGACCGCACCATTCAGGGCCGCGTCAAGCGCCAGATGGAGAAGGCCCAGAAAGAGTATTACCTCAACGAAAAAATCAAGGCCATCCAGAAGGAGTTGGGCCGCGGCGAAAAGAGCGAGATCGATGAGCTCAAAAAGCGCATCGAGACCTCCGGCATGCCCGCCGACGCCTTGGAGAAGGCCACCGCCGAGCTCAAGCGGCTCGAGAACATGCCGCCCATGTCAGCCGAGTCCACCGTTTCCCGAACCTACCTCGATTGGCTCCTGGCCGTGCCGTGGAAGAAAAAGTCCAAGGAGATCCGCGACCTCAAGTTCGCCGAGAAAGTGCTCGAATCCGATCACTACGGTCTCGACAAGATCAAAGAGCGTATCCTGGAATTCCTGGCGGTGCGCCGCCTGGTGAAGAATCCCAAGGGCTCCATCCTGTGTTTCGTCGGCCCTCCCGGAGTCGGCAAGACTTCGCTCGGCATGTCCATCGCCAAGGCCACCGGGCGCAAGTTCGTGCGCCTGTCGCTCGGCGGCGTGCGCGATGAAGCCGAGATTCGCGGCCACCGCCGCACCTACATCGGCGCGCTCCCCGGGCAGATCATCAAGATGGTCACCAAGGCCGCCACGCGCAACCCCGTCTTCATGCTCGACGAAGTGGACAAGATGTCCATGGACTTCCGCGGCGATCCTTCCGCCGCCCTGCTCGAAGTCCTCGACCCCGAGCAGAACTTCATGTTCGTTGACCACTACCTGGATGTGGAGTATGATCTGAGCCAGGTATTCTTCATCGCTACGGCCAACGTCCTCCACACCGTTCCTCCGGCATTGCAGGATCGCATGGAAGTGATCCGGCTTTCCGGCTACACCGAGCTCGAGAAGATGGAGATCGCCAAGCGGTTTCTGGTCCGCAAGCAGATGTTGGAGACCGGTTTGTCGACCGACCAGATCGAATTCGCCGACACCGGCGTGGGCGGGTTGATCCAGTACTACACTCGAGAAGCCGGCGTGCGCAACCTGGAGCGCGAGATCGGCAACGTCTGCCGCAAGGTGGCCCGCCAGGTTGTTAATAATCAGGGCGGCAAGGACAAACCCGGGGGTAAGGACAACAAAGCCCTCCCCAAGTTCGTCATCGGCGGCGACCAGTTGCCCGATCTGCTGGGTCCGTGGAAGTTCCGCGACCTGGAGGCCGAAAAGAAGAGCGAGGTGGGAGCCGCGGTGGGGCTGGCCTGGACCGAAGTTGGCGGCCAGATTCTGACTGTCGAGTGTACCCTGATGGAAGGCAAAGGCAAGCTGACGATCACCGGTAAGTTGGGAGAAGTGATGCAGGAATCCGCCCAG
The DNA here is from genome assembly GCA_900290305.1 of Candidatus Sulfopaludibacter sp. SbA4. GTDB lineage: Bacteria > Acidobacteriota > Terriglobia > Bryobacterales > Bryobacteraceae > OMOG01. The sequence continues at coordinate 8,206 of OMOG01000469.1, forward strand.
GCGGCCATGAGCTACATCCGGTCGCGGGCGCACCTGTTCGGACTTCCCCGTGACTTCTACCGCAACCTCGACGTCCATATTCATATACCCGAGGGCGCTATCCCCAAGGACGGCCCTTCGGCGGGAATTACGCTCGCGACCACCATCTGCAGCGCCCTGACCAGGATCCCGGTGCGCGGCGATGTGGCCATGACCGGCGAAATTACGTTGCGCGGAAAAGTGCTGGCCATCGGTGGCCTGAAAGAAAAGTTGATGGCGGCTCATCGCCATGGCATCCTGGAAGCAATCATGCCGCGGGAGAACGAGAAGGACCTTCCGGACATCCCCGACGCCATCAAGCAGACCATGAAGCTCAACTTCGTGGATTCGATGGACCAGGTGCTCAAAATCGCGCTGGAGGGAGAATTGAACGCGCTGCCCTTGCCGGCGGGTAATCCGGCGACCGACGTTCATCCGGTCGAAGAAGCGCGCGCACACTAGTAGCACAGGCATTCCTGCCTGTGTCGGGGTTCTTTGCAAGCAGAATTTATAGTCAGTTCCGCCACGCCGGCCGCGTTTCCAGCCGGCCAGTTGCCGGAAGTCGCATTCTTGGGGAGAAGTAACGTAGGGAAATCCAGCCTGATTAACGCCCTCACCGGCCAGAAAAGGCTGGCTTTCACCAGTAACACGCCCGGTCGCACGCAAACGATCAATTTTTATCGCATCGGACAGTCAAATGGAATCGATGGGCCTTTCTTCCTCGTGGATCTTCCGGGGTACGGATATGCCCGCGTGCCGCCGTCGTACCAACTGGAATGGAAGAAGCTGATCGAGCAGTATTTGGAAACGAGGGAAACCCTAAAGCTTTCCTGTCTGATATTGGACCCCCGCCGCGCCTGGACGGACAAGGATCTGGACCTCAAGCGGTGGCTCGAGTATCATGGCAGACCGTACTTTGTAGTCGCCACAAAGACCGACAAGTTGAATCAATCTGAGCAAGAGCGCGGTATGCGCGCCATCCGCAAGGAGGGCGTCGAGCCGCTGCCGTTCTCGGCCTTGACCGGCCGGGGAG
>OMOG01000467.1 GCA_900290305.1 Candidatus Sulfopaludibacter sp. SbA4
CCAGCCGAAAGGGGACGTTTCTACTTTGCCGGGATGGGGACATTTCTACTTTGCCTTGACATCATGGCAAACCGCACTTGCCATCGGCGCTGACGTGCGTTAGCGTACGCCTTTCCCATATGCCTTCCTCACTCGCGCAATCCGGGCCCGCCGTGGAACGTCCGACCCGGGTGCGGCACTGGGTGATCGTCTTCGCCGCGGCGCTGGCGGTGATCACCTACATCGACCGGGTCTCCATCTCGTTTGCGGCGCCTTTCATTCGCCACGACCTGGGCCTTTCCGCCGTCCAGATGGGCTGGGCCTTCGCGGCATTTGGATGGGCCTATGCGCTGTGCGAGATTCCCGGGGGATACCTGGGAGACCGGCTGGGACCGCGGAAGGTCCTGATCCGCATCGTCCTGTGGTGGTCCGTGTTCACCGCCGCCACGGGATGGGCATGGAGCTTCACGTCGCTCACCGTCACGCGCTTCCTGTTCGGCATGGGCGAAGCCGGTTGCTTTCCCAACCTCACCAAGGCCTTCAGCGCATGGATGCCCGGCCACGAACGGGTACGCGCGCAGGGCTTCATGTGGATCAGCACCCGCTGGGGCGCGGCCCTCACGCCGCCGCTGGTGGCGCTGGTGATGCAGGTGATGGGATGGCGCCATGCCTTCGAGGTCTTCGGCTGCCTGGGCGTAATCTGGGCGGTCGCGTTTCACGGCTGGTTTCGCGACAACCCGATGGACAATCCCAAGCTGAATACCGCCGAGCGGGAACTGCTGGCGAAGGGCGCCAAGGCCGCCTCCGCGCACGGCCCTGTCCCATGGGGCAAGCTGCTCCGGTCGCGCCAGGCCTGGATGCTCTGCGGCCAGTACTTCTGCCACTCTTACGGCTGGTATTTTTATCTGACCTGGCTGCCCAGCTATCTGCGCGAGGGCCGCCATCAAGCCATCGCCTCCACGGCGCTTCTGAGCGCGCTTCCGCTGTTTCTGGCCGGCCTGGGCGACCCCGTCAGCGTGCTGGTTTCCGGCCGCCTCGCGCGCACACTCGGCACCCGCCGCCTGTTGGCTTACGCCGGGTTCACCGGCGGGAGCGGGTTCCTGGTGCTCTCCACGCGAATCGGCGACCCGCTGACCGCCGTGTTCGCCATAGGCCTGGCGGCGTTCGCCCTGGAGCTGGTGATGCCCCTGGCCTGGGCCTCCACCATGGACGTGGGAGCACAATACGCCGGCACTGTCTCCGGCGCCATGAACATGGTGGGCAACATCGGCGGCGCGCTTTCGCCGCTGGCGATCGGGTATATGCTTGCCTGGACCAACAACAACTGGAACCTCATCTTCTACGTGTCGGCCGTCGTTCAGTTCCTGGGCATTCTGTGCTGGGTATTCCTCGACCCGGTGACGCCATTCGACGTGCAGGCGGAAGCATGAAGCAGGCGTCCATGAGTTCTTCGCCGGCGGCCGAACGTCCCACCGGAGTCCGGCATTGGGTAGTGGTGTTTGCGGCGGCGCTGGCGGTGATCACCTACATGGACCGCGTCTCGATTTCGTTCGCCGCCCCTGCCATCCGCCACGATTTGAGGCTCACCGAAGTGCAGATGGGCTGGGTGTTCACCGCATTCGGATGGGCCTACGCCCTGTTTGAAATCCCCGGCGGATTCCTGGGCGATTGGATGGGCCCGCGCAGGGTGCTCATCCGCATCGTGTTGTGGTGGTCCTGCTTCACCGCAGCGACGGGATGGGCGTGGAGCTTTGTTTCACTGACAGCGACGCGCTTCCTGTTCGGTGCGGGCGAGGCCGGCTGCTTTCCCAACCTCGCCAAGGCCTTCACTACCTGGCTCCCCGATACCGAGCGCGAGCGTGCCCAGGGAATCCTGTGGTTCAGCGCGCGATGGGGCGGCGCGCTCACCCCCCTGCTGGTGGCAGCCATCATGGGCGCGATAGGCTGGCGGCATTCTTTCGAGATCTTCGGCCTGGTGGGCGTGGTCTGGGCGCTGCTTTTTTTCCTCTGGTACCGCGACAATCCGCTCGAGAATCCCAAGCTGAACGCCGCCGAGCGGGAGTTGCTGAAACACAGCTCGCAGATGGCCTCCGGACACGGCGACGTGCCGTGGAGCCGGCTGGTGCGCTCGCGCCAGGTGTGGATGCTGTGCGCCCCGTACTTCTGCATGAACTACGGCTGGTATTTCTACGTGACCTGGCTGCCCAGTTATCTGCGTGAGGCGCGCCACCTGACGATCAATTCTTCGGCCTGGCTGAGCGTGCTGCCGCTGCTCTGCGGCGGTCTCGGCAATCCGGCCTGCGTGCTGCTCTCGCGCCTGGTGGTGCGCAAGACCGGCAATGTGGCCTTCTCGCGGCGGCTCATGGCCTACCTGGGGTTCGCCGGCGCCTCGGCCTTCCTGGCATTCTCCACCCTGGTTCACGATCCGCTGCTCGCCATGCTGGCCATCGGGATGGCCAGCTTCTCCAACGACCTGGTGATGCCCGGGGCGTGGGCGGCGGTGATGGACGTGGGCGGCAAGTACGCCGGCACGCTCTCCGGGACCATGAACATGTGCGGCAATATCGGCGGCGCCCTGTCGCCCTTGGCGATCGGCTACATGCTCTCGTGGACCCACAATTGGAATCTCACGTTTTACATTTCCGCGGCGGTCTACAGCATGGGAATCCTCTTCTGGGCGCTGCTGGACCCCGTGACGCCGCTCGATTCCCGTGGCTCAGTCTCAGAGGCTGTAATGTAAGGGGCCACGAATGAACACGAATGAACACGAATGAACACGAACCAGATGCGTTGCTTTCATTCGTGTTCATTCGTGTTCATTCGTGGCTAAATATTTCTGCACGCGTTCTCAGACTACTGGTACCAGATCTGCGGAGGCATCGGACGAAGCTGGTAGTGCGACTGAAGGAAGGCCACGATATCCGTCAACTGCCGCACCGTCATGCGGTCGGCATAACCCGGCATCCGTGCCTGGCCGGCGTTCGTCACCTGCGCTCTGGCAGACTTGACACGGGAAGAGGGATCGAGCAAGTGCGCCACAACGTAGGCGTCGGTCATCTTGCGATCCACCACTCCTCCTAGAACAACTGGACCGCGATCGGACTTCGGCAGGCTCGCACCGGTGACCTGATGGCAGGCATGGCAGCCAAGCTCTACGAAGGCGGCCCTGCCTCGTTCGGCGTCGCCATCCCCTGGAAGGTGAAAGGCGGCGGCGGAGTAGCGCGCATTGCAGGCCACGGAGGCCAGCAGGGGCAAAAGCGCCAGTAGTTTCGCGGGCTGGAAGCGGGTGCGACGGCGGTGGATCATGGCGGAAAAGGGACCTCCTGATCCCATTCTACGCCAAAATCGGTAAAATTTGTCTGAATATCGGAATCGCCTATTTCCGTGCCGCGTAAGTCTTGGTGAAGTTGTTGCGGGTATTGGTCACGATGAACGTTCCGTCCGTCTCCGCGGACACCTTGATCCAGAATGCCGGGCCCGTGTGACCTCCCCGGCCTCCGCCGCCGCCGGTCCGGCCGCCTGGTCCAGCAGTGTTCGGTGCGCCGGCCGCGGCCCCCTGCGGCGGCGGTCCCTGCCCCTGGGCCGCCAGGCCCGCGGCCCTGTCCAAATGTGGGCCGGGGATTGAGCAGCACATCCGCCACGGTCGCATTGTCCTCCACGTTGGCGATGAAGAGCCCTGGGGAGTTTTGCTCCAGGCCGGCGGCGTATGCCCAGTGGAGTTGCCAGATGTCTTCGAGCCCCGGCGAGGTGTGCAGGATCTGCATGGTTTGAATAGCGCCGCCTTTGCGCGTGCTGTTGTGCATGACCGCCACCCGCGGATGCAAGCCGTGTACCAGCGCGGCCGAGCCGGACTGGTCGATGCCGTGATGCGAGGTGAGGTAAAGATCCACCGTCCCGATGGGGTTGTTCGGGCACATCAATTCCTGTTCCTTATTCCAGGTGAAGTCGCCCAGATTGACGGTACGGAACTTGCCGTATGTGAACACGACCCCCACCGACATGGGGTTATCCGGGTCTACGCGCGACTCGTCCCGCGGCGCAAATCCGGCACAGGCCGGATTGGGTTTGCCGCCCCCGGGAAGCGGCGTCTTCAGCACCTCGCCGTTGGACGTAACCACCGCCACCGTCACACCGGCGAACGGGATCTTATCGCCGGGCTTCGCCACCGTGTGTTTGACCTTGCTGTTCATCTCCGCGTACATCTTCTGGAATCCGGGCACCTGCTCCTTCGGCTCCGAGGTAGGGCCATGATCGATGAAATGCAGGATGGGAATCCGCGTCGCCAATTCCTGCAGGCCGCCCACATGGTCGCTGTGGTAGTGGGTCAGTATGAGGTGGTCGATCTGCTTCACGCCGGCGGCTTGAATGACAGCCATGATGCGGTCCGCATCGCGGCCGCCGGGGCTGCCGGTATCCATGAGGAGCGACTCCCCGGACGGGGAAACATACAGCGTAGCGTGCCCGCCCTCGGTGTCGATGAAATACATGTCCAGCGTCTTCGATGACCCGCTCTGTGCGCTGCCCGCCGCGGCCAGGGCGAGAGCCAGCAGGAACGCGAATGTGGTGCGCATTTCGGCACTCCTTCTATCCGATCGGCTGATCTTGGACGCTGGATCGGAACTCCTATTTTAGACTCCCGAGTCGTGTTTCGTGTACCCCCGTCCGCCAGACTGTGCTTAACCGATGTGGGGGAACCTGGCTCGGCGAACCGCTCCGGCGCCGCCAAACACGGTTTTCTCAGCGCGCTCCGCTTCCTCAGCGCTCTCAGGTTTTGACTTTGCTTTTCTCCGCGTCTTCCTCCGCGTGCTCCGCGCCGGGGTACCCTCTGGGTCCTCAAGGACACGATCTCCCTTGGTTCCGGCTCGTCCTGGTTAGGGAGCGGGTTTCCTGGACTGGATCTCGAAATCCCCACATCGGCTCAGCACCCGTCCGCCGGGCTTTCCTCCCGCAAGTTGCATTAAGAGCTTGAATTGGGCCGGGGAAGGGCGCAAAATCGTAGTGGCTGGTCTTCGCTTGACACCACCCGGGTCACCCGAGTGGCGGGGAACACGAAGTCGCGACCACTACACACCAAAGGAGAAGATCGTGACCGATTATTCGGTATCTCGCCGATTATTCCTGGCAGCCGCGGCTGCGGCTCCGGCGGCGCCCATGCCACTTACCTCGGACCGAATTGCCATATTCAGCCCGCCACCCGAGCGCATCCGAATCGTGACGGCAACCGCCTCATCCGTAGTCCCGCCTCCCAGGTACACGGCGGAGGAGGTCAAGCAGATCCAGTCCCAGGGCAAAAACGTTCAGCTTACGATACCCGCCAACGCCGGCGAATTGAACCAGGCGCTGCCCGAGGCCGATGTGGTTTTCGGAGCGATCAACGCGGAGATGCTGGCGAAGGCCAGGAACCTGCGGTGGATGCAGGCTACCGAAGCGGGCATGGAGCGGGTGCTGTTTCCGGAGCTGATCAAGAGCGGCGTGGTGGTGACTAACATGGCGCGGATCTTCGCGCCGGCCATCTCGGAGACGGCCATCGGGATGCTCTTGTGTCTGACCCGCGGGCTCAATAAGTATTACTTTCCGCAGTTCCAGCAGCGCACGTGGAAGGCCGAGCGGAACCTGGTGGAGGTGGACGGCATGACCATGGGGATTGTCGGCCTGGGCGGCATTGGGCAGGCCACGGCGATGCGCGCCCACTATGGCTTCGACATGCGGATCCTGGCCACCGATGCGAAGCCCATGGCGACGCCCATCTTTGTGGAGACGCTCCGCGAGCCGGGGTGGCTGATGGAGATGGTCCCACAGGTGGACGTACTGGTCAGCGCGGCGCCGGCCACCAGGGAAACCGAAGGGATGTTCAACCAGAAGGTCTTCCGGGCGATGAAGAAGACGGCGTACTTCCTCAACCTCTCACGGGGAGCGCTGGTGGACGAGAACGCGCTGGTGATGGCGCTGAAGGAAGGCTGGATCGCGGGTGCCGGTCTGGACCCGGCACGCACCGAGCCGTTGCCCTCCAGCCATCCGTACTGGGATTGCCCGAACCTGATCATCACCTGCCATAGCGCCGGATTCGCGCCGCAGCGTCAGATCCGCCTGGTGGGGCTGCTGGCCGACAACGTGCGGCGTTACGCGAGCGGCCTGCCGCTGATGAACGTGGTGGACAAACAGCGCGGTTACTGACCAGCCACCTGCGCGTCCAGGAACCCCTGGACAACCCACTGATGCTGGACTGTTTGTGGGGCAGCCAATCTTGGCTGCCGCCGGCTTCAGCCGGCGCTCCGCAACCCGCGAGGTCTCTGCCACCAGGGACGTTCCCAAAGGGATCGTCCGCCGCTCGTGTCGACGCCTGTTCGGCGCCTGGAAAATACGTTGGCGTATTTATGAAACGCACGTACTAACCGCAGGATGCGGAGAAGGCCGATGGGAATCCGGAGGACCAGGGCATAGGCAAAATAAGCCCGCATGACGGCGGCCGTGCGCGATCCCAACGCGGGCTCCTGATTGTCCGCAGCCTTCCCAGAACTGCGGGACCACATTAGCCTCATTGGCCGCATCCCATGCCTTGACACGCTAGGCACGTTGGCATATCTTATACACAGTATGCCTAGGCACAGCGATCCTGCCCCCTCCCGCGATGCGGCCCTGCTTCAGGGCACGCTGGACCTGCTGATCCTCCGCATCGTGGCTCTCGAACCGCTGCACGGTTACGGCATCGTCCGCCGCATCGAACAGATGTCCGGTGAGGCACTGCAAATCCGGCAAGGCTCGCTCTATCCCGCTTTGTACCGCATGGAACAACGCGGCCTGCTCACCGCCGGCTGGAAAACAAACGACTCGGGCAAAGAAGCCAAGTACTACCGGCTCACCAAAGCGGGCCGCCAAGCGCTTGCGGAGGAAACCGAAGGCTGGAAACGCTTGCGTACCGCGATTGACCTCGTCCTGGAAGGCCATCTGCCGGGGTACGAAGAGGTGTAGCGCATGTCCAAACGCCATAAATTCGAAACCGGCATGTCCCGTGAGATCGAATCCCACCTGGAGCAGGCCACCCAGGACTACATCGCGCGCGGCCTGCCTCCGGAAGAAGCCCGCCTGCGCGCACGCCGCGAGTTCGGACCCATCGATCTCGCCAAGGAAGAACTTCGCGACACGCGGCGTCTCCGCTGGTTCGCGGATTTCCTGCGGGATGCGCGGTTCACGCTGCGCACCTGGCGGCGCAATCCCGCGTTTGCCGCCGGCGTGGTCGCCGTTCTGGCCCTGGGGATGGGATCCGCCACGGCGCTGTTTTCGGTTTTGGACCGCATCCTGTTCCGGCCTCTTCCGTACGCGGATCCGGACCGTCTGGTCTCCTTCGGCGAGGTCTTGCCCCTTGCCGGCGTAGCTTCCCCGCCTGAGATCATGTGGGAACGCGCCTATTTCCAATTCTGGCAGCCCGCACCGCAACCCTTCCAATCCGTCACCAGTATGATGGGCCGCGGCGGGCCCTGCGACCTGACCGAAGAGCGGCCGGAACGG
>OMOG01000674.1 GCA_900290305.1 Candidatus Sulfopaludibacter sp. SbA4
GTTGCTAAAGGCAGGTTTGTATGACTTCGATGCGGATGGCGGCCTGATCCGCGTGTTCGACGGCAAGGCAGAGGTACAAACGGCCGACCGGCAGATTGAGTTGAAGGGCGGGCACCAATTGAATCTCAAGGCCGCGGGAAAGCGGAAGCCGCGGAGCTTCGACAAGAGAGCATCCACGGACGATTTTTACCGGTGGGCCAGCCTGCGGGCCTCTTACCTGGCGGAGGCCAACGTCGATCAGGCCCGTAGATACGCGGGCGGGGCCGGCTGGTCTCCGGGCGGCTGGTATGGCGACGGGTGGTATTGGAACCCGTGGTTCAGTACGTATACGTTCATTCCGGGCGACGGAATCTTCTACGACCCATTCGGCTGGGGCTTCTACTCACCATGGATGGCGTTTGGAGCGCCGTACTTTGGGTACGGCTACGGTGGTTTCGGATACGGTTACGGTCTGGGTTATGGCTACGGTTACCGGGGAGGGATTAACCATCGTTTCGGACCAGGCTATCATCCTCCAGTCGTGGCCGGCGGCCGCTCAAGCGGGTTCGTTGGGCATGCGTACGCGGTTCGCGGCGGCGCGGGAGGTCTTAGCCGGGCGGGGGGTTTCGGCGGCGGTGGGTTCCGTAGCGCCGGCGGTGGAGGGTTCCGAGGGGTCGGCGGCGGCGGCGGTTTCCGCGGCGGCGGAGGCGGTTTCCACGGTGGCGGCGGCGGCGGACGCGGCCGTTAGCGCCGGTTCCCGGAAGACTGAGGAGGTTGGCAAGCGGAAGCGCCTGCCCCACCATAATAGCCGGCGCAAGCGCGAACCAGCATCTTCGGAAGTTCGCGGAGTTTGGCGAAAGCGCGGAAGTTGTCGCGATCCCGGACCAGCTTGACGTCGACGCGAAGCTTGGCGGCGGTTGAGAGTTGGCGGGCGATTCGGGCCGCATGCGGTCCGTCAGCGTGGACCGCGCGCGCTGAAGACCAGCACGCGATCGGAAGCGAGGAGACAATCATCGGGGTGCTACGGTCCCTCGCTCGGACGAGTCGGAGCCAATGGAGGCCGGGTCTGACGCGGAGCCTTGACCACGGTGCCCATGGCGGAATGAGAAGGGAAACTGGGCGGAGGCAGCGGGACCCCAGCCGGCTGGGAGGCGCCGAGGAAGCGTCGACAAGAGTGTCGACGCGGCACGCTGAGAGCGTGCGCCACGGTTGCATACGAGACCCTGCCGATGCGGCGTGCGGCGGCAAGACGACCGACGTTACCGCGGCAGGACCGAGATTCCGGAGGCGAGGGACTGGCTCAAGCGCACGCGATCGGCGCGATCGCCGATGCGTACGAGCAGAGAGGCGTTGCGGGTTCCGGCTTCGACCGTGATGGCGACGCCGGGCTTGAGGCCGAGGCGTGTCATCTCGCGGAGCAGCGAGGGATCGTGGTCCGAGACGCTGCTGACCACGGCGGGTATGCCACAGGCCCATCGCGGCAACAGCACCTCTTGACGGGCCGGAAGGGCTCCGCTGCGCTCGGGGATCGGGTGGCCATGCGGGTCGGTCTCCGGGTCCCCTAATTTCGCGGCGATGCGGTCTTCGAGTTTCTCGGAGATGAAGTGCTCGAGCCGTTCCGCCTCATCGTGAACTTCGTCCCAGGAGTAGTCGAGGAAATCGTGGAGGAAGCGCTCCAGGAGGCGGTGATGGCGAAGGACCTCCAAGGCGCGCATCTTCCCGGCGGGAGTCAAACGCACGCCGCGGTGCTTTTCGTATTTGACGAGCGGCGGTTTTTGGGCGGCGAGTTTTTGGAGCATGCCGGTTACGGAAGCGGCGCGGATACCGAGATGATGGGCCAGGGAGTTGCCAGCGACCTGTTCCTCTTGGGGACCTCCCAGCTCCAGGATGGCTTTCAAGTAGTCGTCTACGGATTCGGTAGTGTAGGGGCCGTGCTTTTTAGGGGGCACTAAGTTTGAGGATAACAGTGGGCACGCGGCGGCGGCAAATGGGCCGGCGACAGTCTCGAAGAACATCCACCTCTGGTTCGGCTCCGAGAAACGCCGAGATGAGTCTCGGCGCGGCAGGCACGAGTGCCTGCGCCACGTAGTGTGCGCCACAGGTTGACTGGTAGTGCGCTAAACAAAATTAGCGCACTACCGGTTGACGGGAGGGTGGGGAATGTAGTTAAATTAGGAATGCCTAAATTCTGGGTCGGGTTGCTGTTCTGCCGGCTGGCGATGGGACAGGGCGAGACGACCAGCGCGATTGCCGGGTCGGTGACGGATCCGGCCGGCGGGGCGATTGCGGGCGCGATGGTGACGGTTACGGGCAGCGAAAATGGCATGAAACGCACCGTGAAGACGGACGATGCCGGGCGCTACAGCTTTCCGCAGCTCTTGCCCGGAACGTACTCGGTGAAAGCGGAGGCGGACCGCTTTGAAGCGCAGCAGAACAACAACGTGTCCGCCGGCCTCGGGCAGAAGCAGACGGCGGATTTCCAGCTCCGTATCGCATCCGCCAGCGAAAGCATCCTGGTGCAGGAACTGGCGGCTCTAGTCAACCCGGAGAATCCCAACACCTCGACGACGCTGACGGCGCGGGCGCTAGAGGACCTTCCGAATCCGGGCGGGGACTTGACTTACCCGCTGCAGTTTGCCGCCGGCGCACTCATCAACACGGCGGGCAGCAGCAACGACTTCGTGGGGGGCACCAACGGCTATGGCAACGTGCAGTTCAACGGACTGCCATCGCTCTCCAACGGCTATATCGTGGATGGATTGGAAAGCAACGATCCGCTGACCAACCTGAACAGCGGTCTTTCGACCAACCTGGTGCTGGGATTGAATTCGATCGCGGAGGTGACGGTAAACACCCTCTCCTTCGCGGTGGATCAAGGGCGGTACGGAGCTTCGCAGATCAACTACATCACGAAATCCGGCACCAATCGGCTGCATGGAAATTTGTACGAACTGTGGAGCGGATCGAAGCTGGATGCCGCCGATTTTTTTACGAACGCCACGGCCGGAAACCACAAGCCGCGCTCCACGGTGAATCATTTCGGCGGAAGTTTGGGCGGGCCCGTCCTGCACGACAAGCTGTTCTTCTTTTTCGATTCCGAATGGGTGCGGATTGCGCTGCCGATCGTGAGTCCGACGACGGTGCCCACGCCGGCGTTTCAGAGTTATGTGCTGGAGCAGTTGGCTCCGCCACTGGCGCCGTTCTACCAGAAGCTGTTTTCGCTTTACGGCAATACCGCGGGGACGCCGCTAGCGGTTCTGGGCTGTCCGTTCGACAGCGGCGGAGCGGCCGTCGGCGGCAATCCGCCGAATGGAAACGGTTGTGCGAACCGCCAGAGCATCTCGCATTCGAGCGACGACCGCGAGCAGGTGCAAACGGCCCGCATGGATTACAACATCGATACGCGGAACATCGCGTGGTTCCGGTTTCAGGCGGATACCGGCCTGCAGGCCGCTTACACCGATCCGATCAATCCGCTCTTCAACGCCAACTCTCCGCAGCCGCTCTACTCGTTCGCCTCGGGCTACACGCACGTGTTCTCGGGGCGGCTGGTGAACTACTTCAACCCGGCGTTCTCGTGGTACGAGAGCCTGTTCGGTCCGGCCGACTTCGCGAAGGCGCTGGCGGCGTTTCCGATTGTCCTGCAGGGCAGCGGCGCCGGCGCGCCGTTCACCACGCTGGGAGGGCTGGATAATACGTGGGTGCAGGGGCGGCGCGCCACGCGGTTCTTCATCAACGACAATCTGGCCTGGACGGTGGGGCCGCACGAGTTGCGATTTGGAACGAACAGCCGGATCTTCCGCCTCAACGATTACGATTTCGGTGAAGGCACGGTTCCCCTCGTGACGTATACGACCCTGCCGCAGTTCATCCATGGGGAGGCGTCCACGGCTACGACGACGTTTCCGCTGGCCGATTCGCAGCCGTACGATTTCCTGAATCTGGACTTTTACGCGCAGGACACGTGGAAGTTGACGCGAACGCTGACTTGGACGTTCGGCGTGCGCGACACCTACAACTCCAATCCTGCGAATCCGCATCACGCGGTGGCGCGCCTGGAGGGGGCGTTCGATTCGATTTCGCACGACGCGAATCAGCCGCTGAGCCAGGTGATTCGGACCGGGCAGGGGACGATCTTCGCGGCTACGCCGGCGGCGATCTTGCAGCCGCGGACCGCCATAGCGTGGCAGATGGCGCCGCACACGGTGGTGCGCAGCGGGTTTGGCCTGTTCAGCGACATCCTGCCGGGCAGCGTGGTGGACCTGGTGGGGACCAATCCTCCGTACTCGAAGACGTTTCAGGGCGGGCTGCTGGGGTCGGCGGGCGGAGTGGCGATTGCGCCGGGAGTGGCGTCGAGCGCGGTCGACGCGGCGTCGTCGGCGAATGCGCTGTTCGACTCGGGCTTCGCGATCGGGCGCGCGGGGCTTCCACCGATTTCGATCACTGCGGTTCCGGACGGCAAGCTGCGCGCGCCTTACTTCATGCAGTGGAGCGCGGCGGTGGAGCACCAGGTGGGCGACACGCTCAATCTGCGCGCGCAGTACGTGGGCACGCGCGCGGTGAACCAGCCGTACCAAACGCAAGTGAACGGTTACCAGACGGTCTGCGAGGGCTGCTTCGCGCCGTTCCCCTACGGGCAGCCGAAGGACCCGCGCTTCGGGGCGGTGACGCAGTTGAGCACGGGGGCGAACAGCCACTACAACGGCCTGCAGTTGACGGCCGGCAAGCGGCTGGGACACGGCCTCCAGGTTCAAGCGAACTACACGTGGAGCCGCTGCATGGACACGGTGTCGAACGGCGGATTCCTGCCGTTCGCGGCGGGCGCGATTCTCTCG
>OMOG01000465.1 GCA_900290305.1 Candidatus Sulfopaludibacter sp. SbA4
CCAGCCCCACCAGGATGGCCACCGGCGCCACCCGCCGCGCTTCGATGGGCCGGTTCGGCAGCAGCCAGTACACCAGAAACAGCGCCAGTATGGAAAACGGCAGTGCAGCCAGCTTGAAGAACAACTGGTTCATCCACCCCGCTGCGGCGGCGTGCGCGCCGGTCACCTCCGAAATCCACCGGTTGTTCAACGCCGTGAGCATCAGCGAGACCACCGCCAGTCCGCCGCACGCAAAGACGAGGCCGAGACTGACGATCTGGTTTCTCACGTAGGAACGGTTCTCGGTGACTCCCCACGCGCGATTGAGCGCCACCTCCAGCGGCTCGAAGATCCCGTTGGCCGTCAACAGCAGCAGCAGCATCGTGGTGACGTGCAGCTTCGGAATCATCCACGGCTGCAAATTCCGCACCAGGAACGCGCCCGGCTCCCCCGCGAAGAAGTCCCCCAGCGCCAGGTAAATGGCTTGCTGCGCCGCGGGCCAGTGGAGCACATCCCGGCAGAACGAGAGCATCACCATGAGGAACGGATAAAAGGCCAGAAGCGAGCTGGCAGCCACCGCCAGCGCATAGACGTGCGCCTCGGTCTCGATCAGGTAGTGGGCCGTCGGGCGGCAGCGGCTCCACCAGGGCCGGACGGGCGGAAGTGGAATCGGGATCAAATAACAGGTTAGCGCGTGATATCCTCTCCATCGGTATGGCTCACAAGCCGCATAGCGCGCGCCGCTTCCTGGTTCGTGGCCGCGTGCAGGGCGTCGGCTACCGCTATTTCGCGCAGCGCGCCGCCCACGAGCTCGGCCTGACCGGCTTCGCGCGCAACCTCGACGATGGCCGCGTCGAAGTGTACGCCGTGGGCCCCGAGGACAAGCTTTCGCAACTCGCCGGCCTGCTGCACCACGGCCCCCGCTGGGCCGACGTCCGCGGCGTCGACGAGCAGGAAGCGTCCGTCCAGGAGTACGGCTCCTTCCGCATCGAAGCGTAGGGCAGTGTCCTAAAGGACGCAGGTAGTGTCCTAAAGGTGCGTTGATCGCAATCTGCGATAGTTCAGCGGCAGGCTGGGGTAAGGTGGTGGTGGCATAGGCGCGAAAATAAGCCCGTTGCCCGAGTGGCCTCGGCTGTGCGCGATCCGGTCCCGGGCTCCCGTTTGCATGCGACTTCCCAAAACGAGGACTTCCGGGGCGTTTGCTGGTGCGAAGCGGATTTCGCAACAGCTATGTGATCACCACGAGAGGGTTCCGTTCAACACGCCCGTTTGTGATTGTCGAATCCTAACGGCCGGGCGTTCAGCGGCGGCGCCGTTTTGGCGCAGTCCGTTGCAACGCGTCGTCAGGCAAGCGCATGTAGTTCTCGGGCTGCAAGAGGCTGGCGACCAGAATGTCTTCGTCGATGCCTTCCCAGTGGATGCCGATGCCCCCGCCGATTAGCTCCCAGTCTGCCCTTTGCTTTGCAGTTGCGTCCAGAAGCCTCGGAAACCAAGCGAGCGGCACGGAGACCGTCCGGCCATCCGCGAGAACGACCTTCAGTGCATCTGTTCCACACGAGACCTCGACTGCCGTTACGTCACTGCTTGCCACCAAAGTACTCATACCACCTCTCCAGAAGGAACTCTCTATACTCTATGACAATGCTTCGAATTTGCGTAAGCTCGTGCCCGCGAAAGCCGCGATTGTTCGCCAGATCCACCGGGTCGAGCCAGAACTTCGCGTATCGCCCCGCATGAGCAACGTGTATGTGTGGTGGCTCGCGACCCTCCAGGCTGAACAAGAAGAAGCTTAACCACGGACCCTCAACAGGGCGGGCACGCCTTCAGTCTACCGGAATCCGGTCCTCAACGATGCCCGAGGTTTGGCGCGGCGGAAGACGGACGATTGGGCGCTCACCCGCGCCCCCCCTTTGGCCGTCGCCGGCAGCGCTTCAGAATTTCCGACGTCCCCTTGCCCAATGTGGCGCTTAAACCCAAACACCACCCCACCTTGCGCGAGTGATTCTGCCGTGAAGGCCACACGCAGCGTGTTGCTGTATTTTCGTTCAACGCAACTTTCGGACACTACCAGACCTGGCGCCCCGCCGCCGCTTGCAGCTAACATATTGGACGATGCGTCTCGCCCTGCTTCTCTGCCCCCTCGCCGCGGCTTTCGCCCAGCCGCCCGCCTCGCCTTCGCCATCCAACCTCGAAGCCGTAGTCTCCACCGACATGGGATCGTTCCGCTTCGAATTCGCGCCCGCCAAAGCCCCCAAACACGTGGCGCAATTCATCAAGCTCACCCGCGAAGGCTATTACGACGGCAGCGCCTTCCACCGCGTGGTGGCCAGCGGCATCATCCAGGGAGGCGACCCGCTGCTCAAGAATCCCAAAACCGCCCGCAACCTCTGGGGCACCGGCGGCCTGAACCTGCTGCCCGGCGAATTCAGCGATCTCAAGCACGAGCGCGGCATCGTCTCCACGGTTCGCATTCCCGATAAGCCCGATAGCGATGGCAGCCAGTTCTTCGTGTGCGTATCGCCGCAGCCGCCCCTCGACGGCAAGTTCTCCGCGTTCGGCCGCGTCACCGAAGGCATGGACGTAGTGGAGCGCATCTCACAAGTTCCCGTGGATGCGAACGGCGTCACCGAAAAGCCCGTGCGCATCCTCAAGGTCACCATCGAGAACAAGAAGGTGCAGCCGTTCCTCGACGCCACGCCCGGCGAATTGCGCAAGACCGTCACCCTCAAGACGACTCTCGGCGCCATCCAGATCAAGATGGAGCCGGACTGGGCCCCCAACCACGTGCGGAATTTTCTGATGCTCGTCTCCACCGGCTGGTACAACGGCACCGGCTTCCA
>OMOG01000708.1 GCA_900290305.1 Candidatus Sulfopaludibacter sp. SbA4
TGGCCATCGCCCGCTACCATCTCGGGGTCGCCTACTGGATCGAGCAGGATCCCAACCGCAGCATTCCGCAGCTTCAGTCCGCCGTCGCGCTCGAACCTCAGAACTTCGATTACCGCTTCCACCTGGGCCACGCCCTGAACTCGACCTCCCATTTCTCCGAGGCCCTGCCGCACCTCCAGGCGGCCACTGCACTCAACGCCCGCCACTCGGAAGCCTGGAACCAACTTGGGCTGGCACGCCAGAATACCGGTGATGCCACAGGCGCCGTCGAGGCCGACCAGCGCGCCGTGAACCTGGACCCCGCCAACCTCGACGCCCGCAATAACTTCGGCTTTATGCTCGTCAACACCGGCCGCCCCGCGGAAGGCGTCGCCCAGTTCCAGGCGATCCTCAAGGCCGATCCCGCGAACAACATGGCGCGCGTCAACATCGGATTCGCGCATCTGCAGAAGGCCGAGCTCGACCAAGCCGAGCAGGACTTCCGCGAGGTGATCCGGCGCGATCCGAATTCGGCCATCGCCCACTACGATCTCGCTGTCGCGCTCAAACAAAGGGACGAGCTCGATGCCGCGAAAGCCGAGCTTGCCCGTGCGCTCGCGCTCGATCCGGGACTCTCCGACGCGCACTATACGCTCGGCATCATCCACTGGCAGAACGGGGATTTCGAAGAGGCCGCCAAAGAAATGCAGGCCGCCATCTCTGCCCGGCCCGACTACGGAGAAGCCTGGTTTATGCTGGGCACGGCGCTGAAACAGAAAGGCGACCTCGAAGGCGCAGAGTCGGCCCTGCGTGCCGCTATCCGCATCGATCCCACCGACCCAGGCCCCTACAACACTCTCGGCCAGGTCTTGCGCCAGAAGGGCGACGCGGAGGGCAGCCGCCAGGCTTTCGCCGATGGCGCCCGCGCCAAGCAAAAGAAGGAAGCGGAATTGGGTAAAATGCTTCAGGGGGGAAACAGCCGGAAGCCGTGACGAGCCCTTCGCAGCCGCGACCCACCTCCCGGCGTGCCTTCGTTCGCTCACTCTGCGCCGCGGTTCCCGTTTTCGCTTTCGATCAACTGGTCTCCGCCCTTCCCCTCGGCGTCGAGTTCGTCAACGTGGCGCGGCAGGCCGGTCTGCACGCCAAGACCATCTTTGGCAGCGAGCGCAAAAACAAGTTCCTGCTCGAGACCACCGGCTGCGGTTGCGCTTTCGTCGACTACGACAACGACGGTTGGCTGGATATCTTTCTGGTCAACGGCACACGCTTCGAGGCGAAATGGGCGCCCGGCGAGGCCCCCGTCAGCCGCCTGTACAAGAACAACCGCGACGGCACATTTACGGATGTCACTTTGCAGGCCGGAGTGGCGCGCCACGGCTGGGGCCAGGGCGTCTGCGCCGGCGACTACGACAACGATGGCTGGACCGACCTCTTTGTCACTTACTGGGGCGATTGCGCTCTCTGGCACAACGACGGCAACGGGAAGTTCACCGATGTCGCGAAAAAGGCCGGAGTCACCACTGACCGCGGCGATGGCACGCGCCGCTGGAACACCGGCTGTGCCTTCCTGGATTACGATAAAGACGGCCTGCTCGACTTGTTCGTCGCCAACTACATCGACTTCGATCCCAAGACCGCTCCGCTCCCCGAGTCCGGCCCCTGTCTCTATAAGGGTCTCTTGGTGGCCTGCGGTCCGCCTGGTCTC
>OMOG01000464.1 GCA_900290305.1 Candidatus Sulfopaludibacter sp. SbA4
ACACCAGCAGGCCGGCGTAATCCTCCTGCGGCTCGGGCGGCCGATAGGGCGCCTTCCCGCCCGCCACTTCCACCTTGGCCCACTCCGCCCAGAGATTCAGGCCGGTGGCCGCTTCCACCAGGTCCGCAATGTGGGCTCCTCCCACGCGCGCCGAGGTCTCCAGGAAAAAAATGCGGCCGTCATCCCGGCTCTTAATGAACTCGGTGTGCGAAACGCCGCGCACCATGCCGAACGCCGCCATCACGCGCTCATTGGCGGCGCGCAATTGCCGGGCGTCGTCCGCATCCCGCTCCAGAATGCGCGTGGTGAAGATGCCGCCTTCGTGCGACACCTCCATGGGCGGCCGGCCATATCCGCTGGCGATCGAGAACAGCACCTCCTTCTCGTAGACGATGGTGTCCACGTGGAAGATGCCGCCAGGCACGAACCGCTCCAGCAGGTAGTGCGACTGGCGGTCGCCCAGCGATTCGGCCGCGGCCCACAATTCGTCCGCGTGGTGAAGCTTGCGGATCCCGATCGCGCCCGCCATCGATCGCGGCTTCAACACCCACGGCCCCGGCACGCTCTCCAGGAACTGCCGCACGCGGCCGTGATGGAGCAGGTGCACGAACTCGGGCACCTCGATTCCCGCTTCCCGGGCCTTCAGCCGCATGGCCAGCTTGTCGCGAAAGTAGTGGGCCGTGGTCTCGCCCATTCCCGGCACGCGCAGGTGCTCGCGCAGCGCCGCGCCGTGGTCTCGCCCATTCCCGGCACGCGCAGGTGCTCGCGCAGCGCCGCCGCCACCTCCACGTCGAAATCGTCCAGCGGAACGATGCGCTCGAAATCGCGCGTCCGCGCCAGGTAGCTGACGGCGTTGAGTGTCTGCGGAAGGTCCCAATGGTGGTGGTCGTCCGGCATGTAAAAGACTTCGTCGATGCTCTCGAGCGGCCACTGCGCCTTGTCGCGAAGGCTCAGCGATGTGAGCAAGACTACAGTCGAGCCCTGCCGCTTCGACTCCCGCAGAAATTCGTGGCCTTTCTCGTAGCTGGCGATGCACAGGATGGTCATGAGCGTGTTGATTTTATCACTCGTGACCGCCCGGCGCGTCCTGTGTCCCTTCTAACAGACCGCGCGAAGCGTGCGCAGTAGACTACGAGGAAAGGAGAAAATAATGGCAGCACACAAAGCCAAGCCAATTCCAGCCGGCCATCATAGCGTGACACCTTACCTGACCGTCAATGATGGCGCACGCGCAATTGAGTTCTATCAGCGCGCATTCGGCGCCAAGGAAGTGATGCGCATGAACGGGCCGAACGGACAAATCGGACATGCGGAGTTGAAGATCGGCGACTCTATGATCATGCTGGCAGACGAGCACCAGGGAGCCGAGTCCCCTCAATCGCTGGGCGGGTCCACTTGCGGCATTTTCCTCTACGTCAAGGACGTCGACACCGTCTTCAACCAGGCTGTGGCAGCCGGCGCCCGTGCCGAAATGCCGCTGGCCGACATGTTCTGGGGCGATCGCTACGGCAAAGTGACCGACCCCTTCGGACACCAGTGGTCGCTGGCCACCCACAAGGAGGACGTGGCTCCCGCGGAAATGCAGAAGCGCATGGCCGATGCCCAGGCTCAGATGAGCCAGCCCCAGACACAAGGCGCGCAAGGGGCCTGAGGCGCTCCGGCGTTCCCCCAGCTACAATGAGAGCTTGCTCCCCAAGCTCTCTCGCTTCATCGCCTTGCTGGCAGCCGCCCCCGCGCTGCTTCGCCCGCAATCCACCGGGCCGCTGCTGGCCCGGTTGGACGAAGCGGCGCGCAAGTTCACCGGCGCTACCGCCCATCTACGGTCGGTCCATCACCTTCCGATAATCGATCCGGACGATACCGAGATCGGGGTCATTACCGTCAGGCGGGCCGCGCCGGACAAGGTGCACTACCTGGTGGAGTTCACGGCGCCCGACCCCAAGGCGATGGCGGTGCGCGACCAGAAGGTGGAGGTGTACTACCCCAAGCGCAACGAGATCGAAGAGTGGAACATCGCGAAATACCGGGACTTCGCCCAAGCCCTGCTGCTGCTCGGGTTTGGCATGCCGGGCCGCGAGTTGGCGGCCAACTACGAGATTCGTATTGCCGGCGTCGAGAAGATCGGGCCGCAGGCGGCCACGCATCTCGAACTGACGCCGAAGTCGGCGAGAGTGCGGGCGCAGGTGAACCGCATCGATTTGTGGATCTCCGAGGAGACCGGGTTTTCCCTGCAGCAGAAGTTCTCTCTACCCGGCGGCGAATACCGGATGAATACCTTCACTGAGCTGAGACTCAATCCCAAGTTGCCGCCTTCCGCCATGGACCTGCCCAAGGGCGCCAAGCGGATCAAGATGAACTGAGGCAACCGCTCGCTAACCCGGACGAGCCGGAACCAAAGGAAACAGTGTCCTTGACGGACCCAGAGGGTACCCCGGCGCGAAGCACGCGGAGGAAGACGCGGAGAGAAAACCAAGAGAAAATCAAAACCTGAGATCGCGGAGAAAGCGGAGAAGCCTGAGAAAACCGCGATCTTGAGAGCACCCCGGTGGTGCTACTGCGGGGTCCAGGTCGCCATGGCGTGCCAGTCCGTGTTATTGCTTTCGTTCACATCCCGCGCGGCCACGTAGATTACGCGGTTGGCCGCGAATGCCGCGGTGAACGCAATGTTCAAAGTCAGTGACAGGTTGCTGCCGCCGGCATTCACCGGGGTGGCGCCGCCTTGCTGGGTGAACTGGGCGCGGGCGGGCGGAGAGAGGGCGAGAAGCAGGGACAGAAGAAAGATCGGGACCAGGAGCGAGCCTGAAGACGGCCGCGCAGCTTTACCCGGATGGGCTGACGTTGTGGCCGGCGCCTCTGGGCACGCTGGTGTGAATATCAGGTTGGCCATTTATCCCTCCGGGAACTGCGCTTGAATATTACGGACCAGTTTGCCGGAAATACGTTGGGGGTGTTTTGGGGGAAGCCGCTGGGCTGTTCGAGGGCCGGGATTTCGGGTCTTTTGCCAAACGAAACCATTTGTTGAGTTTCGGTTGTAGATTCAGTGGGTTGGGATGTGGATAAAACAGGGGCCGGGGACTCCGGAGATTGGGGGTCGGGGCCGGGTGATTCCCGGAGGGCGGCGGCTTGGGGAAGTGTGAGGGTGGCGACCTCGGTTGGGGTGCGGTTCTTCGAAAGCTGGCTGAGGATGTTGCGCAGGCCCACGAGGACGAAGACCGGGCCCTGGGGAGGCGGGGCCGGGGAAACTGGGGCCGGGGGTTCCTGGGCGGGTTCGGGATCGGGTGTGGGGGGATCGGGCGGGGCGTCGGCGGCGGGCTCGGGTGATGGAGCGGGCGGGTCGGG
>OMOG01000463.1 GCA_900290305.1 Candidatus Sulfopaludibacter sp. SbA4
CCCAATTCCCTGGCGGTTTCGATCCATTCCTGAATCACCGTTTCGGCATTCGCCAACGCCTCCTGCCGAGTCGTGCCATCAGCCGAACAACCGGGCAACTCAGGTACTTCTGCGATGAATGCGTCATCTTCAGCGCTCCAGTACAGGATGATCTCGTATTTCGTCATTCGGCCCCTTCCGCCAGTTTATATCGAACGATCACGGAGCGAGCCTGCTTGACCTGGTAGGGTTTTGCCAGTAAACCGCGAGGCTGTAGATTCAAAATCCCGGCTACTCCCGGTTTAGAAAAGATGTGATGATCGCCCCTGGTTCGCTCGGCGAATCCGAGCGCGCCCAGCAGCGACCGCGGATCTTCGAATCGGACGTTTGCGTCCGCCGTTCCATGAAGGACCTTGCAGCAGAACTCGCTTGCGCACACATCCATTATCGCCGCTGCCAGGTCTGGCGTGACCACCGCTAAGACGCCCTGACCAGAACGCCAATGCACGATGTACGGCTACCGGAAACCGAGCTGAGAGGCGGGTCTGCGCTCGCCCAAAGGGACCGGTTCAGAGTGCCGGATCTCAGGCTTTGAGGACGTCGAAGGCTCAATCCCGGCCTGCCTGGGAATCGCCCGAAGTGTTCCCTCGGGCCTGTCGCAGGGTGCTTCGGTACCGTCGTGTATCGATTCGCTGTCGAGTTGAACCAGATCCCGTGGCTGCCCGCCGCCTGACGGTCGAATGCGAAGCCGGGCGCTCTCAGTCTGCGCGCGATCTCACGGTAGCGAAACCCGGCGAGCCGTCCCATTCAGGCCGCGACCACAATGGTGTAGTCCCGTCGTTGGCTCGTACCCGGCAGATCGGGCGGACCCTCGCGCTCACGGCGCGCTTCGATGAGTTTCCGGGCCACATCGCGGGCGATGTCCAGCGCCTCGGCAACCGTGCGCCCCTGCGCCACCAAACCGGGCAGTTCCTCGGAGGTCGCAAGGAAGGGTCCCTCCGGCACGGTCCGCCGGGGCGGAGCGGAAGACCACAACCATCCAGAGGGCCCTCGGACCGGGCGGCGTGAGATCGGACACCGCTCTTACGCCCCGTTTCCGGGGCTGGCGGTGGCTTTGCCTTGTCTCCCACGGCTGACGCCGTGGGCTATTTTCTGGCGCCCTCACGGGCTGGACCAAGCATCGGGGGCACTTTCATGTCGCACACCCACGGGGTTTCCAGACTTCATTCCCACATACTATCCAGGCAGAAAGCTCGCGCCCACAATCCGCGGCTAGCGGGTGATCCGCCAAAGGGGACCGCTGAGCGAGGGGCACGACCGAACCAGGGGTGCGGGATTTCGCAACTCATTCGCGAAAACCTCGCTCGCTCGCCAAGGGGCGAGGGCGGTTCGCGCCCGGTGGGTCCGGGGCCCGTTCACGTCCGAGGACATGCAAACCATCGGCCATGTCGTACCATCAGGCGAACCCACTCAAGCCTGGGAAGAATGGCCGGCGCGGGTATCCGGACTACAAGGCCGCGCGCGGCCTCCAGCCCTTCCGTGACTGGTTCTGGACCGGGCGCACCATGCGGTCGCTGAAGGTGAAGCCGGCCAGCGAGAATCGCGTCGCGATCGGCTTCGTGGACGCGAACGCCGACCGCATCGCCCACCGGAACAACCTGCGCGAGAAGCAGTTCGGCGTTTCCCCCAAAGACCGGCTGGCGCTCCGCGCCATCGTGCTGTGGGTCTTGCGGCGGTCGCGCATCATCAGCGTGAGGAGGGCGGCAGAATGCCGGCTTTAGATGAAGTGGCTGATCGATGCATGAAAGAATTCGGCGAGTTTCCTGGCGTGAGTTTTGCTAATGGAGCGTTTGCCATTCAGCACGTCGGAAACAACACTGCTGGCACCAAACACGGGGATGAGATCGCGCTGCCGAAGGCTGCGAAATTCCATGAAAGCGCGCAGCGCCTCGACAGGGCTGGCTTCGCCGAGTTGGTAGTGCGTATCCTCGAACTGCCGCACCAAAAGCGTCAGCAGTTCGGCCAGCTTTTCTTCTTCGGCGGTGAGGTCCCCCCGCGTGTCCAGCTTTTCGAGAAAGGCCACGACGCGGCCGTTCTCTTCTTCGGTCTCAATCAGGCACGGCAGGGTGCGCAGAAGGAGCCTGCCATAGGCGGCTTTGTTGATTGCTTTTACAGCCATTTTTTCCATGCTCCCTTGTCGTATTCGGCGTGCGTCAGAAACTCCTTGATGTACATCCTCCGGAAGCGGAAAACCACGTGGACGATCAACCGGTACTTGTTCCCCCGGATATTGAAAATCGCGAGGCTCTTCACCATATCCGTTGCCGGAAAGGTTTTCCGGATGTCCTCCAGGCTTCGCCACTCGGCTTGGACCGCTTCCTTAAACCACGTCTGCAGGGCAGACTTGGCGTCCGGAAAGGTCGCCGCTCTTTCGAATAGTCCGCGTTTGCTGACTACGTTCAAGTCTCCATGCTAGCAAGATGTTAGGGGAAGCGCAAGCGGTTTGTTAGGAACATTTGCCTGGAATGCGGAGGTCCAGTCGGTGTATTTGCTGCGCCGGGGATAGCGGCACGTCTCGCCGGGGCAAGCGAGGTACAGTATTTTCTTAGAACAGGAGAGCACCCATGAGAAAAGCCATCGCCGCCCTGGCCGTCCTGGCCGCGGCCGTACTTGCGCAGCAGACCCGCAAGGAAATCGTCCGGCCGTCGACGCCGCACGACGATTCCAAGCCCAACAGCCCCAGCGTGCCGGATGTCGTCGCCATCAACGGAAAGTTCGAGCGCATCCTGACCCTGCGCTTCAAATACCAGACCGACCTGCTGGCCGGCATGGAAAAAATGGTGAAGGAGCAGAAGATCAAAAACGCCGTGATTCTCTCGGCCTTCGGCTCCGTCCGCAACTATCACATCCACCAGGTCACCAACCGCACGTTTCCTTCCAAGGATACTTACGTGCAGGATCCCACCGCGCCCGCCGACCTGATCGGCATGGGCGGTTACATCATCAACGGCACGATCCACGCGCACCTCACCCTGGCCACTCCCAACGGGGCCTTCGGCGGCCATCTGGAACCCGGCACCAACGTCTTCACCTTTGCCACCGTCTGCATCGGAGTTTTTGAGGATGGAATCGATATCAGCCGGATCGACGACAAGACCTGGCGCTGAAGACCCGTACATAATAGATTCGAGGAACCAAATTGCCGAAATTTGCCGCCAATCTCTCCATGATGTTCAACGAGGTGCCTTTCCTCGATCGCTTCGCCGCAGCCGCCGATGCCGGCTTTCGCGGAGTCGAGTACCTCTTCCCGTACGACTTCCCGGTGGAGGCGATCGCAGACCTGCTGACCCGCCACAATCTCGAGAACGTTCTCTTTAATCTGCCGCCCGGTAACTGGGCGGCGGGCGAGCGCGGCACCACCTGCCTGCCCGGCCGCGAAGCCGAATTCCGCGCCGGCGTCCAGACCGCCATCGCCTACGCCACGCGCCTGAAGACCACGCGCGTGCATGCCATGGCGGGCGTCGTGCCGCCAGGCGCCGACCCCGCCGCGGTCGAAGCCGCCTACATCGACAATCTGAAGTACGCCGCCGCCGAGCTCGCCCCCCACGGCATCACCCTGCTGATCGAGGCCATCAACACGCGCGACATGCCCGGCTTCTATCTCAACACCCAGGCGCAATCCTACGCCGTGATGCGGGAAGTCGGCGCGCCCAACCTGAAAATGCAGATGGACTGCTACCACATGCAGATCATGGAGGGCGATCTCGCCGTCAAGCTGAAGAAGTACGCGGCGCATTGCGCCCACGTGCAGGTGGCCGGCGTCCCCGAGCGCCACGAGCCCGATACCGGCGAGGTGCGCTACCCCTACCTGTTTGAACTCATGGACACCCTTGGATACGATGGCTGGGTCGGCTGCGAATACCGTCCCGCCGGCAAGACCGTCGATGGGCTGGGCTGGTTCCGCTCGCTAGCGGCGGCAAAATAAGGAGAAATCAAGTGTCGAATATCGGATTTATCGGCTTGGGCATCATGGGCAACGCGATGTCCAAGAACCTTCTCAAGGCGGGCCACTCGCTGGTGGCCTATGACATCGTTCCCGAGCTGCTGGACCGCGTGGTGGCGGCCGGCGCCGCGCGCGGCGAATCCTGCAGCGATACCGCCGCCCGCTCCGAGATCGTCATCACCATGCTGCCCGACGGACCGGAAGTGGAGCAGGCGGTCCTCGGCCCGGGCGGTGTGCTCGAAGGCGCGCGCCCCGGCTCGATCCTGGCCGACATGAGCTCCATCAGTCCGCTCGTGGCTCAAAAAGCCGGGGCGGCATGCGCGGCCAAGGGCGTCCGTTTCCTGGATGCGCCGGTCAGCGGCGGCGAACCGAAGGCCATCGACGGCACCCTCGCCATCATGGTGGGCGGCGACGATGCGACCTTCCAGGAGATGCTCCCCATCTTCCAGAAAATGGGGTCGAGCGTGACGCTCACCGGCGCTGTCGGAGCCGGTAACGTCACCAAGCTTGCCAACCAGATCATCGTGGCGTGCAACATCGCCGCCATGGGGGAGGCGCTGGTGCTGGCCACGCGCGCGGGCCTCGATCCCGAGGTGGTGTTTAATGCCATCAAGGGTGGACTCGCCGGCAGCACCGTACTCAACGCCAAAGCCCCCATGGTGATCGGGCGGAATTTCAAGCCGGGCTTCCGCATCAAGCTTCATCAGAAGGACCTCCGCAACGCGTTGCTGGCGGCCGAGTCGATGAAAGTCGCGCTGCCTTTGACCAGCAGCGTCCAGCAGATGCTGATGGCCCTCATAAACGAAGGCAAGGGCGATCTCGACCACTCCGCCATCGTCACGTTTATAGAGGGGATGGCGGGCATCGAAGTGAAGCGCCCCCAGAGCGCGGGCGCCTGAGGGGCCACCCGCATTTCCCGCACGCCGCCGGGCCGATGTGGCGCAGGGGGTGCCCTCTGGGCCCGTGCCTGCCGGGGTACCCTCTGGGTCGGGCACTCATGCCGACGCTTGGCATGCGCCGCGGCGCGCAACGGAGGATGGAAAAGCAGCGTCCCCGACAGCGCTGAAATATTCCACACCGTGAGGAAGCACTTGTAGCCAAGGCCCACTTGGGCGCATACTGGAGTTGTCGAGGCCGCTGCGGCAATGCTTGCGCGCGACCGGTGATGCGGCACGCCGGGGCGATCTTGGGTGCCGGAACTCCCACTAAGGAGTGGCCTCATGGGCGAGCAAGTTCTTACCATAACCGACGAGCGCACCGGAAAATCCTATAAAGCGCCGATTACCGACGGCACCATCCGCGCGATGGATCTCCGTCAGATCAAGGAGGATGCGGAAGACTTTGGGATCATGACCTATGATCCGGCTTTCCTGAATACCGCATCCTGCCGGAGCAGCATTACTTATATCGATGGCGATCGCGGGATCCTGCGGTACCGCGGGTATCCCATCGAAGAACTGGCCGAGAAGTGTACCTTTCTGGAGGTGGCCTACCTTGTGCTCAACGGCAGTTTGCCGGGCGAATCCGAGCTGAAGGAATGGGTGCACCTGGTAAAGCACCACACCATGCTCCACGAGACCACCAAGAAGTTCCTGGAAGGCTTCCGCTATGACGCGCACCCCATGGGAATGCTGGTCAGCACGGTGGCGGCGCTCTCCACGGTGTATCCGGAGGCGCGGCATGTACTAGACCCGGAAAACCGGCGGATGCAGATCGTACGCCTGATCGCCAAGATGCCCACCATTGCGGCGTACACCTACCGGCACAGCCTGGGCCTGCCCTACGTCTATCCCGATAACGACCTGGGCTATACCGCCAACTTCATGAACATGCTTTGGAAGATGCTGGAGCCTAAGTACGTGGCCAACCCGGTATTGTCGCGGGCGCTCTCCATCCTGTTCATCCTGCACGCCGACCACGAGCAGAACTGCAGCACCAACGCCATGCGGGCGGTAGGCAGCTCGCAGGCCGATCCCTACTTGTCGACGGCCGCCGCGGCCGCTGCTCTGTCAGGCCCCCTGCACGGCGGCGCCAATGAGCAGGTCCTCTTGATGCTGGACGAGATCGGAAGCGTGTCGCGCATCCCCGAGTACATCGACGCGGTGAAGGCCGGAAAGTACAAGCTCATGGGCTTCGGCCACCGGGTCTACAAGAATTACGATCCGCGCGCCAGGGTCATCAAGTGGACCGCCGAACAGGTCTTCCAGGTGACCGGCCGCAACGCCAAGCTGGATATCGCGCTCGCGCTGGAAAAGATCGCGCTCGAAGACGAGTATTTCATCAAGCGTAAGCTGTATCCCAACGTGGACTTCTATTCGGGCATCATCTACCAGGCGATGGGCTTCAAGCCCGACATGTTCACGGTGTTGTTCGCTATTCCGCGCACGGTCGGCTGGCTGGCGCAGTGGGATGAGCTGATGCGCGATCCCGAGCAGAAGATCTCACGCCCCAGGCAGATTTTCACCGGCTCAGCCGAGCGGCACATGCCCGCGGAACGTCCGACCATCGGCGTTCCCGTCGGGGTGTAGCGGCTCGGGACAATAAGGAGTTGGTGCCGGAGGTGGGACTTGTTCTACCTCCGACCCGATCCCTCGGCAACTTGCCGATTCCAGATTGCTATCCCAATCATACGTGCCACGGCTGCCCGCCCGGTATTGCCCGATGATCAAAGGCTCGCTGATGGGTCAACGGTTCAGCCCATATGTAGATCCCACCCAAGTCTAGAGAGGTAGGACGAGTGACAACAGATACTCATCGGCTTCACTCATCCTTTCCATGAAGTAGTGCGTCTTGGATGCCCCGAAGGTCAAGGGGGCCGACAGCAGGTGTGGGGATAGAGCTTGCTGAAACCTTTCTTCGAGTACCTCGGCTATTTTTCCGATTTCGAAGTGGATGTCGAGGAACCCGCTCAATTCCGCCGAGTCGAGCCCGTAGGCCGCCTTCAGAGTCGCGTAAACACGACCATACCGCGCGCCACTCCTCACCGTAGGGTGTTTGTTCTTTGAGATCGGCGATCACAGCCCGCAGCCGTTGGATTTCCTCGCGAAACTCGCGCTTCCCACTCACTCAGTTCTAGACCCTGGCGAATTCCTTCCCGACGCCCTTGAGGCCCTTCTGTGGGATATGGACGCCCCGCTCCGAATCCCTGATGACGTGGCCGATAACGCCAGCCTCTTTTCCGTGGCGTTTGACCACGGAAAGAACGGCCTCAGCGGCGGCTGGGTCCACGATCATGCAGAAGCCAACCCCCATGTTATAGACGAGGAACATTTCCTCGTCACTCACCTGCCCATGCTCTTGGATGAGAGAGAATATCGGCGGGATGGGAAGCAGCGCATCTAGCACGAAGCCGACCTCGGCAGCTTCTACCCGAGGTAAGTTGAGGAAACCGTCGCTCGTTATATGAACGTACGCCCGAACCGGCACGCCCATTTCCAAGAGCTCGACAGCTTCCCGAACATAGATGTGCGTAGGCTTCAGCAATTCCTCGCCGAGAGAACACTCCAGGGGGGCGGCGTTTGAGCGCACATTGAGCCCTGCCGTTTCGAACAAAACCCTTCGCGCCAAGGTAAGGCCGTTACTGTGGATGCCGCTGCTGGCAACGCCGATGATCGCGTCACCCGGCTGAATATCCCTCCCGACAAGAATCCGATCGGTCGGGACGAGTCCAACGGCCATACCGGCCAGATCGAAGGCGAGGCCTGGCTTGTGGCTCCTGAGGACGTCCGGAAGCTGAGCGATCTCGCCGCCAGGAATGGAGACGTTTGCTCTTTTGGCGCCCTCCGTCAGGCCCATCGCAATTTCCGCGAGAACCTTAGGCGCAGCCTCCTCGATCGCGATGTAGTCGACCATCGAGAGCGGCTTGGCGCCAACGCAGAGAATGTCATTTACATTCATTGCGACGCAATCGATGCCCACGGTGCTGTAGTTCTCCATCATCTGAGCGATGATGACCTTCGACCCGACTCCGTCGGCTGAGATTGCAAGACCTAAGCCTGCGCCGAGGTCAATGACGTTGGCGAACGCTCCGATATCCAGCTTCACGGCCCCGATCCCAGCCGTGGGCCATGTACGCTTGATTTGCTCGGTCAAAAGCTTCAGGCCGAGTTCTTCGGTCTGTGTGTCGACCCCGACGGATCGATAGGTGGTTTCGGTAGTGCTCATGAGTATTTCTATTGAGGATAAACGAAAACGTGCCATCCTGGGGGGCGCCTGGATAATTTATCCACAGGTTTCAAAAATTTGTTTTCAGTACTTTAGCACACCAACCAAGTTGAATCCAATGTGGAAGAAATGTGAAAAAAGCACGTCACCGATTCCGTGTTTTGAAGTACGAAAGTCTTCAGCGTTTCCGCCGGCCGATCCCAGCAACGGTCGCGCCACGGTGGGCCGGCGCAGTGGGATGAGCTGATGCGCGATCCCGAGCAGAAGATCTCACGCCCGCGGCAGATTTTCACCGGCTCGGCCGAGCGGCACATGCCCGCGGAACGTCCGGCCATCGGCATCCCGGTCGGGGTATAGCGCCTCGCTACACGTGGATTGGTGCCGGAGGTGGGACTTGAACCCACACGCACAGTGAAGTGCGCCGGATTTTGAGTCCGGTTCGTCTGCCAATACAGTGAAGTGCGCCGGATTTTGAGTCCGGTTCGTCTGCCAATTCCGACACTCCGGCACGGAGGTCAATCCGATATTAGCACGTCCCGGCGCAGGCACGCAGGCCCAGGGGGTCCGACTTTTTGCCCCCCGACCGCGTCCTACAATGGAAGAAAATGTTGCGTATTTCGGTTCTTACCATCCTTGCCGGGGTGGCGTTCGCGCAAGACCCCAGCGACCTGTTCAATAAACCGCCGGCCAACGTGGACAAGGTCCTTCGCGCGCG
>OMOG01000462.1 GCA_900290305.1 Candidatus Sulfopaludibacter sp. SbA4
CGCCTGCAATTCCATGCATCTACAGGGTTTGAACTTCAATTACACTTTTGGGAGACGAACCGTATTTTGTGGGCTACCTGACATCCCTCATTGATGTTCTTCGCGCAAGTGAAGTACTGCCATACTTCGCCGGTCCGCGGGTCAAAAAACCCCTCATGGCCGTCCCATTGCACTTCGGAGAGCGGTCCCTGTGCGCTTACGGTCGTTTCTGGGCTGATGACTGTTTTGCAGGCGATCACGGCGAGCAGAACCATGATCATCGTCAAGACGGCTTTCGTATAGAGGTCTGGTTTCATGCACCGGAGATTAACATAGTGCGTTTGGTCAGACACAAAACTGCTCGTGGCGTAAAGGACCTTGGAGGATTAAAATAGCAGCATGAGTAGCGAGTGGAACGCGAACTCAGTTAACGAGAGCTTCGTTTATCGCGGCCGGGAGGCCCACCTCCGGTTGAAAGAGTGCCTAGCGAAAGCCAAGAACAGGAGCGTTTATGAGTTTTTCGCGGATGAGGCTGCCGCGAAGGCTTCTGTTTATGACTACCTCGAAGGCAGATCGTTCCTGCATTCCCGTGAGGCGTTGCTTTCTGCTCTTCGCGAATTAGCGACAATACCGCCGCCAAGGGGAGAGGCTTTCGACCATGAGCGCTACGTGCAAGCGCGACTCTCAATCATCGATGGCCTGCTCAAAGAATTCGATCAGTAGGCGTCCTCCGGTAGAGCCGGGGGCTTTTCGATTGCTGGCCCCTCAAAAGGGGCCTGATCGGAATCGCCCAAAACAAGGGCCCGCGCCTAAGGCTGAACTCAGCCCTGAAACGGTTTGCGACTGACGATCGGCCCCTCCGCGTGTTGCACAAAGGACCCCTTGTGGAACATGGCAAGGCCCCCAAACTTCAGCTATTCGGGACGGTCGCTCACCTGGCCGTGTCGCCCAGGCCGTCTGCTTGCGAGACGTTGTCCGCAGGTGTGAAAGCAGGTCAGATTTCCAACCGAGCCACTACCCGAGTTTGAAGTCGGGGCAAGGCTCCATCGGGACCAGTCGTCGCCGAGCGGCGGTTGGCCCAAGGCGACCCGCGGTACCATGGAGCGAAGCCCGGTTTTTCGGGCATTTCTCATGCAACGACGCGACTTTCTCAAGATTGCAGGGGCGGCGGCCGCAAGTGGCCGGCTGGTGGGCCAGGAACCACACTCCTTTCTGGCGCCGGCCGGCTCCGAAGACGTGGCCAAGACCGAATTCACGCTGCAGATTGCGCCGATCACGGTGGAGTTGGCGCCCAATCGCATTCTCAGTACGATCGGGTACAACGGCACCTCGCCGGGGCCGCGACTGCGCATGAAGGAGGGGGTGCCGGTTACGGTGAACGTGGTCAATAACACCGACGTGCCGGAGATTGTGCATTTTCACGGATTGCTGATTCCCTCCGATGTGGACGGATCGGAGGAAGAAGGCACCCCGGCAGTGCCTCCGCACGGAAGCCGCAGCTACCGGTTCACGCCCACGCCGGCCGGCACCCGCTGGTACCACACCCACACCATGTCGATGGACGACCTGCATCGCGGCGGCTTTACCGGGATGTTCGGCTTTCTGATTGTCGAGGGGGCGAATAACCCCGGCCGCTACGATCAGGAACACTACCTGGCGCTGCGCGATTGGGAGCCCTATTTCACCAACACCCTGATGGATACCGACGATCTCGACCCGATAGGGGCGCAACCGGAGAAGCCGGCGGTCCTGGACACGCGGCCGGTGGGGCTGGAGGTAACGTCCGATATCTATTCCATCAACGATAAGGCGCTGGGCGCGGGCGAGCCGATCCGCGTGAAACCCGGCGAACGCGTGCTGTTTCATTTTCTGAACGCCAGCGCCATCGAGAACCGCCACCTGGCGCTGCCCGGCCACAAATTCAACGTGATCGCGCTGGACGGAAATCCCGTGCCCACGCCGGCGGCGGTGGACGTGTTGATGCTGGGTCCGGGCGAGCGCATCGATGCCTGGGTGGAGATGAACCATCCCGGGGTTTGGATCCTGGGCGCGCCCGAGGACCCGGTGCGCGAAGGGGGCTTGGGCATTGCCATCGAATACGCCAATCAACACCGCACCCCGCAGTGGGTGGCGCCGCCCAAGTCCGTTTGGGACTATACGCTCTTCGGCAAGCCGCCATCCGCACCGGCGCCGGCCGAGCGATTGGACATGGTGTTTGAAAAGGTGCCGCGCGGCGCGGGCAAATTCAACAGCTTCACCGTAAACGGCAAATCGTATCCGCACGAACAGGAGTTTCTGCTCAAACCGGGGACGCGCTACCGGCTGACGTTTCATAACCGCACCGACGATGCGCATCCGTTGCACCTGCATCGCCACCAACTCGAGATCGCCGAGATTTATGGCAAGGCCACCTCGGGTGTGATTAAGGACACGGTGGTGGTGCCCACCTACGGACGCGCCAGCGTCGACTTTACCGCCGACCAGCGACTTTACCGCCGACCAGCCGGGGCCGACGTTGTTTCACTGCCATATCCAACAGCACATGGATTTCGGCTTCAAGGCGCTGCTGCGCTACTCGTAGCGTGAAGAACACAGGCAGGAATGCCTGTGCCACCGTTACAGCCTCTTCAACCAGATATTGCGAGTGTAGTATGCGCCAGTCGCTTCGACCTCGAGACCGATTTTACCGCTGGGGCGAAAGTAGGCCGGATCGTTGTCGATGAAGACAGAGATCAGGTGGCCGTTCATGAGCATGCTACTGACGTTGCCCTTGGCGATGAGCAGAAACTGGTTGTAATCGTCTTTCTTGAACCAGGAATCCAGCGTGGCTTTGTCGGCAATTGTGGATAGCAAGCGCCGTTGCCCCGGCTCGGCCAGGACAATCGCGCCGGGACTGGCAGCGATACCGCGGCTCGACGATTGCTCGTAATATTGGCCGGGATAGCGGTTGTTGGCGTCGAAGTCGAACTGCGGGCCGGCCATGTCGAACCTGGCGCGCTCCGCGGCAGTCGGAGGAGTGCCGGGGTTTTCACACCCCGGACCGCGGCCAGAACCACGGCCACCCGCCGCTGCTCCTCTGCCTGCTTGCGCTCCCTGACCGGCGCGGCCACCCGCGCCCGGGGGACCTCCGGGACCCGGGCCACGACCGGCGCCTGCACCCGCCAGTGTGCCGCCGCCTCCACGGCCCGGGTACTTCAGAG
>OMOG01000461.1:0-7347 GCA_900290305.1 Candidatus Sulfopaludibacter sp. SbA4
GCAGGTACACCTTCACCGAGGTTCCGCATGCCGGCTCGCTATACACTTCCACGTTCCCGCCGCTCTGCTTGACGATGCCGAATACCGTGGAGAGCCCCAGCCCGGTGCCGGCTCCCTTGGTAGTGAAGAACGGCTCAAACAGGCGAGCCTTGGTGGCCGCGTCCATACCCGTGCCGGTGTCGCTGACGGCGAGTTGGATATACGGCCCCGCCTTCACGGCCACATGCTGCAGGGCATAATTATCGTCCAGTTGCCGGTTGGCCGTCTCGATCGTGAGGATTCCACCTTTCGGCATGGCATCGCGCGCATTCACCGCCAGGTTCATCAGCACCTGCTCGATCTGGCCGGGGTCGGCACTGACACGTCCCAGGTCGGACGACAGCACCAGGCGCAATTCAACGTCTTCCCCAATGAGCCGCTGCAGCATGGTGCTCAGGCTGGTCACCAGTTTGTTCAATTCCAGAACCCGCGGCTGGAGCACTTGCCGCCGGCTGAACGCCAGCAGTTGCCTGGTGAGCGCCGCGGCGCGTTCTCCGGCCTTCATGATCTGCTCGGCCGAATGGCGATTGGGGTCGTGCGGGCCCAGATTCCTCAAGATCAGCTCGCTGTAACCCCCAATGATGGTCAGCAGGTTGTTGAAGTCGTGCGCCACGCCGCCGGCCAGCATGCCCACCGCTTCCATCTTCTGCGCCTGCCGCAGTTGCTCTTCCAACTGGCGCCGCCCGGTGATATCCAGCAGGACCGCCAAGTGAGCTTTGCGGCCTCCATATTGGATCTCGTGCACCGCGATCTCCACCTCGATCAGGCGGCTGCTCTTAGTGCGGTGACGCCACACGCCGGGTGTGGTGCGCGCCGGCTGAGTGAGTTCTTCGGTGAATCGCCGAGCCTCCTCCGGGAGTTGTACATCGGCCAGCGTCATGATTCGAAAGTCTTCCACGCTGTAACCGTAAAGCGCGGCTGCGGCTGCATTGACTTCGAGAAATCTCTGGCTTTCCGAATCGAGGACCCACATGGGCTGCGGATTCTCTTCGAACAACAGCCGGAATTTCTTGTCGCGGTCCGTTAATACTTGTTTGGCAGGCATCGATCCCACCAGGGCGCTCTC
This sequence comes from Candidatus Sulfopaludibacter sp. SbA4, assembly GCA_900290305.1. Lineage (GTDB taxonomy): Bacteria > Acidobacteriota > Terriglobia > Bryobacterales > Bryobacteraceae > OMOG01. The sequence goes on from OMOG01000461.1 coordinate 1,106, forward strand.
CTAATCCAGCATAACGGTTCTACCGCGGCTCACTCAATTAATCCCGTTTTGGCCTGTTCGATTGAGCACATGAGTCACCTTTCCGCCAGTGCCAGTGCGCCATATAGTACGCTGTCGTCTCCCAAGGCAGCCGGTACGACATCGATGCGCGCGGCCGACCAACTCGTAATCTGCCGCCGCAGTTCCGTGCGTAAAGGGACAAACAGCCGGTCTCCGGCTTTGCTGATTCCCCCTCCAATGACGATGCGCCGCGGATTCAGCAGCATGATCGCGGCCTTCAAACCCAGCGCCAGGTCGACTACGTAATGCTCCACGAATGGCGCGTCCTGCATCAACTCCCGCGCGGATCTGCCGTAATCGCGTTCGAGCCACAGGCCGCTGCACATGCGTTCGTAGCACCCGCGCGCCCCGCAGAGACACTCGGGGCCGTCCGGCCGGATCGTCAAGTGTCCGATCTCGCCGCCGTAAGAATCCGACCCGCGCCACACGCGCCCGTTGTCGTAGATGCCCCCGCCGATGCCAGTCGAAAGGGTCATGTAGAAGAGCGGCGAGCAGCCCTTTCCCGCTCCGAATTCCGCTTCGCCGATGGCCCCAGCGTTGGCGTCGTTATCCATAATCGCGGGAGCGCCGGAGAGTTCGCTCACAAAACCGCACAGATCGAAATCCCGCCAGCCGCCGACGTGTGTCGAGAGCACGACTCGTTGCCCCGCAAAGTCGACCGGGCCGCCGAAGCCGATCCCGCAGCGCTCGAACGGAAAATCCAAGCGCCACGCCGCCACGATCTCGCGGATTCTCGCCAGCATCCATTCGCGGCCTCCGGCGGCGTCGGTGGCACGCGATTCACGCCGGACCATGCGGCGCCGGTCAAATACCGCCATGCTGAACTTGGTGCCGCCGATATCGATGGCCAGGATCATAGGGGCCGTACACTCAAGGATGCCCGAGTTGTTCGAGGCAAGCAAGGCCGGTCGCGTCCGCCCGGCCGATCGCGGGGCCCGGCTCCGGAAGTTCGCAGCCGTGAATTAATTCGCCTGCGCCGCTCCCGGTAACGCCGGCGCGACCCGCAAGCGGTCACCAGGATCCGCAAGGGCTTACGCCGTTGCATCAGCCGTTCATTCCCTGGAACGGCTAAGCCACCATCGGGAAATAACCAATTCAATCGGCCGCAACCGCTCCCTAACGGTCGCGGCTCTGAAGGCGCATCGGAGCCGCGACCGTCAGGGAGCGGTTGGCACAGTTATTTCCTGACAAGCCCTAAGCACTCCGCCCTCAGTAAGCGGCCAGGATCCGATCCATCGCCGCCGCTTTCGCGCCGAGAACTGCGCGGCAAGCTTCGCAAAACTGCTGCTGCGCGGTCAAATACGCCAGCCGCGCCTTGGGGTCCGAATCGACCGTGTCCGAATAGTGGTTCGGACAGGTGGCGGGTGGCGTTTTGTGCCCCTCGGCTCCGCATAGGGCGTCCACGATCATGTTTGCCATGAAACGATTCAGCAACGGCCGGGCACTGTCGAGTTCCGAAAGAATCGGCTCTACCGATACGATGGCGACGCGCATGCCGGGATCCTGGTTCCACAGGGCCAAGCCCTCGGACTCCTTGTCGGCCAACGCGAACGAGGTGATACAGATCAGGCGATCCACGCCGAGGCTCGCCACGTGATCGCGGAGCTTCTTCGCCACTTCGCCACCCTCGATGTAACCCCTCGGTGTGGCGCCCTCCGATCGAGTGTCCGCGCGCCAGGTGCCCAGCGGCGCGGACACATCTACTGTCCGGAAGCAGAACTCGGTCTGCTTGCGGCTGAGCGTAATCCCAAACTCATCCAGTGCCGGAAGAACCTGGTTCACATCCCACAAGCCCACCTTGACGCCCGTAAAGCCCTTGCAGGGTTGCGGGCTCCGTGCCAGAGGGGCCCGGCGCACAGTCGCCACCGCGCGCGCCGTTTCGGACGCGGTGTAAATCGGCCGGCCGGGATTCCGCGCATACACCACCGGCACCGCCCAATCGATGTTTTCTCCGGCAATGGCATAGTTCACGGCCACCCGGGCTTCCCGCGCCGCATCTCCCACCGTGCTGCCCAACGCCAGCCACCAGTAGAAATTCTTGGTGAATTCCGTGGCCGATACATCCAGCACTTTATACTGATTGGCCACCACCACCGGAATTCCGCCAGCCACCAGCTTGGGCGCCACACCGCGGTTGAAGTCGGAGGGATTTTCCGTCCGTCCCACCATTCCGGTTTCACACGCGTTCAGAAACAACAGCCGGATGCCGCGGTGGCACAGCACCTGTCGCAGGCTCTCCGCGCTCACCAATTGCATGCCTCCGTCGGGATTCTCAAAGACCAGGTAACCTTGGTCTTCCTGTTCGTTGTACTCACCATGCCCCACGAAGTGGAGGATGTCGATATTGGGCTCGCGAAGCCGCTTGTGCAGCAAGTCCACACGCGCCCGCAGCATGAACTCGAAAGCGTCTGGAATCCGCGGCGAACCACCCGCTCCTCTTCTTCCGCCGACAGCAAGCCGAGACCGACCGGTTGCGCTACGACCACCAGGATGCGCAGCGGTCCACTCCGCGCGGCGGGTTCCTCCGCCGGGACACCGGTCAGGACGTTGCGCGTAAAGTTGACGTCTTCGGTGGCCAGAAAGCTCTGGCGGCTGGGATCGTAGGCAAACTCCCACGGCTTATCCGCAACCCAGTTGATCATCGACGTGATCACAATGTCGAGACGCTGGCCCATCTGGCCCCTCGCGACCCGTGCCACGTCGTAGAGGCGGCGCACGGTGCCCGGGAACATGGCGTTGAACAAATCCAACCCGAGTCCGTGCAGTTCTTCGCCGGTGGGCAACGTCACCCCGGCCTTGCCATCCACGTAGTTCTTAATGCGTTCATTGGCGGCGATGATACGGTGCCAGTGGAGATCCTCGATGGGACTGTCTTTCGGCCCGGCGGCCTCCCGGGCCTTGTGGGCGCCCCGCAGGAAAATCGTCTCCACTACCCGGGCATTGCGGAAGGTGCCCAACAGAATCGCGGTCCGGTACTGCGCATTCTTCACCACCTCGGGCGGCAGGTGCTCATCCGGAGAGATCAGAAACAGGTGCAGGATGTCGTCGGCCTCCCCGATTTTGGCCGGCAGGAATTTCTCGAGCCCGGCCGCCTCCGGGACCGGCGGTGAGACGCCCACCGCTGGGGGCGGGGCAGGGGAGGGGCCGGCGGGGGCGAGGCTTCTGCGGCCAAAGAAAGTCAGGTGAATGTCGGGATCCAACTGCGGAACCCCCAGCGGCTGTCCCAGCAACGTCTTCACCAGGAAATCGGTTGTCTCGGGCTGCGCAAAGTAGGTCGTGTGAATGACGCCGTCCTTAGCTGCGGAGCTGGCCAGGTTACTGCCGAAGCACCCGATTTGCGCGCCCGCCACCCAGGTGGGGCGCTGATCCGTTTTCCAGCCCCCCTCGCTCGGCACCACCAGGTCGTTGGCCACGCCAAAGATGCCATCAATGCCGAGATCGAGAAGACGAGCCAGAAGATTACCCGTGGGCCGATAGTTGGAAATCAGGGCCGAGTAGACGTCCGGGGGCGGGCCGGGCGGCGCCTGCAGATCGGCGATCTGAGTTCCCGTCATATTCATCGAGTCCAGCCCCGGCAACGCATCCACCACGTGCCGCGCAATGAAGTTCAGCGCCTCTCCGATGTACTCGGCGGTGATGCTGAAGGGATTCTCCGGAAACAACTCCAGCAGGTTGGTCCACCAACTGATCAGTTTGTCGAAACGGTCGGCGGTGGCCAGCGGCGTGCCTTGGTTCGGCGACGCCACCAGAACCACGCGGCCCGGCCGGAAATTACCCGCGTTCGGCCCCAACACCTGAGACCGTTCCACCAGGTTCCGCAGAACCAAACCTCCGCGCGAGTGCGTGATCACGTCGAAGGTCGCCTGCTTGGGGAGTCCCGCGATCAAGTCTCTCGCGTTCTCTTCCGGCGTCTGGCTTACGGTGAAATGGTTGAAGGCGTAAACGCGGCCGCCGTACAGCGATTGGACGGCCGAGAAAAAGTCCTGCCCACCGGCGGTGCGCGTTGTCGCCAAGCCGATAAACGCGCTCGCGGCGTTGGAAAAGGTTCCATGCAGCAACAGGAGGCAGCGGCCGCTGGAATTGTCGATCGGGCTGAAATCCGCCGGCGCCAGGTTCCCGCTCTTCAGTCCGTCTGGCGTGACTTGCAGCCAGCCCCGGGTCAGCCCCCTCTTGCTCCAGATGAGTCCTTCCACTTCTGAGGCGATCCACGGCACCGCAATGTCCGCGAGCCTGCCGGCGGCTTTGAGAACCACTCCTTTTATCGCCTTCGTGACGATCGAACGCCGCGTTTCGTAATCGGGTGCGTCGGAGAACTCCACCTCGAACGTCGCCGTCGCGGGCGCGGGCTCAGCACCGCGGCGGGGAGTCGCGGGCTTGGCGGCGTGGAAGGAGATCGCGCCCGAACCTTCGTGACGAACCGCCAGCAGGTAGACGCCGCCCGGTTCGACGGGGATCGTCACATCCATCGGAGGCAGAGTCTCCACGCCGCGCCGCTGAGGGCTGGTGGCGCGGAACGTGTGCGTCACTTCGAAAGCGTCACCTGCTACGGACGAGAGAAACGCATCTTGGGTTGAGGCGGCAACGCTGCGGCGTCCTGTCGGCGGGGCACTAACAGAGTCAAGCTGCCAATTCGTGCTGATCGGCGGCATTTCCGGCATGGCGGTCTGTCTCCAGGGATAAGTCGGTTCAGATTCTATCACCGCAACAATAACAGCACAATGACACGGCTCACGCTAACCTCTTAACCAGAGCAAAGGCACCAGGCCGGCAAGCGCCAGCCCGGCCAGCAGCGCGAGACTGAGCACACCAGTCTGGCGGCCGGAGAGGACGTAAGCGTACACTCCTTTCGCCACGTTGTTGCTGGAGGCGGCAATCGCAATCGCCGCAGCCGCCACCGCCACCGGTGTCATCGAGCCGGCCGCCTGGGTCATCCCCATGATGAACGGATCCACGTCGGAAACTCCCATCACCCCGGCCAGGACGTACACCCCGGCCTTGCCGAGATGCTCCACCACCAGGTGAGTGACGACCAACATGACAACGAACAACAGGGCGAAGAGCAGGGCCGCGCGCAATTCCAGCGGATTCTTCGGCTGGTACTCTCTTTCCACTTCGGCTGGATTCGGGTCCGGGCGGCGCGACCACAACCAGCCGGCGCCGACCGCCACCAGCGCCAGCACTCCAAACGGCAGCCCCAGCTTCATCAGCAGACTCCGGTTGAATAATGCCAGCAGCGCCGCCAGGCGAAAATACATCATGCCGGAAGCGATCAACGTCGCGCCCGAAAAGAGATGCGGATGGTTTTCGCTCCGCGCCCGCCGCGCCAGCACCACCGTAGCCACCGTCGAGGAGTAGGCGCCGCCCAGAATCGCCGCCAGAATCAGCCCGCCCTGCTGTTTGGTCCACCGTTGGATCACGTAGCTGGCATACGAGATCGTGCTCACCGCCACCACGATCAGCCAGGTCCGAAAAGGGTTGATCTGGAACGGCCCGAACTCCTGGTTCGGCAGCACCGGCAGCACCACCGCGGTGAGCAGCAAAAACTTGGTGAACGTCAGGATCTCTTCCCCCGAGATCCGTTTGGTCAATCCTTCCAGCGCGGCTTTCAGCTCCAGCAACAGCATGCTGGCAACGCTGATGGTGGCCGCGATCCAGAACTGTTCGTGAGAAACCAGCACCCCGACCAGGTAAGTGGTAAGCCCCGACATCTCCGACGTGATGCCGGCCAACCCTGCAGCGGACAATTTGTGCCAGTAGGAGAGCAGCAGGAATCCGCCCACCACGGCAAAGCCCAGCGCCACCGGCAACAGTTGGGGGCCCGATAGGAAGGCGAGTACGTAGCCGATCAACCCGATCAAGGGAAATGTGCGGACACCGCCGAACGAGTAGGCCTCGGCGCCCGTCTTGTGCTCTTCCCGTTCCAGCCCGACCAGAAAGGACAATGCGAGAACCAGCACGATCTTCACGCCTTCCGGCGGCAACCAGCGATACAGATCCATCGGCAATGACGCGCGCCGCTCCGAAATCGCCAAAATCCTTCAAGCCCCCGGGGTGCGGTTTTCTCAGCGCTTCTCCGCTTCCTCTGCGCTCTCAGGTTTTGACTTTGTCTTCTCCGCGTCTTCCTCCGCGTCTCCCGCGTCTCCGCGGTGAATTTGTTCTTCCCGTTAGTCCCGGCTCGTACG
>OMOG01000461.1:7357-16835 GCA_900290305.1 Candidatus Sulfopaludibacter sp. SbA4
TGTTCTTCCCGTTAGTCCCGGCTCGTACGGGCAGCGGTCTTCACAGTGCCTAGTTTAATCCCATTGCTGCTAAAATAGACTTTGCACATGCTGAAGCGTTTCATCCTGTGGGACTACCCGCGCGGGAGCAGGCCATATGACGTCATGGTCGGAATCATCCTCGCGTTTATCTTCCTCACCCCGCGCGACTTTTTCCGCGACCAGCCGCGCATTCCCAAAGCCAGCCAAATCACCATGCTGCCTTCGGAGAACGGCAGTTCCCCGTTTTATGTGAATGCCGAGTTCCTGAAGAATATACCGGAGAACCAGCGCGTGGACAAGCTCACGCAGTTTCTTCAGAAAGGCACCAGCAGCCGGCGCCTCACCGTGATCCGGCTGGAACCGATCCTCGACTCGGAAGGCGAGCTGCAAGGCTACATGGCGTTCGCCCGGCCCTGAGCCCGCCGGCCGTACTCCAGGGAACATCACCTTGCGTCTGTGAGAAGGGAGCTACATTCCATGCGCCTGTTTCGACTCGCCTTCGTCTGGTCGAGTACCCTGACGGTTGTCGGAGGACCCCACTTTGGCGCGGCGGCTGCGGATAGCTCTCTCGAAGAAGTATTTACCCGTATGGACCAGGCATCCGCCAAATTCAAGGGCTTGAAAGCAGATACAAAGAAACTTTCGCACACCGCCATCATCAATGAAGATAGTGTCGATACCGGAACTGTCGTGGTCAAAATCCCCAGGCCGCACGAGCTGCGCATGCTGATCGATTTCCAACAGCCGGACCAGAAAAAAGTCAGGATCGACGGCACCAAAGTGGAGATCTACTACCCCAAGACCAACATCGTCCAGGAGATCGATCTCGGCAAGAATCACCGCTCCCAGATGGAACAGTTCCTGCGCCTGGGATTCGGCAGTAACTCCAGGGATCTGCGGGACGCCTATTCGGTTAAGCTTGGTGGGCCCGAAACGGTTGCCGGCGAAGCAACCACTCGAATCGAGCTGATTCCGAAATCCAAAGATCTGCTCGCGCAGTTTCCGAAATTCGAACTGTGGATCTCCGACAAAACGGGCATCTCCGTGCAACAGAAAATGTACCAGCCGGGCGGAGACTACTCGATGGCGACTTATACGAACATGCTGGTGAACCCGAATCTGCCGGACTCCGCCGTCAGCTTGAATCTGCCCAAGGGCGTCACCAGGGAATACCCCCAGAAGTAGCATGAGAACCAAGACCAGTTTCTACCGCCTGGAGTATCTCGATTGGGTCCGCGGCATCGGCGCCCTGATCATGCTGCAGGGCCACGTATTCGATTCATTCCTGAAGAACGATCTGCGCGGCAGCGCGCCCTACATGCTGTCCCAGTTCGTAGGCGGCATGCCCCCGGCTATCTTCCTCTTCCTCACCGGAGTGACGCTGGCCTTTCTGATGGACAGCACCGAGCGCAAGGGTCTGCCCCCGCTGCAGCGCGTGGCCACGGCATTCCGCCGCTCGGGCTACCTGTTCCTGCTGGCGTTTGCCTTCCGCATTCAGCTTTGGATTTTCAGCCAGCCGGCTCCTTGGACAGACCTCTTTCGCGTCGACATTCTGAACTGCATGGGCTTCGGCGTCGCGCTGTTCTCGCTGATGGCCCTGTTCCGGACCGCGGAGCGCGTGCGCCTCTGCGCCGTGATAGGGCTCGCGATTGCCTTCGCCGCGCCCCTGGTTTCGCAGATGGACTGGTCCTTCGCGCCCGAGATGGTCCGCAATTATCTCGTTCCCGACTACCGGTTTTTCGCCTTCTTCCCGTGGGCTGCGTACCTGGCGTTCGGCATGAGCGCCGGCAGCATCATCCGCACCGCTCCGCAGGACGCCATGGAGCGCGCCATGCAGTGGGCCGCCATCATCGGCGGCGCCCTGATCCTGGCCTGCCAGTACTTCGCCGGCCTGCCGTTTTCCATCTATGCGAAATCCGACTACTGGCTGAACAGCCCCGCGCAGATCCTGTCCAAGCTGGGAGTCACGCTGCTGCTGCTGGCGCTGGCGTTTCTCTGGACGCGCTACGCCGCCAAGGATGGCTGGAGTTGGGTGCGGCAATTCGGCACCACGTCGCTGCTGGTCTACTGGGTACACATCGAGTTGGTCTACGGCCACTGGCTCTGGTTCTGGAAAAACAGCCTGAACGTGGGCCAGACCGTCATGGCGGCCGCGTGCCTCATTCTGCTCATGCTGGCGCTCTCCGCCGCCAAGACCAATCGCTACCGCCTCAAATCGATGCTCTCCGAATGGGGCTGGTGGTTCACTCCCAAGCCCCGCGGCGCCGCCGGCGACTGAGCTTCGAAGCTCCGACAGTGAGGGGGTTAAGCCGCAACCGGGCGTAACCCTACCCTGTCGTCTGCAGTTCCGTACTATTTATCACATCGATTCTCGCCGCCATCGCCCAGTCAACGCCCGACAATGAAATCATAATAGTCAGTAGACGTTCGCATGCCCGACGAGACTTCCACCATCGCCCGCACCAAAGCCTGGCTCGTCTCCCGCTCCGGTCCCCTTGCCGGAACCCGCTACCTGCTCCCGGACGGCTGCACCCGCATCGGCAGGAGCCCCGATAACGATATCGTCATTCAGGGTCACAACGCCGCCACCGTCTCCGCTCACCACCTGGAAATCCTCGGGGATGGCGAGCATTGGCGCATTCGCGACACCGGCAGCACCAACGGCAGCTACCTCAACGGTGAGAGGATCGCCGAGGCCGAATTGTCCCCCCAAGCCATCGTCCGTCTGGGAAGCGATGGCCCCGAGTTCTCCTTCCTGACGGAGGAATCGGCGCAGTCCGGGTTGGACCAGACCCTCGTCATCCCCCAAGGCATCCTCATCACCCAAATGCGCCGCGCACCCGATGCCCAGGGCGGCGCCCACCACGCTCTCCTCTCCGAAGCCGTGACCCGCGCCCGCCAGGCCCGCATCGCAGGCATCGGCGGCCAGACCTTCACCCTCATGCGAGACGTGGTCGACCGCGCCTTAGAGCGCAGTGGCCGGCGCTTTCGAACCGTGATCTACGCGCTCGCGGCCGCCCTGGTCCTCACCTCCCTGTACGGGTACTGGAAGATCCGCCTGCTCAAAGACGAGAAGGTATCCATCGATCAGCAGATCCAGGAGATCGAGACGCGTTTGGAAAACGCGCAGGGAACCCCCGAGCAGAGAGACCGTCTGATTTCCGAGCTCGAGGCCTACCAGGACCAGGCCGAAACTCTCCAGCACAGCCTGCTCTATCGCGTGGGCGGCCGCTACAAAGAAGACTTCGTGACGCAACAGATCCGCACCCTCATGAGCGAATTCGGCGCTGAAGTATACAGCATCCCGCCGGAGTTCGTGGAACGCGTCAACGCCCACATCCAGCAGTACCAGGGGACCGACCGGCCGCACATGGAGCGCGCCCTCGGCGAGGCCGCTCCCAAAATCGCGGCCATGCGGCGCATCCTGGAAGAAGAAAAACTGCCGCCCGATTTCGCCTATGTGCCGCTCGTTGAGAGTGCCCTCGGCCTCCGCAGAACCAGTGCCGCTGGCGCCGCCGGGCCGTGGCAGTTCACCGCCGCTACCGCCCGTTTCTACGGCCTGCGCGTGGACGGAGCCGTTGACGAGCGCTACGACCTGATCAAGTCGACGCGCGCCGCCAGCGGCTTTCTCCGGCAACTGCTCAACGATTTCGGAACCGGCAGTTCCGTCATGCTGGCCCTGGCAGCCTACAATTTTGGACCTACCCGCGTGAAGCAGGCGGTCATGAACGCCGTGGAAGATCCCATCAAGCAGCGCAACTTCTGGTACCTTTATCGGGCCCGCGCGCTGCCCGCCGAGACCCGCGAGTACGTCCCCAAAGTATTCGCCGCCATCATCATCGGGCGCAATCCCCAGCACTTCGGCTTTTAGTGTGGGGCAGGCGCTTTCGCCTGCCAACCCGCCGATCACGCCCCAGCCGCACGCCCTTCCACCACCAGGTCTTTCAGCGCGCGCCTCTGTACCTTGCCGGTCAGTCCCTTCGGCAGCACAGGCAGAAACACAATGCGCTCCGGCGTCTTGTAGTCCGCGATGCGGCTGCGCACCAGGTCGCGCAACTCCTGCTCCCCCGCCTTGAATCCCTCGCGCAACGCCACGAACGCGATCACCTTCTCACCGTGGACCGGGTCCGGCATCCCGATCACCCCAGCCTCCAGCACCGCCGGATGGTGATACAGCGCCTCCTCCACTTCCTGCGGCGAGATGTTGGAGCCGCCTCGGACGATGATCTGCTTCACCCGCCCTTCGAACCAATAGAAGCCGTCGGCGTCGCGCCTCACCAGGTCGCCCGTCCGCAGCCAACCGTCTTCGAACGTGGCCGCCGTGGCTTTCGGGTCGTCCCAGTATCCGACGCAATTGGCGGGACTTTGCACTTGTAGTTCGCCAACCTGCCCGTCCGCCACTACCTTCCCAGTGAGATCCGCAACCCGCGCATCCACCAGGTCCATCGCCGGTCCTACCGACCCGGTCCGCGGAGCGTCTTCGCGAATGCAGGTGATCGGCACCGTCTCGGTCATCCCGAAAAGCTCCCGCACCGGAACTCCAAACAGCGCGCGGAAACGCTCCTGCAAAGTCACCGGCACGGTGTCGCCTCCCGCCAGGCACAAACGCACCGAACTGACGTCGCGCGGAGTGCAGCCCTGCTCCTCCACCACGAACCGCAGCATGGCGGGCAGGATCACGAAGAACGTGCAGCGCCAGCGCTCGATCAGGTCCAGCACGCGGGGGCCGTCAAACGCCGGAAGCAGAACCACCGTACCGCCGCAGGAGATTCCCGGCAGCAGCGCGCAAGCCAGCGCCGCAATGTGCACCATCTGCGTCACCGCCAGCAGGGCGTGGGTTTCGTCTATGCCCAGCAGGATCATCAACTCGGTGGCGCCCACCAGCGAAACGTGCGTGTGCATGACCCCCTTGGGGCGCGCGGTGGTGCCGGATGTGTACAAGATCGCCGCTACCCGGTCGGGAGCTACATCCGGCAACGCGATGCCCTCGGAGTCAGTGGTTTCGAGCGCCGGCAACGCAGTATAGATGCGACGCAGGTCCGGACACTCCGCGCGCGCTTCCTCGCACAGCGGCGCCAGTTCGGGCTGGCTGAAACACAGCTTGGCCTTGGAGTGTCCCAGGATGTAGGCGATTTCGGGGGCCTTCAGCCGGTTGTTCACCGGCACCGCAATCAGCCCGGCCTTGAAACACGCGAAGTAGAGATTCACCACCTCCACCGAATTCGACCAGTGAATAGCCACGCGGTCCCCGGTCGCGAGCCCCTCCCGCAACAACCAGCGCGCCAGGGCATTGGTTGACCGGTCCAGCGCTTCATACGAGACGATTTGGTCGTCGCAAATAACCGCGGGCTTCTGCGGATTTCTCTTGGCGGAATGGCGTAGCGTCGAACCCAGATCCATCGTTGCAGTCTACCAGAGGTTCCCGGGTTGGGGAAGAGCGACTGTCAATTCAGAGTTGACCGCGAGGTGCTGTTACAATTGAACCGGCGCTCCGCATCACATGATCACCTGGTTGCTATGGCCTGAGATCCTGTTGTTAGTGGGCTTTGGTGCGCTCTCCTGGTGGCGGCCGGCATTCGCCAAACGCTACTGGAACGCTCTCGAGACCCGCGTCCGGCGAATCAATCCGGGCGCCGCCTTCGCCATCTCCTTCCTGGCGCCGCTGGTGTTTCGCGCCGCGCTTCTGCCGGTGGCCGGCATACCGTCTCCCACGGCGATGGATGAATTCAGCTATGTCCTGGGCGGAGAGACCTTCGCCATGGGCCGCGTGGCGAACCCGCCACCTCCGGTGCCCGAAGCATTTCGCGCGCTCTATGTTCTGACCACGCCGGCCTATGTTTCCATATACCCGCCGGCCCAGGCGGCGGTGCTGGCCTTCGGCCAGATGGTGTTCGGCCATCCCTGGTGGGGCGTCTTCCTCAGCGTGGGCTTGATGGCGGCCACTGCGTGGTGGATGATGCGCGCGTTTGCATCGGACGGATGGGCGTTTCCGATCGCCTTGCTGGCCGGCCTGCAACTGGGCGTGTTCACGTATTGGATGAACAGCTACTGGGGAGGCTCGGTGGCCGCGATCGGCGGCAACCTGGTGGTGGGCGCCTATGGCCGGCTGCGGACGCGCCTGGATGTCAAAGCCGCCTGCGCGTTCACCGCGGGTGCGGTCCTGCTGGGTTTGCGCCGTCCCTACGAGGGCCTGTTCTTAGTTGCTGCGATCGCCATTCTGTTGGCGTACGATGTGGCAGCGCGGCGTCCCAAGGTGGAGTGGCGGGAACTGACTCGCCTGCTGGGGCCGCTGGCCGCCGGCGTAGTGGGGTTCGCACTATTCACGGCCTGGTACGATCTGCGCTGTACCGGAGACTGGCGCACGATGCCCTATGTCATCGGCGACCGCGATGCTTCGGCGGCTCCGCGCTTCGTTTTCGGGGAGCCCCGAAAGCTGCCGGAACTGCCCGAGAACATCGCCCGGTTCGAGGTGTCCTACCACATGCCGACATACTTCCGCAGCCGCACACTTAGCGGCTACCTGTCGCTGAAGGGCGAACAGTTCCTCCGTGCCTTCTGGATTTTTCTGCGCCCCGCGCTGTGGCCGCCGTTCCTGGCCGGGCTGGCCGGAATCTGGTTTGCGCGGCGATGGAAGCTGGGGATCGCGCTGGCTATCTGCCTGGCGTCGCTCTTGTTGGAGATTCCCGTTCACCCCCATTACATGGCGCCGTTCGTGCCGCTCTATTGTCTGCTGCTGCTGTTCGGCTTCCGCGCGCTGCGCCACTGGAAGCCTCGCGGCCGGCCGTTTGGACTAGCCTTCAGCCGTTCGCTGGTGCTGGTGTTCGGCCTCGCCATGCTGCTATCCGCTGCCAGCCTGGTGTCCGGCAGCACCCGGTGGGCGAACGATACCGAGTACGCATGCTGCGGCCTGAGCCTGCCGCACCCCCGCGATCGGATCGAAGCATTCCTCGACTCCCGGCCAACCGACAGCCTGGTTCTGATCCGCTATGGGCCTTACAACCCCATTCACTACGAATACGTCTACAATTCCGCCGACCCCGCGCAGGCCAAAATCGTCTGGGTGCGCGACCTTGGCCCCGCGGCCACGGTACAACTGGTGCGGGCATTCCCCGGCCGCGAAGTCTGGCGGCTCGACGTGGGCTTGTTGCCCGGCGATCTCGCCCTGACGCCTTGTGGCGCCGGTCCCGTTGTCCCGTGCGCCAGTCCGCTGTCACTACCCGGCGCGCGTTGAGCCTCACGATGGAGTTACAGTGGAAATCGTGAAGTTCTACCCGATTGTTATTGCAACCCTGCTGGCCGCGGCGCTGGCAGCCGAGATTCCCTTGATCCAGCCGAAAGACCTGGCGGCGCGGCTCGCATCCGGCCAGGACAAGCCGGCCATTTTTCAGGTTGGTCCCAACGTTCTGTATCGCAGCAAGCACATCCCCGGCGCGCTGTACGCGGGCCCCGCGGGCAAAAGCGAAGGGCTGGAGGCTCTCAAGGCTGCTGCCGGAAAACTCCCGCGCGACCGCGAACTGGTGATCTACTGCGGATGCTGCCCGTGGGACCGGTGCCCCAATATCAAGCCTGCGATCGATCTGCTGAAACAGATGGGCTTCACACACGTGAAGGCCATGTACTCCGGCACGAACTTCAAGACGGACTGGATCGACCAGGGGTATCCGGTAGAACAGTAATTTGAGTTCGCGGGGTTGGCGATAGCGCCTGCCCCACATCCCTATTTCTTCACACCGTCCTGCGACATCGCGGGCGGGGGCGGCGCCTTGTCGTCGCCGAAGTTGGCCACGAGATACTCGAGCAGCGCGTCGCGATCGGTAATTACGGTGCCCCAGCCGGCCATCTTGTCCAGTTCCTTGTTCCATGCCGCCTTGCTCAGCCGTTGCGAGTGAATCAGCCGCAGGCTGTGGCACGGAATGCAACTGCGCGCCTCCTCCTTCTGCCCGCGCGCCACCACCGCGGGATCTGCGCACAGCGCGGCGCCCGCCGCTACTCCTGCCAGCCACAAAAGTCTTCCGGTCATCATGCCTTCTCCACGGTCACGCCTACGCGGTCGATCGCGTTCCACAAGTACCCCGAGGGGTTCCACACCGCGACGATGGGCTGCACCCGTCCGCTGGAATCGGTCGCACGCGACAGAATTGTGTAATAGCCGGGATCCGAAGGCCGCCAGTCCAGATGCCACAGGCGCCATGCGAAGGGCAGCTTCGGCGACGACAGTTGCGCGTCGTGCCAACGGCTGCCGCCATCCGTCGACACCTCCACGCGCTCGATGGCTTGCTCGCCGGCCCACGCAAAGCCGCGGACGGTAATCGCACCCAGCGCCAGCTTGCTTTGGTCCTCGGGCGCGGTGATCGAGGACTTCACCGGCATGCCCTCGATGACTTCCAACTCCGCGGGCCTGGCCGGCGTCCCTGGCGGGAGCGCGTATTTCGGATACCGGTAGCCCGGGTTCATGAAGAATCCCTTGTTGGCTTCGGCCGCAGCCGAAAGCCGTATGACCCACTTCACCGAGCTGGTGCCGTCCCACCCCGGCACGATCAACCGCGCCGGGAAACCGTGGATATCCGGAATTGGCTGCCCGTTCATCTTCAACGCCAGGATGGTGGCCGGGTGCATGGCCTTCTTCATGGGAAGCGAACGGACGAAATCGGGAGTGGAGGCCACGCCTACATCCGCGCCGTCGGTCTCCAGAAATGCCGCCGACGAAGACGCGCCCGCGGCTCTTAAAATATCCGCGATGCGCGGTCCGGACCACTCGGCGTTGCCGATGGCGCCGCGGCCCCACTGAATGCCCGGCACTTTCGGAGTGTAGAACCCACGGCCGTTGCCGGTGCACTCGATGGTGGCCGGCACGGTGGCCTGCGGCAGTTTCTGCAGGTCGGCCAGGGTCAACTGGAGAGGCTTCGAGACCATGCCGTTCACCGTCAGCCGGTACGCCGCCGGATCGATGGTCGCGGGCCGCGGGATGTGCTGGCGCACGAAGAAGGCATCCACGGGCGTCAGCCAGGAATCGAAATAGCGGACGGGCGTCTCCAGATCCTCCGGGCGATCGTTGTGGAGGATCATGGGGCGCTTGCCCGGAATGGCGGTGCTATCGTCCGCGGCCCGCGCCAGCCGCGCCGCCCCGGCTGTCATGAGAGCGGCGGCTGTCATGAGAGCGGCCAGGATCTCACGTCGATTGGGTGTCACGTATCACAGGCTACCACGAGGGGCGGCCCGTTCACGCGCGCCACTTCACACCGAGATCGAGAACCTTCTTGCCGTACTCCACGCTGCGCTCCATGTGGTCGCGCTGCTGGTACTGGAGGGCCGCGGCGAAGGTCTCGATGTTCGACCGGCCGGCCACGTCTTCGACCACCATGTCCCGCTCGTAGGGGTGGCCGCTCTTCGCCAGGGCCAGAAAGCGCGCCACATCGGAGGCGCGGGCGTCCGGCCACATCTTCCAGAAGTCCGGCTC
>OMOG01000743.1 GCA_900290305.1 Candidatus Sulfopaludibacter sp. SbA4
GGCAAAGTCGCGGTCCACGGTGTGGCGTGGGCTGGAGAGAGCAACATCGTGAAGGTCGAGGTCTCCACCGATGGCGGCATCACCTGGAATGCCGCCCGCCTCGGCCACGACCAGGCCCGCTACGCCTGGCGCCTGTGGAGCTATGAGTGGAAGGCCAACAGCGGCGACTACACTATCCTCTCCCGCGCCACTGATTCCGAGGGACGCGTGCAGCCTGCCACTCCTCTGTGGAACCCCAGCGGATATCTGTACAACGCCGTCGATCAGGTGAAGATCCATGTCGCATGAGCGGAAGATTGGCGCGAGGCGCATGCGGGCGGATTCATTCTTGGCTACTATCCTCCCGGCTATTATCCTGGCAGTACTCTCGCCGTTGGCCTTCTCGCAGAAACCCGTCGCCGACCTCCCGCCCGGCCCCATGCAGGCCAAGGCGACTACTTCCTGTTTGGAATGTCACGAAGCGCGCATCATCCTGCAGCAACGCCTCAGCAAGCCGGCGTGGACGAAGGAAGTCGACAAGATGGTGAAGTGGGGAGCGGTCGTCGATGCGAATGATCGCGACGCGCTGATCGACTATCTCAGCCTGAACTTCGGCCCCGATCAGGCCGCGTATGCCCCGCCACGAACATCGGCAGCGAAAACGTCAGGGAAAGAATAACGGCTCCAATAGCAAAGCGCTACCGACCCAGTGTCCTGCAAGGCTACTGGACACTACGGCAGCGCTGCCATTGCAGAGCCCGAAAACTGATGGGGAAAGTATAGGAATTCGGCTGCACTACTAATAGTGCATTACTAGGTACCGGAGGGGTTAATAGCCGTGGAGATAATCATTAGTTGCATATGAGATCCCTCCCTTCGCCTGAAAAACGGCTCCGGTCGGGATGACGCCACACGACCTGTAACGCGATCGGTCTTCGCTAAGCCTTCGGCGTCTCTTCTGTGTCCCCCGTGTCCTCTGTGGTTGAGGTTTTTTCCGGCCGCAGTAGTGGGAACAGGATGACGTCGCGGATCGTGTGTGAATCAGTCAGCAGCATGCACAGCCGATCCACCCCGACACCCACGCCGCCCGCCGGCGGCATCCCGTACGACAGCGCGCGAATGTAGTCCTCATCCATCTGGTGCGCTTCATCG
>OMOG01000459.1 GCA_900290305.1 Candidatus Sulfopaludibacter sp. SbA4
CGCGCCGCTGGGCGAGGTGCTGCGCAGCATGCTGCCGCTGGCGGCGGATATCCGGCGCGGGAAAATCTGGTCGCTGACGGATGCGGGGCGCGACGCGGCGCGGCAGCTTCTGCTGGACTCCGCGCCCGACGACCCGGTGGCACAGATCCTGCGCATGCTGGAGAAGCGGCCGCTTTCGGCGGCTTACCTGGCGAAGGCCATGCCGCTGGCCGACAAGGCGATCCGCTCGCTCGAGCGCAAGCATTTTATCGTGGCCGAACAGGTACAAGGGGAGCGGGACCCTTTACGCGCACCGGCGGAGCGGCTGCGAATCGAACTGGCGGCGGGGGCCGGCGGCGGCAAATTGAACAAGCCCGAGCGGGAATTGCACGCCTTTCTGGAACTGCATCCGGGCTCGCACAACCTCAAGGACCTGGAAGACACGGTGAGGAACGCCAGCATCGCGGCGCGGTCGCTGGCGCGCAAAGGGATCGTTTCGCTGAAGCCCGAGACCGTGGCCATAGCGGCGGCGCAGATCCGCGCGAGGCACGCGCTGAACGCGGCCCAGCAGGCGGCCTTCGAACAGATCGGGGAGGCCATTCGCGCGCGGCAGTTCCGCACGTTTCTGCTGCACGGCGTCACCGGGTCGGGGAAGACGGAGGTGTACCTGAACGCCATCGAGGCGTCGCTGGCGGAGCGCCGCAGCGCGCTGCTGCTGGTGCCCGAGATTGCGCTGACTCCGGCCATGGCTGGCCAGTTTTTCTCGCGCTTCGGCGACCGCGTAGCGATTCTGCACAGCGCCTTCACGGACGTGGAACGCTCGGAGCAGTGGCGGCGTATCCGCTCGGGCGCGGCCTCGGTGGTGGTGGGGACGCGCTCGGGGGTGTTCGCGCCGGTGCGCAACCTGGGGCTCATTGTGGTGGACGAGGAGCACGACGGCAGCTACAAACAGGAAGAGAACCCGCGGTACAACGGGCGCGACGTGGCGGTGGTGCGGGCGCAGGGCGCGGGTGCGTGCGTGATCCTGGGATCGGCGACGCCCAGCCTGGAGAGCCGGTACAACGCGGAGCGGGGAAAGTACACATTGCTGGAGCTGCCGGAGCGCATCGAGGAGCGGCCCATGCCGACGGTGGCGCTGATCGACATGCGGCAGGAGTTTCTGGAAACGCGCAAGCAGTCGACATTTTCACGCAAGCTGTTGGAGGCGCTGGGAGGACGTCTGGAGAACGGGGAACAGACCATCGTGCTGTTGAACCGGCGCGGGTTTTCCAGCTTCGTGGCGTGCCGCGCGTGCGGCGAGCGAGTGCAGTGCATCAATTGCTCGCTCACGCTGACATACCACAAGCGCGACCGGCGCCTGCTATGCCACTACTGCGGCTACGCCGAGAAGGTGCCGGGCGCGTGCCCCAAGTGCTCGAGCGAGCACATCTATTTTCTGGGGTTGGGGTCGGAGCGCGTGGAGGAGGAGCTGCACCAGGCCTTTCCCACGGCGCGCATCGCGCGGCTGGACCGGGACACGGTGACCGGGAAGCGGCACTACGAGACGATTCTGCAGGATTTTCGCGAGGGCAATTACGACATCCTGGTGGGCACCCAGATGATCGCCAAGGGCCATGACATTCCCAACGTGACGCTGGTGGGGGTGGTATCGGCGGACGTGGGGCTGGGGATGCCGGACTTCCGCGCGGGCGAGCGCACTTTTCAATTGCTCACGCAGGTGGCGGGGCGCGCCGGACGGGGCAGCGTGCCGGGGATCGTGCTGATCCAGACGATCAATCCCGATCACTACGCGGTGCGCATGGCGGCGGCGCAGGATTACCAGGCCTTCTACGAAAAGGAGCTGACGTTCCGGCGCATGATGCACTACCCGCCGTTCACCGCCATGGCGAATATCCTGGTGCGGAGCGAGAAGCAGGAGATGGCCATGCGGATGAGCGCGGACCTGGGAGTGCTGCTCATGCCGCCGCCGGAGAAGCTGCGCGTCATGGGGCCGGCGGAAGCTCCGGTACCGCGGTTGAAGAATGAATACCGGTATCAGTTTTTGATCAAGGCAACCAGCCGGAAGACGCTCAATGAGCTGCTGCAGCGGATTCGGGCGTTTGCGGTGGAACATAAATGGGGGGCGACGGCGCTGGTGATCGACGTGGATCCGCTGACGTTGATGTAGGGGTTGGCCTCCACTCCCCAACCCGGACAGGCCGGAACCACAGGAAACCGTGTCCTTGACGCGGAGGCGCGGAGCACGCGGAGGAAGACGCGGAGCAAACCAAGAGAAAGTCAAAACCTGAGGTAACGGAGGCGGCGGAGAACGCTGAGAGGAGCCGTTCAGCATGCCGAAATTCGGCAGGTGCTAACGATCGGAGCAGCGGGCAAAAAGGGCAACCCGTCAGCAAGCGGTTTTGCCGCAGCACGGAATCTCGCGGCATAGGTAGTAGTGAGGGCTGCGTTTAGTTGCCGGTCAGAAATGCTTTGACGCGCTCAATCAGGCGATCCGGGGTGTTGCCTTTGCTCTCCACCACCGCGACGTTGATTTGCAGCGTGGGACGAACGGTCTTTCCGGCCAGCAGACAGGCGTACGACCCGGAGAGGTGTTCGGCCACCCACTTGGCGGTAGAGTTGGCCTCCGATCTGGGGACGCTGAGAATGACGGCAAATTCCTCATGGCTCCATCGTCCGATGGCAGCCGTGGGAGGGACGCAGTTGCGCAGACGCTTGGTGAAGGCAGCAGCGAGCTCCGCGGCCACATCCGCGCGAAAATGGACTTCGGCCAGGCGGAAGCCGTTCACCCGGAGGAGCAGCAGACAGGAATCGGGGGGAGCGGAACGGATGCGTTCCTCGATCTCGCGGCGATTGAGGAGTTGGGTCAACAGGTCGAGCGAGGCCGAAGCCTCCAGCGAATCGATGCGCTTGTGCAGCATGCGGATTTCGATCTGAAACTGCGAAATCGTCAACTGGTGCTGCTTGCGGATTTGCTCGACGCTCTGCTCGATGGTATCGGCGGCTGCCTCGACCGCGGCCCGCACCGCTCCGCCCGCTGGGGAAGCCGAGATCTGCCGCAGGACGCACAGGGAAGTGCGGAGGCGTGTCTCGTGGTCGCCATCGGATTGCGAAAGGGAATCGAGAATCTCTTCGAGCGCACGTGCGGTGCCGGCCAGTTCCTCGCGAAGCGTGTTCAGGTACTGCGCCGCTTTGTCGCGATAGTCGCGCAGCAGGCTGCGCAAGGTGGCGTTGCTTTCCTCCAGCACTCCGGGTTTGCCCGCTGCCACGTCGTCGGCGAGTGCGCCCAGATGAGCCCGATGCGGCTCCGAGATCTGATCGTCGAGTTTGATGGTGTAGTGTGCGATGTTGCGGATCGCGGTGAGGTAGCAGGATACCGCGGCCTCGCGTTCCTGGTGGCATCGCTCCAGCTCGGACACCGAATTCCGGATCGAGATCATAAGCTCTCTCTTTGAACTAATATCGGCCGGAGGCGGAAATCCTTTAGGTACCCCTTGATTTTCCCTTTTTATTCGCCCACAATAGATAGCGAGGACTACATGGCACTGACGAAGCGGCAAAAAGAGGTGCTGGATTTCATCGCCAATTTCGTGGACGAAAATGGCTATTGCCCCAGCTACGACGAGATCGCCAAGGGGCTGGA
>OMOG01000458.1:0-3106 GCA_900290305.1 Candidatus Sulfopaludibacter sp. SbA4
ATTCGCGCATCCGTGCGCTCACTGAAAACGCCAGTACGCCCGCCACGCCCACCACCGCAATCGTAAGCGCCACCATGGCGAAGCCGCCGAATACCATGGCGTTCAACCGGTCCGGCGTCAGCACCTCCGCCCGGACATCCTCCAGCGTCGCGGCGCGCTCTACCGGCTGGTCCACCGAGAGGCCCCGGATGGTCCGCGAGATCGGGCTGACCAGGGCATACGGATCCGATCGCACGTGGACGAAGAGGCGTCCGCCGAAAAGCGGTCCCTGCCCGAACGGTTCATACAACGTCAGGGTTGGGCCCGGAACCAGGTGCTCGTCGTCGATATCCGCCGCGATTCCGACGATGCGCATTGGCGTCGGCTTCATGCCGATAAACTGGAGCACGGGATCCGTCAAGGTCAGGCGCCGGTTGAGCGCATCCCGGTTCGGAAACATCCGCTGCGCCACGCTTTGGCTGACAATCACGACCGGCTCGCTGTCTTTGCGATCGAGATCGTTGAAATCGCGCCCCGCGATCATGGGCACGCCGAGTGAGGCGAAAAATCCGGGCGTCACGATGCGGAATTGGCCGCGCGGATCGTCTTCGGCCGTCCCGCGAGCATAACCTTCGGCCGTGAATAGAAAGCCAGGACCGAAGTTGCCACCCTCGCGCCACGGCGTGAGCATGCCCAGAGCGACGCCGTCTACGCCCGGCAACTGGTGTACTCGTCGGATCGCTTCTTTGTAGAAATCCACGACTTGGCCGTCCGTCCGCCCATACGACATTACCGGCACGTTGATGGCGAGCACGCGGCGCGTGTCGATGCCGGTTTGGACCGCCTGAATCGCGAGCAGCGTCTTGAGCAGCATAGCCGCGCCCGCCAGCAGGACAAAGGAGGCGGCGATCTGGGTAATCGCGAACGCCCGCAGACGCCGCGATGCGCCGCCCGTCATCCGCACGCTTCCCGTGGAGAGGCTGATTCCGTTCGGCCCGTCGCCCGAGGGCAGGCGCGGTACGAACGCCAGGAGCGTCGCGGCGGCCAGCGCCAGTCCGGCCCCGACCCACAGCATGCTGGAGTCGACCGTCAGATCGAGTGCGCGGACCGAGAACCGGGACGCGTACCGCGCCAGGATTGCCACCATGGGCCGCGCGCTCAATACACCCAGCGCCGCCCCCCCTCCGCAGAGCAGGAGGCTTTCCGCCAGAAGGACGCGCCGCAGCGCGCCGGTGCTGGCGCCCAGCGCGGCCCGAATCACCAGCTCGCCTTCGCGGCGAATCGTCCGCGCCAATATCAGGTTGGCCACATTGGAAACGGCGATGATGAAGACCAATCCCGACGCGGCCAGCAGCACCCAAAGCACGATCCTGGCTTTGGACGTAATCTGGTCGCGCAGCAGCACCGCGTCAATGCGGAAGTCCGCCTTCGCGGGATACGCCTCGGGATACGCCTTTACAATGGCGCCGTGTGCCACCCGGAGCTCGGAGCGGGCCTGCTCCAGCGTCACGCCGGGGGCCAGCCGGCCAAACAGCTCCGTCATGCGATGCAGCCGGCCCGTCACCATGGTTGCCGACAGGTGGTGTGGGCTGGTCACAATGTTGGCGATGATCTCGGTTTCGGCCGGATATGGGATGGATGGTTCCAATACCCCTACGATGGTTGCCGTGCGCGATCCGAACGATCCGAGCCGGATGACTTTTCCGAGCACCGACGGGTCGCTGTCGAGCGCGGTGGTCCAGAAGCGATACGTCAGAACCGCGGCGCCCGCGGCGGCCGGGCCGTCGTCTCGCATATCGAGCAGCCGTCCCAGCACCGGATGCAGACCCACCACATCGAAATACCTGCCATCGACAACCCCCGCCCGCACTTCGCGCGGCTCACCCAGCCCATTCAGGGTGAAGCCGATTTCGGAGAACTCGCCGATCGCGCTGAACGATTTGATCCGCTGGCGCAGGTCCTGGATCTCCGGCACGGAGAAGTTGGCATTCTCCATGCCCATGCCTCGCGCGCTCTGACTGACGTAGATCAGCGTCTTTTCGTCGCGATTCACTAACGGCCGCAGCAGAATCCCGCGGACCAGCGTGAAGATTGCGGCATTAGCGCCGATTCCGAGCGCCAGCGTGAGGACCACTGTAATCGTGAGCCCTTTAGCTCCAGCCAGCGAGCGGAGGGCGTACTTCACGTCACGCCCAAAGATTCCGGCAGATGGAAATCGCAAATTCATGGGGTCTCCTTTCGAAATCATACGCCATGCCGGCGGCCGATGTTCCATTCTTAGCCCGCCTTTCTCACAAGTGTTCGGTTGCGGCAACGTGGCGCAGGCACTCGTGCCTGCCGCGTCGGCACTCATGCCGACGCACGCCTTCGACACGGTGTCACAACCGCGAAAAGGTGTCGAGACGAGTCTCGACACGGCAGGCACGAGTGCCCGCGCCACATCGGCCGGCAGAGTGTGAGAAATGCGGGTTAGCATGCGGCCGATGCCCCGGCAGGATCGGAGCCTGGCCCGGAACCCCCTCGGGAAGCCGTCCACCAGTCGCTCAGAAACCGTCGCCCACCATCACGAATCCAGCCCAGTAGTAGGGGTGGCGAAACGCGGCGTCCTGCAACAGTCGAAGCGACGCCGCACGAAACGCCTCGGCCTTGCCGGCCAGGGCGGAGTGCTGGTTCCGCCGCAGTTCTTCATGGAACGCGACCATCAGGCCGGTGGTGCTCTCCGAATCCACCTTCCACTGGCTCACCACCGAAGCGGGAGTTCCGGCCACCATCAGCGCCCAGCTCAGCCCAACCAGGCCTTCGCCATAACGGAAACCGCCGCGGCCGGTTTCGCACGCCGAGAGCACTACCAGGTCTGCATGGAGGTCGAGATCCAGAATCTCGCGCGCCTCCACCAGCCCGTCTTCGCCCTTCCCTCCGCTCAGCAGCACGTAGGAGTAAAGAGGATTGGCGCTGTTCAGATTCCCGTGCGTCGCCAGGTGAATCACGCGGTAGCGCGGCGCCAGGGCCTTCCATTGGGTCTCGGAAGCCGATGCGCCCGTCAGCGTGATGGATCCTTTGCCATACAACTGGCCCAAGGCAGCCACTTCCCGAGCGGCATTCGGCAAACGGCCGAGTCCGCTCATCG
>OMOG01000458.1:3116-6458 GCA_900290305.1 Candidatus Sulfopaludibacter sp. SbA4
CGGCCCAACCGGGCGGCCTCCAGCAGCGCGCTGAGCGATGGCGCGTAGAAGACTGCGGCGTCCTCGATCAGGTGGCGGCCATTCGGCTCCACCAGCGCTTGAAACGGCAAGCTCCACAAGGGTCCATCCGGGACGATCGCGAGCATCGTCTTGTGGCGCAGAGTCTGGGCCGCGGGCCCCAACAAACGGCGGTACAGGGAAGCCGCGGCGGCACGATACGACAGGCTGCGAGCCGCCAACTGCCCGCGGAACGCGTCCACCTCGCGTGCCAGTTCCTCCTGCGTGCAGGGGAGCTTGTGAACCTCGATCTTCGGCTGGCCGTCGAGGCCGCGGGAGATGGTGAACAGATAAGTCGCCTCCGGAGCGACCGCGAATTCGAGCAGCGCAGTCTTGGAGCCGGGCAACAACTCGGCGGAGTCGGCCAACGATAGCGGTTCGGATTCGCCGCGGCGCACCTTGAGTTCCGGATGGGCGGCATATAGCTCGGAACGGAAGGCCGTCAACTCCCGTGCGGCGTTCGCCAGAGCGGTTTTGTCGCGCACGGCTTTTGACCGCTGCGAGCGAAGCCGGTCCGCCAATTGCTGCTCGCGCTGCTTCTCATCGGCCGTCAAAGTTTTCGTGATGCTGACGTGTCCGGCCCGCAGGACGTCCAGAACGAGGCCTGCTTTGGCACGTTCGGCGACGCGCAGGGCCTGCTCGGCTTGGCCGGACTCCACCTCGATCGCCATCAATCCGTGGAACAGATTCATCTTGTTCCGCAAAAAATCCAGGCCCTCTTGCTCCCCGCCGGCCAATTGTCTGCGCAACTCGTCGACGGTGGCTACGCCTTCCGACCACGTCGACGGTGGCTACGCCTTCCGACCAGGCGGCCCGAGCCGCTTCCGGCTGGTTCAGGTGTTGCTGCGCGGTTCCGGCGCTTTCGAGCGCTTCCCACAGAATATCGGGAGCCGGAATCGGGCGCGCGAGGCCGGCCGCCTTTTGCGCGGCTTCGAGAGCCGGTGTGTCGTGGCGCAGATCCAGTTCCACTTGGGCGATCGAGGAGAGGGCGCCGGCGATTTCGAGCGGCGCCTTTTCCTTCTCGTAAATTGCCAGGCTGGCACGCGCGTCGGCCAGCGCCTCCGCATAGCGGTGCAGGCTGCGGAAAACGCCGGAGCGGTTGAGCAGCGCATAAGCCGCCGACGCCTCATCGCCCACCTCGTGGGCCAACTCGAGCGCGGTTCCGGCGGCGGACAGCGCGTCGGTCTCGCGGCCGTTCATGCGGTAGGCCTGGATCAGGTTCACATAAGTGTTGGCCAACTCCGGCTTGGCCACTCCGGCGTCTTTTTGGAGCGCCAGACCCTTCTCCAGGTAGGCCAACGCCAGGGCGGAATCGCCTTGCATCGAGTAGATATTGCCAAGGTTCTCCACCGCGTTGTAGACCGCCGGCTTGCTGCCGGCCGATTCCCCCAGCTTCACGCACTCCTCGAAGATCTCCGCCGCTTTGCGCAAAGCGCCCAGCCGGGCGTACGACGCTCCCATTCCGTTCAAGACCCGTATCGCCCCCATGGGGTCGTCCAGGCGCCGCTGGATCTCGAGGCTCTGCTCATCCACCGCCAGGGCCTCCGTGAAGTTGCCCAGTGCCCGCTGGGCGACGCCGGCCAAACGCAGCGTCTCCGCCAGAAGTTTGTCGTCGCCGGAACGCTTCGCCGCGTCGAGGCCGTCACGGTACCGGGCGAGCGCTTCGGCCGCGCGGCCCAGACGGTAGTGCATCAGGCCGATCTTCTGGTATGCGGTGGCGATTTGCGCCTGGTCTTCGAGTACAAGGGCGGCCGCCAGCGCCGACTGAAAACTCTGGAGGGCGCTCTCGTATTTGTATTGGGCGGCAAGCGTCTGGCCACGTTCCAGACAGGCCCGAATCAACTCGGGCGTCACAGCGCGCGGGCTCGCTTCCACCAGCGCGGCGGCATCGTCCGCCGGCGGCGATGGCGGTGTCTGGCCGGCCAAAATGAAACAGCCCGCCACCGCGGCTCCCAGTGCTCTCGAGTATCGTCCGATCAAATCCTGTCCATTGTAGCCCGGCCGGCGGGCTGCCGATGCAAGAGGCGCTCAGAATGAGTACTATGATTACTTCCGCCACATTTTGCGGCAGGCAATCCTGCCGGATCAAGCATGTCTCGTACCAAAGGCAAGAAAATGGCTGTCGCGGCTGTTCCGCGCGCGAGGACATCCCAGCTCACCCAGGTCGCGGAAGGTGCCGGCTTCGCGCGAACCTTCCGCGGCATGGACGCATGGCTCAGCGCGCGCACCGAATGGATCGTGTGGCTGGTGGCGCTGGCGGCACTGTATTTGCGCGTCTCGCGCGCTTCGCAATTCTATTTCAACGGCGATGAGGCCCTGATCATATTCGCGCCGCAGCAACACGGCGTCTCCAACGTATATCGTGCGATGTTGGCGCATCCTCATGGTCCTCTGCCGAACTTTCTTCTGTATTTCCTGTCGTGGTTCGGGGATTCCGAGCTGTATTTCCGAATGCCGTTTGTTCTGGCCGGTTCGCTGCTTGTGTACGTGGCATACCGGTGGGTGGCGGATGTATTCGGCGTGTTCTGGCCGGTTCGCTGCTTGTGTACGTGGCATACCGGTGGGTGGCGGATGTATTCGGCAAAGGCGCCGGGTTGATCGCCGCGTGCATCGTCGGCTTTTCGCCGGCCATGGTCATCCTGTCGGCGCAGATCCGTTTCTACATGCTGCAGATCCTCTTTATGGCGTGCGCTCTCTACTGTCTGGAAAGGGCATTCCGCGACCGGTCGATCCAGTGGATGAGGATGTTCGGCGCCAGCGTACTGCTGGCGCTGCTTGCGGAGTACAACTCCGCCCTGTGGGTCATGGGTCTGGGCGCGTACGCCCTGTTGCGCGTCGTGAGCCGGGAACTGCCGCGGCGGTTGGTCCTGGAGTGGGCCGGGACTCAGGTTGCGGCTGTGCTCGTACTGCTGGTGGCGTACGTCGCTCATTTGCGGCATCTCGAAGGCACCGGCGGCGAGCGATTGGCGCAAGACGTTTGGCTGCGCCCCTCCTATTACCATCCGGGCGCCGACGACCCCCTGGGTTTTTTTCTCCAGGCGACGAAACGCTTGTTTGGATACGTGTTTTCGAATGACCAGGTGGGCATGTGGATGATCGCCGTATTCGCGATCGGCATAGCCCTGGTTGTCTGGGGAAAGGGCGGCATGCCCCGCACCCCGAGACTGGCGGTCCTGTCGCTGTTGTTTCCGATCCTGGTCACGGCTGGAGCCGCTTTCATGTCACTTTATCCGTACGGTGGCAGCCGGCACGACGCATTCCTGGCCCTGTTTCTTGCGGCAGGCG
>OMOG01000456.1 GCA_900290305.1 Candidatus Sulfopaludibacter sp. SbA4
CCACCCCCGCCACGCGTTCGTCAAGGAAGTCTCCGGCTTCTCCAGCACCATTCTCGGCCCGTGGGCCAACGAAAAGTCCGGCCTCTACGACGAAATGCACGCCCACTTGTTCGGAGCCCTGCTGCCGGTTCCCATCGGGCGCTTTCCGGGCTTCCCCGACCGGCGTATTTCCGCCCGCCAGTATCGCGACCTGCGCGAGCGCTCCATCGGACGCGTGGCCGCCGAAGCCACCGTCGAGGTCTGCGAAACCCTGCGCCGGCGCGACTCCCGCAGCGTCGAGCAGCGCTTCTTCCCGGAGCTCGACCTGGCGTGGAATGCCGTGCAGCGCATTCGTTCCCAAGGCGCCGGCCCATTAGCGGAATTCGATTCGATCGCCATCGACGAGGCCCAGGACCTGACCCCCATCGAGGCCCTGGCGCTGGTCGAGCTGGCTTCCGCCGCCTCAGGGCCGGGAAGCCTCAACCTCCTGGTGGCCGGAGACGAAGCCCAAACCGTCCGCCCCACCGACTTCGAATGGGGCTGGTTTCAGGACCTGATCCATTTCCGCATGGCGTCTCCCGTGGAGTTCAAGCTGCAGACCAACCTGCGCAGCCCCAAACGAATCGCCACCCTGGTGAACCGCATCTGGGACCTCTACGGCGCCATCGCCAAACACGAGCGCCCGGGCGGCACCGGAGTCGCCGAAATCGACGAAAACGCCGGCGACCAGGTGATCCTCTGCACCGCCAAACAAGGACCGGATCTGGACGAGTTGCTGGAAATCTTCTCGGAGCGCGAAGGCCTGGCCCTCATCGCCATGGGTGAGGAGATCCCCTCCTATATCCCCGAGCGCATACGCGATCGCGTGCTCACCACTTTCGAAGCCAAGGGCCTCGACTTCCAGTCGGTGTGCATCCTGGATGCCGGGAGATGGCTTGACCGCGTGTTGCAGGCTCGCGAACGGGGACGCGGCCTGGAATTGGACGACCTCAGCAAACGCCTGGCCATCGACCAGTTGCGCGTGGCACTCAGCCGCCCCTCGGAGCGGCTGTATTGGGTGGATGTCAATCCCAACGACCGCATTCTGACGCACGCCCAAAACATGCTTTCCTTCGGGGCGGACCGCGCTTACCCCGTGGTCCCCGCGGTGCTGCTGAAAACTCTCGAGGAAGAAGCCCTCGATCCCGAGGAGCGCGTCCGCCTGTGCGAGAGCGACGCGCGCCAGTTCCTGTCCGTCAAGCCGGCGCTGGCATGGTCGCGGGCACGGCAGGCCATCGCGCTGCTGGGCGAGCCGGGCAGCAAGTTCTCCGTGGCCGATCCCGCTGCACGCACCTCGGCCCATATGACCCTCTGCCAGGTGGCCTTCACGCTGGCATTTCGCAAAGTCGGACTTCCCGCGGAGATGGGGCGCCTCGAGCTGTATGGCGAAGCGGCCAGAAGCGCCGACGCGGCAGGGCGCATGGCCCTCTCGAGCCTCATCATGAGCATTGGGCTCCACGAGCGCGAGCGCAGCGCCTCCCTGAAGACACCCGGGATCCTGCAGCTTGCCTCGGCCCTGGGCCAGTATCGCAACGACATCGAACCGTGGCTGCTCCAGGAACTGCAGCCGCGCAGTGCCGAATGGCTGCAGCAACTCGAGGACCAGGTGGATAGCATTCCGGGCGTGACCGTGGAGCTGCTGCCCGGCCTGTACTCGCTGTTCGACCCACTCGAGGCCGGGGCGCGCACCGCACGGCTGCATGAACGGGCGATTCGGGCGCTCATGAAATTGAATGCCCACGAGTCGGCGCTCCGCATCCTGATGGCTATGCCCAATCCCAACCCCAGGCTCGTAGCCGAATGCCAGGAAGGCATCGGCGATCTGGAGAAGGCCGCCGCCGGCTATCTCCAGGCCGGCAGCCCGCAGGACGCCTTGCGCTGCTATCGCAGCATCCCCGATTTCGACAAGACGCTCGAACTGCTGGACAGCGTGGGCCATCACCCGGCCCGGGAGTCGCTCCTTTGGCTGCGGCAGGTGCGCGATCTCGCAAACCGGCGTCCCGCCGAGTTTCCCAAGGTGATTCTCCCCGCGGAAAAGAAACTGCTTGAAGATGTGTTGGAAGCATCCCTGGGAGTGGCGCGCCGGAAGCCCGCCGCCAAGCGCACAAAGTCCGCCGCGAAGAAGACGCCCGCGAAGAAAGCACCGAAGCCGCCCCGGGAGGAATATTTCTGAAGCCGTTCGATATCGGGGCAGGCGCCGCTCTTCAGCCTGGAACAACCGCCGAGTGACCTTCTTTGCGGGCCAGTTCGAATAGCGCCTTGTCGAAGGTGACCAGGGCGGCCTCGCTTTGTTTCGCGAATGCGAGCAGGTAGCAGTCGCCGATCGCCTTGGTTGCCGGCAGGCCGGCGAATCGAGCCGTCGCTTCCCGAAAGCTGGCATCGAGACCACGCGGTTCGGGATGGAACTGCACTCGCGGATCGTTCAACCAGCGGTCGTACACGCCCCATGCCTTTCGCAGCGTAAGTGTCTGCTCGCCCATCACTGACTGGTTCGACAGCAGGCGCAGGAGCCCGACCTGCGTGTAGCGCGAGAAGATGAGCCTGACTTCCCGGGGCAGGAGATTCAGCCAGTTCCAGGCCTCGGAATTATGCCGGTGGCCGGCTACCGACAGAGCGAGCCACACGTTCAGATCAGGAAAAAACGAGATCATGCGGGTTCTCGTCTTCCGGGAAAGCCGGGCCGAGTTTGCCTGGACCCGCAACCAGAGGGCCGGTCACATACCCGCCTCGCTTCTCCACGCTGTATGCCTGTTCGATGGCCCTGATGACCAGGGCACGGATCGAAGTACCGGACTGCTCCGCCCTGTGACGAAGCTTGTCATGCAACGGTCCCGGTATGTCAACGGTCGTCCGGATCGTCATGACATAACCATATCGCATGTGACATAACTATGTCAACATTAGCCTACTCCCCCATCTCCCTCTGGATCGCCTCCGCGATGCTCGCACTGAAGCTCTCCACCCGCTCCAGGTCCGGACCCTCCACCATGACTCGTGCCAGTGGCTCGGTTCCCGAAAATCGCACCACCACCCGGCCGGCGGGGCCGAAAGCCTCCTCCACCCGCCGGATCTCCTGCGCAATCACCGGCACTTCCGTGAGCCCCTTTTTCTCGCGCACGCGAACGTTCACCAGTCTCTGCGGATAAATCGCCAGGTCCGCGGTCAGCTCATCCAGACCCACCCCGGACTGGCGCGCGATCTCGAACACGCGCAGCGCCGTCAGCATGCCATCGCCGGTAGTCGCGTACTCGCGATAGATCACGTGGCCCGATTGCTCTCCGCCCAAACTCGCGCCCAGGCGCAGCATTTCCTCGAGCACGTACTTGTCGCCCACCGCCGTGCGGACCATGCGGATTCGCTCGCGATCCAGCGCCCTCTCCAGCCCGAGATTGGCCATCACGGTGGAAACCACGGTGTCTCCCGCAAGCTGGCCCGAGGCCTTCATCGCGCGCGCCGAGGCGAGCAACACGCCATCGCCATCCACGATCTTTCCGCTCCTGGCGACAAAGATCGCGCGGTCCGCATCGCCGTCGAACGCCACACCAAAATCGGCGCCGTTCGCCAGCACCCCCTCGCGCAGCGTCTCCAGATGCAGCGCGCCGCAGTTGAGGTTGATGTTGCGGCCGCTGGGCTCCGCGCACAGAGTAGTGACCGTGGCGCCCAACCGGCGGAACAGCTCGGGAGCCAGCCGATACGAAGCGCCGTGGCCGCAATCCACCACCAGGCGCATGCCGTCGAACCCCACGGAGACCGTGGAGAGCAGGGATTCCAGGTACTCGCGGCCCAGGGCTTCATCGGCGGTGATCGCCCGGGAAGACGGCGATGCGGCAGCCCGCGCCACCTGGAAAATCTCCTGCTCGATTTCGTGCTCCTCCGCGTCCGGCAATTTGAATCCGCTGTGGCCGAACACCTTGATGCCGTTATCGCGGTACGGATTGTGCGACGCGGAAATCATCACCCCGGCCTGGAACGGCCCGGTGCGCGTCAGCCAGGCCACCCCCGGAGTGGTGATCACGCCCGCATGCCGCACGCGCACGCCGTGGCTCGCCAGTCCGCCCGCCACCAGCTCCGCGATCCACTGCCCGGATTCGCGCGTATCCATGCCGATCAGGACTTCTGGCCCGATCAGGATCTCCGGCTCGGCTTCCCGCGTGGTGACGTCGCGCGCCAAGGCCACGCCGAAGGCGAATATGGTCGCCGGATCCAGCGGGTACTCTCCCGCGACTCCGCGAATCCCGTCCGTACCGAACAGTTCTTTTCCCACTCACTCTCCTTGAAGCGCAAAGGCCGCGGCGCGGCACCATACCGCACAGGAACCGCTCGCGCCGCGGCCGTTTTGCGCGAGTTCCTTAGGAGTAACTCACTACTTCTTCCTCATGGTCACAGTCACTCGAACCTGCGGCGAAGTCTCGAAACGCACATAGGGGTCGTCCACGAAGGCGTTGACCCGGAACTCGGACGTGCCCACCACCGCGGACACGTCCACTGGATCCGTGACCACTTCCCCGATGCGAGCTACTCTCTTCGCCGCCCCGACAATCCGGAGTTCCGGAGGCTCCACGCTGCGGCTCACGATCGCGTATCCGTTTTGTCCCTCGCCGGTGAATCGCGCGCGCACCGGCACGCTGCGCACCAGGCGCCGGTCGAACTCGAACCGCACTACCGACGGATTGGCGCTCACCAAATGGACCCCGTGCGGCAGCTTCACATTCCCATCGCCGATGATGAAGGTGTGCACTCCCGGCTGCACGTTCGCCATATCCAGGATCACCGAAGGGTTCAAACCTTGCAGTTCTCCGGAAGGCCCACGCAATTCCAGCAGGATCGGACCTGCCGGCTCGGAGCTGAACTCCAGTTCCTCGGGCAGGTTCTTATATTCCAGCCGCACGGCTACGCGGGTTCCCAACTCGGGCTCGGTGGCCACCAGGGCCCAGATCAACACCGCAATCGCGAGCGAGAGAAGCTTCCACCCGAAGTTCTGCCACAACAGCGCGCGCGTCCACTTCAGGACCCGGCTCATGGTTGATTCACCCGATCGCCAGGCCGGACGTCCGCCGGCATGGGAGGGCTCTCGTGCGCCAGGGGAATGTCCGCGGCGAACTCGTCGATATGTGCCGCGGAAGGCCGGCTGACTTCGAAATGCAGATTGATGCGCTCCAGCACCGCCGGCAGGGAAAGGCCCTGCGCGATATCGCCAAAGGACGCCGCCGAAATGCGTCCGGTTTCCTCCGAAACCACCAGCGAGAGGCAGTCCGTCTCCTCGGTGATTCCGATGGCCGCACGATGGCGCGTGCCAAGCTTGCCCGAGAGCGCGGGATTCGTGGTGAGCGGGAGAAAGCACGCCGCGGCCGCCACGCGGTCCTTCTGGATGACCACTGCCCCATCGTGCAAAGGCAGGCCGGGCTGAAAGATCGAAAGCAGCAGGTCGCGCGAGAGCAGAGCCTCCAGCCGGACCCCGCTCTCGATGAATGTGCGCAGCCCGATGTCGCGCTCCAGCACGATCAGGGCGCCGATTTTGTTCTGCGCGAGATGTTCCACGGCCAGCAGGATTTCGTTGACCGCGCTCGGCGCGTGGAAGCCTCCGCCTATCCCGAGCCAACGCTTGCGTCCCAGGCGCGCCAGCGTCCGGCGGATCTCCGACTGGAACAGCACGATCACCGCCAAGCCCAGGTACGGAACGATGAAACCGAGTACCGAGCGCAGGGCCTCCAGGCCGGTCCACACCGCGATCGCGTACAGCAGCACCACGATGAGAATCCCCACCAGGATGTGCCCGGCGCGCGTCCCACGCACCACCATCAATGCCTGATAGACCAGGCAGGCCACCACCAGGATATCGACGACCCCGGCGAGAGTGAGGCTCGGCACGGATGGCAAAAAACGGAGCATATGCCCTAGAACCCCCATCTTAACTCAGCGCTCTCCGCCCCCTCAGTTCTCTCAGCTTTTGACTCTCTTTGTTTCTCCGCGCTCGTCTCCGTGACTCCGCGACTCCGCGTCAAAATCAGGTCCCTCTCGATACAATAGATCATGCCCTTTGTCTCCATTCCCGAAGCGGTCGAAGAAATCCGCGCTGGGCGGATCCTGGTGGTCGTGGACGACGAGGACCGGGAAAACGAAGGCGACCTCACCATCGCCGCCGAAAAGGTCACCCCCGAGATCATCAATTTCATGGCCACCCACGGCCGCGGCCTGGTTTGCCTCCCCTTGACCGCGGACCGCTGCGACTATCTGCGCCTCCCGCTGATGAGCCCGCGCAATACCTCCAATTTCGGCACCGCCTTCTGCGAATCGATCGACGCCCTCGAAGGCGTCACCACCGGCATCTCCGCCGCCGACCGCACCCGCACCATCCTGCAGGCCATCGACCCCGATTGCCGCCCCGGCGACCTGGCCCGCCCCGGCCATGTCTTCCCCCTGCGCGCCCGTGAAGGCGGCGTGCTGGTGCGCGCCGGCCAGACCGAGGCTTCCGTGGACCTGGCGCGCATGGCCGGACTCGCCCCCGCCGGCGTCATCTGCGAGATCATGAACGAAGACGGCACCATGGCGCGGGTGCCCCAGCTCCAGGAGTTCTGCCTCCGCCACGGGCTCAAGATGATCTCCGTGGCCGACCTCATCCGCTACCGCATGAAACACGAAAAGTTCGTGCGGCGCGTGGCCGAGGGCTGCATGCAGACGGAGTTCGGCGAATTCCGCACCATCGCCTATGCCAGCGACCTCAACCCCGAGTACCACCTGGCGCTGGTTCGCGGAGACGTGGCCGGCGAAGAGCGCGTCCTGGTGCGCATGCATTCACGCTGCCTCTATGGCGACGTTTTCGGCTCCACAAGCTGCCAGTGCGGCCGCCTGGTGCGCGATTCGCTCGCCGCCATCGCCGCCGAAGGGCTGGGAGTGCTGGTCTATCTGCACGAGACCGGACCGGGCTTCCGCGTGGAGCGCGACCCCCACGGCGAGGAGCGTATGGTTTCGCACGGCCGCGATTTCATGCACTACCAAGGGGTGGCCGGCCAGCGGCAACTCCAGCACGAACACGGCATCGGCGCCCAGATTCTGTCCGACCTGGGACTTCACACCATCCGGCTGCTCACCAATCACCCACGCAAAATCGTTGCACTGGAAGGGTTTGGAATCGAAATCGTAGACCAGATCCCAGTAGGACACAATCCCCAACCCCCAACCCCCAGCCCCTAACCCCCTTTTCCCGCCCCCCAGCCCCTGCTAATATCGAGACAGACGCCTCGTCCTGAATGATATGAACGCACGAATCCTTACCACCGCGACGCTCGCGATCGCATTTACCGCCGTCCTCCCCGCCAAGGCTGCCGACCCCCAACTTCTCAACCTCGTGATGCCCGATGCCGCCGTTTTGGCGGGTGTCAACGTGGATTCGGCCAAGACCTCGCCCTTTGG
This sequence comes from Candidatus Sulfopaludibacter sp. SbA4, assembly GCA_900290305.1. Lineage (GTDB taxonomy): Bacteria > Acidobacteriota > Terriglobia > Bryobacterales > Bryobacteraceae > OMOG01. The sequence goes on from OMOG01000456.1 coordinate 7,429, forward strand.
CCAATACGTGCTCTCGCAGATGCAGTCCAACGACCAGGACATGCAGAAGCTCATCGCCCTCACCGGCTTCGATCCCACGCAGGACGTGAATGAAGTCCTGGCGGCCTCCAACGGTACGCCAAACACCGGCCTGGTCGTGGCTCGCGGAACTTTCGATGCCGCGAAGATCACTGCCGCCGCGCTCGCCGGAGGCGGTACTACCGAGACCTACGGCAGCGCCACCATTATCGAGGACCCCAAGCAGACGCATGGCGTGGCCTTCCTGAGCGCCTCGTTGGTCGTGGCCGGAGACATCGCCAGCGTCAAAGCGGCTATCGACCGCCAGTCCGCCCCGGCTCCCCTCCCAGCCGCGGTCACCACCCAGGTGAACCAGTGGAGCGGTTCCGAGGATGCATGGGCCATCTCCACCGTCCCGCCTTCCTCCTTGCAGCCTCCGGCCAACGCGCCGAAGCTGCCGGGCATGAACGGGCAGGGACCCTTCCAGACGGTTCAGTCGGCGGCCGGTGGCGTGAAGTTCGGCGCGACGGTGGTAGTCAAGGCGCAGGCCCAGTCCGACAGTGCGGCGGACGCCGCCTCCATGGGCGATGCCTTGAAGCTCCTCGCCAACCTCGCGCAGATGCAGTCCGCCAAGGATCCCACCGCCGCCGCCCTGGCGCAGTCCTTGCAAGTCAGCACGTCGGGCAGCACCCTGAATGTCACGTTGAGCCTGCCCGAGGATCAACTCCAGCAAATCGTGAAGCCCAAAGCCAACGCCACCAAACGGCAGAGGTAGGTTAGAACAGCTCGATATCCGGCATTGGGTAATGCTTGCGGTTGCGCGTCCACAGCGCGCAACCGTGTAGCACCAAGGTGCCCGCAAGTCGCAGCACCTGGTCCGTGGCGCAGGCACTCATGCCTGCCGCGTCGGCTCTCATGCCGACGCTTGGCCTCGACACTCTGTCAACCGGAAAAGGGGTCGAGACGAGTACTCACGCGTCGCAGCGGAAGTCACCTCGATGATGATATCGGTATCCAGGAGAACGCCGTTCAAAGAAGCCCCAGCCTTTTAGGACGAGTGCTTTTCCGCAGTTTGCGAATGTACTCCTCCGTATCCGGGAGATCCGTGCGGTCCGCCCACAGACCAATCACCGCCTCGAACGCCTCTCTGCGCCGTTCCCGGTCCTGATCGTATTTCTCACGCAGCGTGCTGCGCACCACGTCGGAAACCGTCGTGTCTTTCACCTCAGCCTGCGCGTGGAGGTACTTCCACAAATCATCATCGAGATAAACCTGCGTGCGTCTCACGACTTATATTATAAGTCGACGGGCACAGATCCTTGAAAAACTCGCACCGCCGGCAGCGCTCGCTCTCGTGCAGCGGGAACTCCTGCTTCTCCTGCGCCTCCAGAAAATCGCGCACCATTTGCTCCGGCGATTCCAGCAGCGACGGTGTCAAATCCACCTCGATCGCCGTATTTGGCCGCAGGAAATGCAGCCACGCGCGATCCGGCGGACTGCCCGCGACCGCTCCACCGCCAGCCCGTAGAGCCCAATTGCCAACCCGACCAGACCGGCGCAAGCGTTATGACGTACAGGATCTCCCCGTCTGCGACTCGTCCGCGCGCGGAGACTTCGAGACCGGGAGCCAGATCAACCCGTTCCTGAACGACATTCTGGCAACCCCCTTGCCCGCGCCCAAACTAGCGTATGCTATACATGAGTTGTAGTGGTTGTTTTTGCCGAGAGCGCGTTTAGGCACGGCTACCAGGAAGATGATTTCTTCGAAGTGTTGGAGATGGGCCCCCTGAAGATGAGGTCGAGACGCGGTCTGAAAAACGTTTACGAGTTGTACGGAAGGAACCTTGCCGGAGAGTATTTGCACATTGCCTACCGCCGTGAGGCGGACCGGGAGGTCGTGTTCCACATACGCCCAATGAGTCGCCGTGAAAAGCAAAGGCTTCGGAAGATCCAATGAAAACACCAAGGCCCAAGAAAAAGTCCCCTCGGATTCGGCTGCCGCAAAGAGACGCTGGCTACGCGGAATTGGCGGATTTCTTCGACCGTCACGATGGCGTTGACCTGCTGGACCAGGGCATCGTCGAGATCGATCCGGACCGCGAGGATTTGGATCGCATGCTGCGCGAGTACTGGACTCAGCCCAATACCAAGCAGTTGAACATTCGCATCCCTCCCGCCGCCAAGAGCATGATTGAGAGGCTGGCTAAACGGAAGACCGTCGAAGTCTCCACCCTGGTGCGGATGTGGGTGATCGACAGCATGCGCCGGGAAGCGGCAAAGAACTGAAAGAAGATGCGAGCGCAGCGAGCCACCTTCCCCAACCCCTAACCCCCAACCCCTAACCCCCAGTTCGACGGGCACAGGTCCTTGAAAAACTCGCACCGCCGGCAGCGTTCGCTCTCGTGCAGCGGGAACTCCTGCTTCTCCTGCGCCTCCAGAAAATCGCGCACCATCTGCTCCGGCGATTCTAGCAGCGACGGCGTCAAATCCACCTCGATCGCCGTATTCGGCCGCAGGAAATGCAGCCACGCGCGATCCGGCGGACGGCCCGCCACCCGCTCCACCGCCGCTGCGTAGAGCCGCAATTGCGAAGCGTAATCCTGCGCCCGCTGGTGCGCTTCCACCGCGCTCACGGAGTCGGTCTTGTAGTCCACGATCGCCAACTCCCCGCCCTCTTCGAACCACAGGTCCACCTTGCCGCGGACCACCAGGTCCTCCACCGACATCAGGAAATCGAACTCCCGTTCCACGCGCCTCGCCCGCGAAACCCTGCGGCCCAGCGCGCTCTCGCGAAATACGCCGGCCAGCCGCACCGCCTCCGCATCCGGCTCCCGCACCTCGATCCCCGCCAGCAGATCGTGCACCTGCGTGCCCAACTCGCCGGCCGAAAGATCGCCGCCCTCAGCCGGGTCCCCCAGCCTCCGCGCGCGGCCTTCGAACCCCAGATACTGGCCCAGGTAATACTCCCGCGGGCACACCGCAAACTTGGCCAGCGCGGTCACCGTGGCGTTCGTATCGTGCTGCTCGCTGACCCGCGGCAGCGCCACCAATTCCACGCTCTCCTCGACCGCCGCCGCCGGCGCCCGCGCGATCGCATCCGGCGCCCGGTCCGTCACCAACACGCGCGCCTTCCAGCCCTTGCCATCTGGCGCGTGGTATGTGACCACCCCGTCGCAAACCGTATCCGGGTCGAGACCCAGGCTGCCCGCCACCACTCCCGCCCAATTGAGCAGCTTCCGGCCGTTGCTCGAAAAGCTCAGGACCAGGTGCTGCTCGGCGCGCGTCATCGCCACGTAGAGCNNCCTTGCGCTCTTCGCGGATCGCGTGCAGATACACATCGTCCTTCTCCTTGCCGCCCGCCGGATTGCGCCACCGCGCGCCCAATCCGTATTCGGGCGAGAAGGCCACATGCGGCACGTCGGTAACAATCCCCTTCTGCAGCGCGCCCAGGAATACGATCGGAAACTCCAGACCCTTGGCCGAATGCACCGTCATCACCTTCACCGCATTCGCCGAATCTTCGGGCGGCGCGTCCGGCTCCCGCGGATTGGACGCGCGCACCAGCGACAATTCCTCCACAAACTCATCCAGCGTCCACCGGCCGGCCGCATCGCGCGCCATCGCCAGGAACTTGTCGATATTCGCCGAGGCTGCGTACCCGCAATCGTCCACGGCCTCCAGCAGAAGCCGGTCGAACGATACCAATTCGCGCCGCGCCCGCCACCCCGCCAGCCGCTCGCGAAAACGGCACAGCGTGCGCAGGTCATCCGGATCGAAGCCCGCCGCGTTCTCC
>OMOG01000455.1 GCA_900290305.1 Candidatus Sulfopaludibacter sp. SbA4
GGACCCAGAGGGTACCCCGCCTGCCCCACCATGACACGAGCGCGCTACTGGGGGCGGTGAAAGAGTCCGACGTAGGCCGCCTTTCCGCGGATGTGTCCCACCATGGCCTGGACGATCGACGCGCGAATGGCCTGCACGTTGGGATTCGGATCCTGCGGGCCTTGCGGATTCACCTTGACGTCGAGCATGGTATCCAAAGCGTAAAGCTCCATCACGTAATGATGGATCGGACCGGCGGCGGGCGCGCCCGGGCCGCGATAGCGGGAGCCGCTGGCACTGATCTGTCGCGTGCCATCTTCCCACTCAAAGCCATCCGGCCTGCCTTGCGCGACACCGGCCGCGGTCCCGGGAATATTCCAGAGCAGCCAGTGCAGGGTACCGTCGGTGGAGCCGTTGACGATGGTATCGGCATCATGGAAGATCAGGACGAAAGCGACGGTTCCCGGCGGAGCGCCGCTCCACTGGATGGCCGGCGACACTTCGGGTCCCGCCTGTGTGTACCGCACGGGGATCATGCCGCCATCGGGCCACGCGGTGGTTACCAGCGTCATGGTTTGAATGCCGCCGCCCCCTCCGCGCCCTCCACGGCCGCGCCCGCCCGCAGCCGGAGTCTGAGCGGCCAGGGCGCCCGACAGAATTATCAAAGTCATCAAACATCGAATCCTCGGCATTCCGATCGCCTCCTTATCGTTTGGGCTTATGGTTTGAATTGGGGATGGGCCTTGAGCCACGCGTCGTAACGCATGCGGAGCGTCTTCACGGGATCCAAGTCCTCGCCCGGTTTGATGGCAAAGGCCGGCCCGTGATTGGGTTGAGAGACCGTGATGTACATGGTGTACTTGCCATTGTTGTGAGAGTTCATCTCGTCGCCCGGGCCGTTGGCATCCCGGGGATCGGCAGCCAGAATGTAGGCCACGAGAGAGGTGCGAATGCTGCAGGGAATTGCGGCGTTCGCCGGGGGGACCGCGGGGGTCTGGCACGTGCAACGGCTGTCGCCGCCGGCCGCGTCGGCCGCCTCCATCGCCGCCATGACGCGGTCCGTGACTCCGCCTCTTGCGGCGAGGAACGCCTTGACGGCATGGGGAACGACCGCGCCCGATCGCAGAATATTGCCCTGTATCGAGTAGAAGATTTCAGTGCCGGGCGCCTGGCCGTGGAGATCCTGAGTGACAAATCCGTTGGTCAATCCCGAGTGGCCGGCCATGCGGCCCTGCAGGTCGACGATGCCGTATTGCCGCCCCTGGAATCCGGGGTCCTGGCTGAGGAGCTCGATAATCCTGGCTGGGTCGGTTCCCCGTTGCAGTTCCTCGAATACGAGCGTCTGGTTTTGATGCGTGGCGGAATCCACGCCGGCCTGGCAGGCAGCCACGCCTTTGCCCGGCACGACCACTGCCTGGACGTCTTTCAGAAAGTCGTCGGTGTTGCCGGTGCAGGTGGAGGAGGAGATCACGACGCGTCCGGTGGTGCGGTCGACAGCGACGACGGACCACGTGGCGAAGGCGGCAGTGTCGAGAGCCAATAGCGCGAGCAACAGAGCGATCGGTTTGGTCATGTCTCCTCCAGCGTTTCGCGGGCCGAGAAGGTCTGGCTGTGCGATTGTACTACGGCAAGGGGCTGGGTGACGGGTGACGCATCTTCCTTCCTGTGGATCGAAATATCATTCGTGGGTGGGGTTTGGGCCGGGTCGGGGCGAATTGTGGTCTCTATCGGTTGCAACTTGGGGGCGTATCTGGCAAGTTGTTGTGTGCGCCGACTACCGGGAAATGCCGCGTCTCGGCAGAATTGGGTGTGCGGAAAGGGCCGCTCTTGAGACTTTTGACTTTTCTCAACTGTAGCGCCGGGATGACCGGCAGCGGAGAGCGCGGCAAACTCGCGGCGTTCGCTGAGGTCACATAGCGGCACAGACTCACAATCTGTGTCCCTTTACCCCCGCCCCACAATAGGCGACAATAGCCCCAATGAAATTGCTCGTCCTCGCCACCCTCGCCATCACCGCGCACGCCCAGACCATCAACTACGCCAAAATCGAAATCCTCACCGAGCAATACACGCCCAATCTCTACATGCTCGCGGGCGCCCCCGGTGAAGCCGACCCCAATCACCCCGACGGCGCCGGCGGCCGCATCGGCCTGCTCACCGGTCCCGACGGTATCTTCATGGTCGACTCTCAATACGAACAGGTCACCGGCAAAGTCCTCGCTGCCATTCGCAAAATCAGCCCCGAACCCATTCGATACCTGGTCAACACCCACCTCCATGTCGACCACACCGGCGGCAATGGCAATATCGTGAAGGAGGGCGCACTCCTCATCGCCCGCGAAGAACTCCGCAGCGATATGGCCCGCGCCGCTAATACGGACCCCGCACGCCTCCCCAACGTCACCTACGGTATGGGCGACCCAATTAAGTTCCGCATGAACGGCGAAGTCGTCGACCTGATTCCCATCCGCGCCGCCCACACCGGCGGCGACACCATAATCCGTTTCGAGAACGCCGATGTCATTATGATCGGCGACTTTTACCGCAACTACGGCTACCCCTTCATCGACACCAACAACGGCGGCAGCCTCAAGGGCGCGCTGGAGGCTTTGGATTATCTGATGAAGATCGCCGGTCCCGCCACTAAACTCATCCCCGGTCACGGCACTATCATCAAACGCGAGGACATCATCCCCTACCGCAACATGATCCTGGACGTACAGTCGAAAGTGCAGGAGTTCATCAAAGAGGGCAAGACCCAACAGGAAGTGCTCGCCGCCAAGCCCACGGCCGCCTACGACGCAAAAATCCCGGGAGCACTCGGCGCGGCCCCCGGCGGCGGCACCAGCGCGGACCGCTTCGTCCGGATGCTTTACTCCGAACTGAAAAAATGATCGGGGACTATCGCCTGCGCTCCCGTTAAAGGGGACGCCTCGAGCTACGCCGCGCCGTCTCGTAGCTGATGGTTGCAATTGCTTTTGTCTTATCCGCGTTCATCTGCGTTCATCTGCGGCCAATTCTGGTTTTCTTGAGATCTACGCGTCGCCTCAGACAAGCAATATGGGCCGCGGATGAACGCAGATGAACGCGGATAAGATCGGCTTCTCCTATTTTCGGCCATTCGTCTGCATCGCACCGGCTCAGTCACCTTTGGTTGCGGCTTTGCCGCGCTGTGTTCATCCGTGGCCCAGAATTTCTTCACCACTGACCCCTCAGTTGTAACGCAGGGCCACCAACGGGTCGACTCGAGTCGCGCGGCGCGCGGGGACGTAGCTCGCCAACAGGGCCACCACAATAAACAGTACGGATCCGGCGCCGAAAGTCAGTGGGTCGGTAGCACTCACGTGATACAACAGGCTCCCCAAGAGTCGCGTCAGCGCGACAGACGCCGCCAGCCCGATCGCGATTCCCCCCAGCGCGAGAGTGGCGCCCTGGCGCAGCACCAGCCGCAGAATAGCGGCCCGCTCCGCGCCCAGAGCCATGCGAATGCCGATCTCCTGCGTGCGCTCCGCCACCGAGCAGGCAATCACGCCGTAAATCCCGACGATCGCCAAAAGCAGCGCGATGCCCGACAACGCCCCCAGTAGAAAGGTGGTGAAGCGCGGCTCCTCCGCGGCGGTTTCCAGCACCTCGCCCAGAGTCTCCACATTGGTCACCGGCAAGTCGCGGTCCAGGCTGAGAATCCGGGTCCTCACGGCGCCGGCCAGTGCGTGCGGATCGCTCGCGGTCCGCACCACCAGGTGCATGGTTGGCCACGGCAGTTGCGCGAACGGTACATAGATCTCCGGCTGCACGTCCGCCGCGAGATTCCGATTGCGAATGTCTCCCAGCACGCCGACCACCTCGGAGGGCTGCACCTGGCGACCCAGTAAAATGTGCTTCCCGATAGGATTCTCGCGCGGCCAGAAGCGCCGCACGGTGGTCTCGTTGACCATCACCACGCGCGGAGCCTGGGCATCGTCGCGCTCCGTGAATTCACGCCCCCGGAGCAGCGGCACGCGCATGGCCTCCACATATCCGGGGCTCACCGTCTGGATGTTGAACATCGGCCGGTCCATCAGCGGCACGGCGGGCTGGCCTTCCGGCAGCGCGGGGGAAAAGCGAATGGGGTTGACCGGAAGCGCGGAGGATTCCGCGGCGGCCACCACGCCCGGAAGTGCGCGCACGCTCCGCAGCAGGTCGTCGTAGAACTCCGTCATCTGGGCCGCTCCCGCGTAGCGCGCGGGCGGGAGCGACATCTTCATCGTAAGCGCATGGCGGGTTTCGAAGCCCGGGGATTGATTGCGGAGCTGCACCAGGTTGCGGATCAGCAATCCAGCGCCGATCAGCAGCACCAGCGACAGGGCCACCTGCGACATGACGAGGAGATTGCGCAGCGCATTGCGGCGCCCACCCGACGTGTTCCCGCGGCCTTCGGCGCGCAGGTCGGAATTCAGGTCGGGGCGTGAAATGCGAAGCGCGGGAACCAGGCCGAACAGGATTCCCGCCCCGAGCGACACGCCCAGCGTGAAGCACAGCACGTACCCATCGGTTGCGATCTCGCCCGAACGCGGAAGCTGGTCGCCTGCCATCAGGGCCAGGGTCCTTGTGCCCCCGGCGCTGAGCAGCGCGCCCAGGCCACCACCCGCCAGCGCCAGCAGGACGCTTTCCGCAAGAAGCTGCCGCACCAGCTCCCCGCGCGCGGCGCCGATCGCCATGCGCACCGCAATCTCACGCTTGCGCCCCAAGGCGCGTGACAGCAGAAGGCTGGCCACATTCGCGCAGGCAATCAGCAGCACGATGGCCACGGCGCCGAAAAGAATCAGGAGCGTGGGACGAACGCCCGAGACCATCTCGTCGCGCAGGTTTCGCACGGCCACCACCAGCGCCGGATCGGCGTCGGGAAGCTTGGGATTCTCGCGGCGGTATTGCGCGGCGAGCGTGTCCATTTCGGCCTGCGCCTGGGCGATCGCCACGCCCGGCTGCAACCGCGCCACGTAGGTCAGAAACCCGGTTCCACCCGCGGCCTGCTGCGGGGTGATGATGTTGAGGTCGAAGACGCGCGGCGCCACGATATCGACCTCCGTGCCGAGCAGGCCGAAGCGGAAATCGCGTGGCTCGACGCCGATGATGGTGTAGTCCCTGGAGTCGAGCGATAAATGCTGTCCTGCCGCCGATGGGCCGGCGCCGAACAGCCGGGTCCGCAGCGTGTCGCTGATGAGCACCACCGCATCGCCGCCGGGTTTGTCTTCCTCGGGGCGAAAGCCGCGGCCCAGGAAAGGCTGCACACCCAGCACGTCGAAGAAGTTCCACGAGACGCGCGCCGAGAGGATCTGTTGCGGGTCGCCCCGTCCCGATAGGTTGAAGACTTCGTCGGTGAACGCAGCCACTCCGGAGAACGAGCGGCTCTGTTGGTTGATCAAGGTGAAGCGCGGCCAGGAGAGCGGCCCGCCGCGAACGCCCGTGGATGGCTTGCTGGCCGAGAGCAGAACCAGGCGATCCGAGTCCGGGTATGGCAAGGGGCGCAGCAGCAGCGCGTTGGCGACCGTAAAGATCGCCGTGTTGGCGCCGATTCCCAACGCCAGGGTGAAGACCGCGACCGCGGTGAACCCGGGGCTCTTCACCGGCACGCGTGCGGCGTAGCGGGCATGCTGCGCGAGGGTGGACATACTTGGATTGTAAGCCGGGTGTGCTGCATCAACAGCGAGGGCGGGCTGAGACTCCGTGAATTCCACCTCGTCCCCTCTCCAGGTCCTCCAGGTCCCGATGATTCCCGGAGGTGGGTATCCGCTTGACTCAGGTAACCGCTCTGACTGCAGCCTCGTTGGGGCGGTCCCCTGGACCTGGCATAGGCGTTAAAATAAGCCCGTTGCCCGAGTGGCCTCGGCAGTGCGCGATCCGGTCCCGGGCTCCCGTTTGCCTGCAACTTCGCTGAACGGACTTCTGGACAATAAGTATGCGAGAATGATTTCTTATTCCTACTCCGGGCAGGGTCGAACGCCGTGTAGCCGAGGTCAAGTACCGGAGAAAGCGAGAATCTCCATGAATCTGCTCCGCTTCAGGCAGGCTGCCGCGATGGTCACAGCCCTCTTCCTCATCCCGGCTTCCTTCGCGCAGGCACCAGGAGGCGACAAAGTCGATCTGGACGCCTTGGCGCAGATCAAGACCGAGGCCTTCCAGCACTCGCAAGTGATGGAAAACCTCTTCTGGATGTCCGAGGTTTATGGTCCGCGCGTCACCAACAGCCGCAATCACAAGCTCGCCGCCGAGTGGGCTATGAAGCAGATGAAAGAGTGGGGACTTAAGAACGTCCACCTGGAAAAGTGGCCCTTCGGCTATGGGTGGCAGATCAAGCATTTCTACGCCGCGATGGAGACTCCGGTTTATGCTGCGTTTACCGGGTTCCCGCTGGCATGGACGCCTGGGACGAACGGCCCGATCACGGTCGAGCCAGTGTGGGCGCCCATCCACTCGAAAGCAGATTTCGCCAAATACCATGGCAAGCTGAAAGGCAAGGCGCTGCTGATGTTTGACCCTGCTCCACTCACGCTCCACATGCGGCCGGACGCGCAGCCTTCCCCAACGGATGAGGAAATTCTGGCACGCGGAGGCGCGCGCGGCGGCGGGGGCGGCGCGCGAGGAGCAGCAGCCGGCGCTGCAGCCAATCGCGACCCCAGCAACCGGGGGCGCCCCGGCGAAGGCGAGTGGGAGTACACGCCGACGTCTCTTGCCCTGGCCAATGCGAAGAACGGGGTCCTGCGCAACGAGGTCAACGCTTTCCTGAAGGAAGAGGGCGTGGCCATTTCCATCACGCCGGGTTACAACGGAGACGGCGGTACGATCTTCTCCACGTATGGTGGGTCGGAGAATCCCAAGGATCCAATTCCGTCTCCGATCGTCGCCATTGGGGCAGAGCAGTATAACCGCCTGGTCCGCCTGTTGCAGCACGGTATCACGCCGAAGCTGAACTTCGATATCGCTGTCGATTATCAGAAGGAAGACGAGAACGCATTCAATGTCATCGGCGAGATTCCGGGCACCACCAAACCCGACGAAGTCGTCATGCTCGGCGGTCACTTTGACAGTTGGCAGGGCGGCACCGGCGCCACGGATAACGGCACGGGATCGTCAGTGGCGATGGAGGCGGTGCGCATTTTGGCTACGTTGCACAAGCCCATGGCGCGTACGGTTCGCGTTGCCCTGTGGGGCGGCGAAGAGGAGGGCGTCTACGGCTCAACCGCTTACGTGCAGCAGCACTTCGCTCAACGCACCACCATGGTGAAGACCCCCGAGTACGACAAGCTGGACGTGTACTTTAACGACGACGGCGGCTCCGGCCGCTTCCGCGGAGTGTCAGCGGGGGGTAGTCCGCAGATGGCGGCCATCTTCAAGTCCTGGATTGAGCCGATCAAGGACCAGCATATCGTTGCTGTTTCTGGCGGGGATCAGTTCAGACCCACCGCGAGCCCTGGGGGCACGGACTCGTCCGCCTTTTCGTGGATCGGCCTGAACGGCATCGGTTTCCAGCAAGATGGGTTGGAGTACGGTACCCGTACCCACCACTCCAACGCGGACACCTATGACCGCGTGCAGAAGGACGATGTGATGCAGAGTTCCATGATCGAAGCGTGGTTTGCCTACAACGCAGCCACCCGCGCAGAGATGCTCCCACGAATCCCAACCCCGGCCCCTGACCCCAATGCGAAGAGCCACGAGTAGAGCGCAACTTTAATTCAAAGCGAAGGGTGAGGCCTCTGGAGTCTCACCCTCTATCACTGCGCCAGATGTCTGGGCTGCAGGGCGGAAACTGGTTGCCGGAACATCAGTAACGAGAAACGCCGTTGTCATCCATAAACGGCGTTCTGGGAAGTTGCAACCAAACGGGACACTGGATCGCGCGCTTCCGAGGTCATTTTGCAGTAGCGTTATTTTAACGCCTATGCCTGGACCTGGGGCCCCCTCTGGGGACGGACGCCTCGTCCCGCTGCCGCAAGCGGAGGCAGGGCCGTCGTGCGCGCGAGGGCGCCCGCCCCACGAAGTGCGGCCAATGGCATCCACTTGAGTCAAGCGGATACCCACCTTCCCGGAAACTATCCTGCATGCTACGAAGCGGTCTGAGAGGCGACCGAAGAGGGCCGCGCAATCCCGTGCCGCCGAAGAGGCGATGGCGGTAGTGCGGGTGCTGGAACGGGCGGGCCGTAGCGCGGTGGAAGGCCGGCACCTCCCGTATTCGGTGGCTTTTTTGTGACGGACCGCCGGTCCAGTGGCTGCTCGCCCGGCGCCCTGTTTCAAGTTGGGCTTTCTTCTGCATATGCATTACATATACAATCAGAGAAGCGATGTTCGAATAGGACCGGAACAACCTCCGCAAGATTCGGGCGCACCGGATCAAGCAGGAGGAGGCGGAGCAAGCACTCCTTAACGATCCGATTCCTATCTACGAGCAGGACGTTGAGGAGGAGCTTCGGGTCGCGTACTATGGCGAAACCAACGCTGGCCGCCTGCTGGCCGTAATCCTGACGGAGCGCAGCGACGATTTACGGGTGGTAACGGCCTACGATCTCGACGCCGCCCAAAAGCGCGATTATCTCCGGAGGCGAGCGCAAGGACAGTAACGTTATGAACAAGAAAACGGTTGTGATGCCAAAGTTCAAGAGCGAGGGAGAGGAAGCGGATTGGTGGGCCAGTCGGGCAGGGCGGGTTTATGTGAAACAGAAAGCCGCTGAGGCCCAATCGAAAGGGACGACAGTCAGGGGATCGAGTCTCGTTGCGAAACTGAACCGGAAGAGCAGCATACAGATCGCTCTTCGCTTGCCTGAAGCGGATATCGCGCAGGCCCGCAAACTCGCCGGCCGCAAGGGCCTTGGCTATCAGACCCTCCTGAAGATGCTGGTTCACGAGGGTCTGGCACGTGAAGCCCGCCGCGGCTGATCTTCTGTCGACCGCGGAGATCCGACACCATCTGCGTCCGAATCCATTCGCGCTACATGCTTGAGATGCGGTCAAGTGGCATGGGCCGTCCCGAGGAGCGCCTCTGGCCCGTTTGGCGCTACTGTCAGCAGCGGCGGATCTTAACTGTAATGGGCAGAAGCAGGAAATCTCGCTGCAGTTAGGGCAAACCCTCGCCTCCAAGGCCGGCCCTGCGATCATTCCTAAGCTCCATTTATCGTAAAATCATGAATGAGGATGTCATGAACCTGGATCTGTCCCCAGAGATCGAAAAACGGGTCGAGGATGAATTGGCCGCCGGCCAGTATCGCGATATGAGCCAGCTCGTCGAGACTGCGGTCCAGTACTTCCTCGATCAGCGCCTGCACGGCCAACGCCGGCTTCGCGCGCTCCGCAGAATTGGCCAGGCCGTCGATGACGCCGGCCTCTATGAGCGCACCTTCGTTCCGAGTCAGGAATGAACGCGGAGCCCCTGGTCGTCCTTGACGCCTGCGTTCTCGCCAACTTTTCTCTCTGCGACACGCTGCTCCGGCTTGCGGAGCCGCCTCAACTCTACGAGCCCAGGTGGTCGGAGGAAATCATGGCGGAAACGCTCCGCACGCTGGAATCCAAGTTGGGCTGGCCAGCCGCCCTCACTTCCCATCTTCGGAGCGAGCTCCTTTCGCACTTTGGCGACGCTTGGGTGACCGGCTACGAGCCACTGGTGTCCCAGATGGCAAACGAACAGAAAGATCGGCACGTCCTTGCTGCGGCGGTTTCCGGTGGCGCCTCGATGATCGTGACCTTCAACCTGCGGCACTTCCGAAAAGAGCATCTCGAGCCATGGGGAGTCGTTGCCCTTCATCCCGAATCGTTTCTCATTGGCCTTCTCGGTCAAGACCCGGCCATTGTAATGGCAAAACTGCGACAACAAGCTGCCGACCGGAGTCGTAGTTTGGCCGATCTCCTCCAGATCTTGCACCAAACAGTGCCCGGGTTCATCGAACGAGTCTCATCAACAGGGTTACGGTAGCCCCCAGTGACCACTCTTTAAATATAACAGTACTTGACAGTGTCACATTATTGATCTATCCTTGGTACTTGAAGGATGCGTCCATGACGCTTGCCGAGATTGCGGAAGCAACCGATCTTCCCGCGCGTACGATCCGCTTCTACATCGCCCGCGGCCTCCTCGACGGACCTGTAAAAAGCGGCCGCGCCGCGGCGTACACAGCACAGCACGTGGCGCGCCTGGAACGGATCAAGCGCTTCCAAACGGCGGGGCGCACGCTTTCGGAGATCGCCCGCCTGCTGAGCGGGCCTTCCCGTGAAGAACCCGCGGCGGCGACGGCATGGTGGCAGCACGCGGTCGCCGATGACATCATCGTATGGGTAAGGGCCGGCGCCAGCCCATGGCGAGCCAAGCAAATCCGCCAGGCGGTAGAGGAATTCGCCCGCCGCGTGCGGCCGGAAAAGGAATCGGAAACCACATGAGCGTCACTGAATCGAGTTTCGCGCCCGTAGCGGCATCCACCGGAGATCCCCTCCGCCTTGCGATGCAGCGTCTGTGGCTCACCGGGCAGTTGCTGCCCGTGGGCGGCCGCCTGGTCGTGCAGCATGTCTTTCGGTCGGACGAAGACCGCCCGCTCGAAGTGATCTACGCCTTCCCCCTGCCGCGGGACGCCGCCCTGCGCGGATTCCGCATCACGGGCGAGGGCTTTGAAGCGCACTCGGAGTTGAAGCCGTCCGACGATGCCGTCAAGGCCTATGAACAGGGCATCGCCGACGGCTCCCTCGCGGCCCTGGCGCGTCAATACGGCGACGGTCTGGTGAACCTTACGGTCGGCAACGTGCGCCCCCGGGAGACCGTGACGGTCTATCTCGAAATACTGGCCGGCGTGGAGCTGCGCGATGACGGCTTTCGCTTCCGTTTCCCCTTCACCCTCGCGCCGGCATATCACTCGCAAATGCGCGCGGCGATTGCTGATGGAGAGGGCGAGATGGAACTCCCCGCCGCCGAGTTCGGCGACCTGATCCTGCCGCGCTTCCGTGAAGACGCTTCGTCGCTGCACGAGGTCGGCTTCGAGCTGTCGCTGTTGCATCAACTCCCTCTCGATGAGATCGGGTCGCCGTCGCACTCTGTCAAGGTAAAGCACGATGCCGCGGGGCCGGTACGCCTGGCGCTCGCCCCGGCGAAGGACGTCCCCAATCGCGACCTGGTACTCGATGTGCGCTTCCAGGAAAGCAAAGCGCAAGTGCTGGCCGGCCCGGCGGGTGATGGCCAGCGGCCCTTTGCGGCGGTGGTCCCTTCCACGCTCTTCGGCCAGAATGCCGGATCGCCGCGCCGCATCGTGATCCTGCTCGACCGCTCCGGATCCATGGCGGGCGAGCCCATCGCGCAGGCCCGCAAGGCGATCGAAGCGTGCCTCGCGGCCTTTACGGAAGAGGATTCGTTCGGCCTGATGGCTTTTGACGATCGCATCGAGGCCATGCACCCCACGCTCGTGCCGGCGACCCGCGAACAGCGTGAGTCCGCGCGCTCTTTTCTGAAACTGGCGGATGCGCGCGGCGGAACCGAACTGGCCGAAGCCGTCGACCAGGCCGCGCGAGTGCTCGGCCGCGGGGGCGATATTCTGATCCTCACCGATGGCCAGGTATTCGGGACGGAGAAGATCCTCGAAAGGGCTCGCGCCACCGGCATCCGCATACACTGTCTCGGCATCGGCAGCGCCAGCCAGGATCGCTTTCTCTCGCTGTTGGCCCGCGAGACGGGTGGGGTCAGCCGCTTCGTGACCGCCCGCGAGCGCGTGGATTTGTCGGCTGTCGACCTCTTCGCGTCGATGGGGCGGCCGGTCGCTTCCGGGTTGAAGGCCGGCGCGAATGTGCAGCCGGAGCCTCCCGGCACCGTATTCGCCGGCACGCCCGTCCTCCTGTACGGCGAAATCGAGAGTGACTCGGGCAACCGCGTCGATCTCACTTGGGATGGCGGCAGCATGTCTCTCGATGTGCCGCAGGGTGATGCTGAAACCGGTGAAGCGGTGCGCTTGTTTCGCGGCTCGCGGTTGATCACGGATTGGGAGAGCCGCTATCCGAGCGGGGAAGCCGTCGAAAAAATCGAGAAGCGCCAGCAAAGCCGTGTGGCCGCGCGCCTGATCGAGTTGAGCAGGACGTACGGCCTGGCCAGCCGCGAGATGTCACTGGTTGCGGTGGTCAAGCGCGCCAACGATCGGCCCGGTGAGCTGCCGGAAACGCGAGTCGTGCCGGTTGGCATGCCGCAGGATTCACCGTTCAAGGCATATTTCCCTGCGCCTGCCGGGCGGCCGGTAATGGCAGCATGCATGGCGGCGCCTCCGCCCGCGCCTCCAGCAGCCCTCTTCGGGCAGTTCAGCTTAGACAGCGAGGGTCCCTTGCTCAGCCGCAGCACCTTACACAGAAAGCTTCGGCCCCCGCGTGCTGCCAAGGTTCCGGCCACCGCACCTGACCTCGTGGACCTCGCCGCCATGCTGGAACCCGATGGAGGAATGCCGGGAAAGAGTCCCGAAGTGCGCGTATCACGAACGAGCGCGGCGATATTCGCGTTCGTGGCCCAAGGTCACACGCTCACCGCAGGCGCATTCCGGGTGCACGTTGCGCGCCTTGTAGCATTCCTCAAGTCAGTGAACGTTGCAACTGACAAGGAGAAGCGACTCATCGAAGAAGCGCTCGACGCCGCCCGAACCGGCAAGGCTCCGGCGGGTGACTGGCTCGCCCGTGCATGCCAGCCTGACTAACCACTCGTGTCGACGCTTGCTCGTTGCATGAACCGCACCGAGCACCTCGGGTTCAGAGGTGGGACAGAACGATCGGTTTTTGTCGCCTGCTCTTTGCCGCCTGGCCGAGTCTCTGCCGCAGGAGAAGTCCGAGAAGATCGTCCCCCGAAACCAAGTCAGCTTTTCCACACGACACTCGGAGTACATCCCAGAAACGCGCCCAGGCGCTCGGCCTCAAGCCCGGCCGCGCGGCGCACCCACACCGGCGCCTTGACGAACGGCTCGATCGCCACCTCCACGCGGCTGCCCTTGATCTCGTGGCGCCACGTGCCCTCCATGCGGCCATTCACCAGCAGGACCGGCGAAATCCAGCCCTGCGGCCGAAAGACGCGGCTCCGCAAATCGCCGGGCAGAAGCTGCTGCGCGTGGCACGATGCGGCCACCACGTACTGATCGAAACCTGGCAGCAGCCGTACCGACCGGTCAGTTGGAATTTCGCGCGCCTCACACGCGTCGGCGGCCAGCATCCAAGCCTGCGTGCCCTCCAGATCGACCGCACACACCTCTTCGCCGAGTGAGGCGATCCATTGCCGCGCGGTGGCAACGCCGCCGCCGTTCCACCAGCGCGCCAAATCGTGGACCGTGGCCGGACCGTACGCCGCCAGGTACCGGCGCGTGACGGCAGCCGTCGCAGCCTGCGGATCGACCGGCGGACCCAAAGACCTCCCCGCCCCGGCCAGCCAGGTATCCGGACGCGTGAACTGGACGCGCTGGCCCACGCTCGGCCCGAAGCACAAGCGGCCGGTGAAAGCCGCCGGCCTCAGCATGGTGCCCCAACTGCTCTCCGCGACCTGGGTGCCGAACGCGGCCGATCCGGTGAGCCGTCCCACCTCCCGCGCCAGCTCTTCGCGCGTCATCACGCGGCCGTCCAGCGCGGCTCCGATGGCCTCCGTCAGTCGATCCAGCTCCGCGATCGTGATCCCGAAATGGTTCTGCCATCGTGCGGGCTTCAGATACCGCCGGCTCGTGCTGAGAGCCGCGTGCCACAGGGATAACTCGTTGGCCGGCAGCAGGTGCAGCGTGCCGCGCATGGCCCAGGTCTTGACCAGCGTGCGCTCCTCCCACAGCGCAAGCCACAAAGCCGGCTGGCGACCGCGAGCATGCTGCCGGCGGGCGCGCGCCGGTCGAGGTGATGGCGCCAGACACGCCATGCCGCCGCCCGTGCCCAAGTCAGCTTCAGCATCAGTCCCCCTACGGAGTCAGTTTATACCGATCCCGCGGATAGAGCACCGCCTGGCGCACATTCGGCAAGTTCATTACCTGGCACGTCAGGCGTTCGAGTCCGATGGCGAAGCCGCCATGCGGCGGCATTCCCAGATCGAACATCGCCAGGTGGCTCTCGAAATTCGCAGGGTCGATCGACCGGTCCCGCAAGGCCGCCTCCAGATCCTCGCGGCGATGCAGCCTCTGTCCGCCCGTGGTGATCTCAATCCCCTGAAACAAAAGGTCGAAGCTGCTCGCCGCACCGCCCGAGCCTCTGGGCGCAGTGTAAAACGGCCGTGCCGCCAATGGAAAGCCCAGCACAAACACCGCCGGAGTCCCGGTCTCCTTCCGCGCCCGCTCGCAGAGCTGCCGCTCCGCCTCGGGGTCCAGGTCATCGACTAAGTCGGTGCGCCCGCACTCACTTCTCAGCATTTCCAGGCAAGCGTCGAACTCCCAACAAGGCACTTTTAGCATGGAGGGAAGCAAGTCAGTCCGGTACTTTCCTATTACTTCCCCGTACTGACTATTAAGGTTGGCGAACATGTCCGTCAGTAATTCGCGCTCTAACTGAATCACGTCCTCCGGCCCGTCGATGAAGCCGAACTCGACGTCCAGCGAATAGTACTCCGTCAAATGGCGGCTGGACGCATGCGGTTCGGCCCGGTAGACGTGACCGGTTTCATAGACCCGCTCGAACCCCGCCACCCCGTGCTCTTTGTAGAACTGCGGACTCTGGGCGAGGTACGCAGCCCGTTCGAAATACTTGATCTCGAAGAGATTGGTGCCGCCTTCCGTGCCGCCGCCCACGATCTTCGAAGTGACGATCTCCGTGAATCGCCGGCGGTTCAGAGCGTCGCGAAAACAGGCAAGCAGACCCGCCTGCACCCGAAAGATATCGCCCACCGCTTCGGTGCGCAGAGAAAGGGGCCGGTACTGGATCAGCGTGTCCAATGCGACCGAGTCCACCTGCCCCGCGGAGTGGAAGGGGAGACTGTGCCCCGCACGATTCAGCACCCGGATCGCGGAGATTTCCACCTCGAAGCCGGCCTTCGCGCGCGGTTCCCTCCGTGCTTGCCCCGTGACCTCGATGACGTCTTCCACTTTGAGGCGATGATCCTTGAGGGCGTCCGTCGCCATGACGCACTGGGCCTCTCCCGTGCAATCCCGCAGAATCAAGAACGCGGTTTCGCTCAGCACGCGCAACCGGTAAATCCAGCCGCGGAGCCGTACCTCGCCAGGAACCAGTTCCGAGATGTTTTCGATGAAGACGCGCTGCACTGCCGTAGTGACCATGCAAATCCTCCAAACGGTATTTGCTGGAACCACAGTCTGTGGCGGTGCCATCCAGCTTCCGGCGGTGCGCCCGATGGATGTCTACGAGGAACTGGTGCGTCTCCGCAACCTGGGGCAGAAGTGTGCGCTGGCCACCATCGTCGAGGTGCGCGGCTCCATCCCCAGTTACGAGAGCGCCAAACTGCTGGTGCGCGAGGATGGCTCCATGGCCGGCACCATCGGCGGCGGGTGCGTCGAGGCCGAAGTGTGGAACGCCGCGCGGGAGGTGATCGAAACGGAAAAACCCAAGCATCTCACCTTCAACCTGGGCCAGGACGCGGCCTACGACAACGGCCTCATCTGCGGCGGCCAGCTCGATGTCTTCGTCGAGCCGGTGCTGCCGGTGCCGCACGCTTTCATCTTCGGAGCGGGCCACATCTCCAAGAGTCTCTCTAAGGTCGCCACGCTGGCGGGCTTCTCCACCGTGGTGATCGATAACCGCGACACCTTCGCCAACCGCGAACGCTTCCCGGAAGCGTCCACCATACACGCGGCCGAGTACGAGGAAGTCTTTCCCGCCCTCCCGATCAACGAGACCAGCTACGTGATCATCGTGACGCGCGGCCACCGCGACGACATGCGGGTGCTCAAGCTGGCGATCTCGACTCCGGCGCGGTACATCGCCATGATCGGCAGCAAGCGCAAGGTCCTCAACGTGGTCCGCGAACTGGAAAAGGAAGGCCTGCCGCGCGAGGCTTTCGAGCGGGTTCACGCTCCCATGGGTTTGGATATCGGCGCCATTTCTCCCGAGGAGATCGCCATCTCGGTGGCGGCGGAAATGATCGCAGTGCGCCGCAACGCAGCTTCCAACTGGCGCGCGCTTTCGCTCTCGGTGTTTGCCGGCGAAACGCTGCCGGCCGCAGTCGCCAAGTGAGCGCCGGACTGATTCTGGCCGCCGGCGAATCGCGGCGCATGGGTTCTCCGAAGGCATTGCTGCAGTATCGCGGGGAGACATTTCTCGACACGTTGTGCGGCCTGTTCGCCGCGCGATGCGCGCCCGTGATCGTGGTGCTGGGCGCCGCGGCGGCGGAAATTCGCGCGCGCGCCTTGAGTCCCGCTATCTTCGTGGTGAACCATGATTACCAGAGCGGCCAGACCAGCTCGATGCAGTGCGGCCTCCGCGCCGTGCCGCCCGATTCCGAAGGCGTGCTGTTCACCCTGGTGGATCATCCGGCCGTCACGCCTGGGACGATCGACGCGCTGCTGGCCGGCCGATCTAACGCCCTGCTGCGCGTTCCCCGCTGCCAGGGCCGCCGCGGGCATCCCATCTGGATTTCGCCAACGCTCATCCCGGAATTCCTGGCGCTCCCCAAGGATGGCGCGGCGCGCGACGTGGTGCGCCGCCACGCCGCCGAGACCGAATTCATCGACGTCAACGACCCCGGCATCCTCGCCGATATCGACGACCCCGAGGCTTACCGCAGCCTGATCGGAGCCGGCGTATGAAGATCCGGACGCGCACCGTTTTCGCAATCGCCGGCACGGCAGCGGGGTTGTTCTCGATAGCTTGCATCGCAGCCCCGTTCCTGAACGTGGACCAGTTCGGCAAGCGCCTGCAGACCTCCCTGGAACGTGCGCTCGGCAGGCGGGTCGAACTGGGGCAGGTGCACTTCAGCCTCTACAAGGGCCCGCGCTTTTCCGTGGGCACCGTCACCATTCACGAGGATCCGGGCATCGGCATGGAGCCCATCGCTTATGTGCAGGACACGGGGAGCCTGGAAGTGGTGCCGAGCCTGTGGCCGCTGCTGCGCGGCCGGTTTGTGATCTCCTCCATACGGCTGGACGGCGCCAGCATCAACCTGACGAAATCCGGCGCGACTTTGATGGAACCCGGCTCCGCCGGCGACCCCGGCCGCTGGAATTTCACCTCCTTCGTCAATCGTTCGGTGATGAGCAGCGTGCCGGCGATCCACATCCGCAACAGCCGCATCAACTTCAAATTCGGCGACACCAAGTCGGTCTTCTACCTCACCGAGACGGACCTGGATATCGCGCCGCCTTCTTCTCGCGGAAAGGGCTGGAGCGTGTACTGCTCGGCCAAGCCCGCGCGCACCGACCGCTCCTCGCAAGGGCTGGGCTCCTTCAGTTTACGGGGCCACTGGTTTCTGGCGCCCGAGCGCGTCGACATGGACCTCGAAATCGACCGCAGCGGCCTGGGCGAAATCACCGCCCTGGTACGCGGGCAGACGGGCAACATCCACGGCACCGTTTCGTCGCGGCTGCACCTGGGAGGGCCGATCCACAATATCGGCATCAACGGACGGCTCACCATCGAGGACGTGCACCGATGGGACCTGCTGCCGCCCAAGGGGCAGGGCTGGCCCATCGACGTCGAGGGCATCCTCAACCTCACCTCGCAGCACCTGGAATTGCAATCCAGCTCCGCCGCCAACACCACGCCGCCGCTCACCGTGCGCTTTCGCGCCACCGATTACCTGGCGCAGCCGCACTGGGCCGTGGCGGTGAACTGG
>OMOG01000454.1 GCA_900290305.1 Candidatus Sulfopaludibacter sp. SbA4
TAAGGGAGCGGTTTTCCGCTACTGAGCCGCGAAATCCCCAGAACGGTTAAGCACCCAGCGACAGCTTGCCGATTGACTTGCTGTCCGCGGGCGCATAGAATGCCGTCCAGCAGGTGCGTGCCCATGATTTCACGTAGATCTCTTCTTCAGATGGCCACCGCGGCGGCCGGCGCCGGAGCGCTCGGCCCTTCGTCCACCGCCCAGGCAGGCGGAAAACGCGTGCTGGCGCTGATTGGCGACCGTTATCACAATGCAGACTATATTCGGGTGGCCCTCGATCGGGTCCTGGAGGGTCTCAATGTGGCGGTCGATTACACGATCGATTACGATCGGCTCTCGCGCGATGCGCTCAGAAATTACGCGCTCTTTCTCTGCTTGCGCGACGGCATGATCTGGCCGGGCGGGTATGCCGGACCCGATGCGTACCCTTACCAACAGGGACTGGAAAACCGCGATTTTCCGGATGCGCGATCTCAGAACTGGCTCAAGGAGGAGCAGGCCCTGGCTCTCAGAGATTTCGTAACCGCCGGCAATGGATTCTACTCCCTGCACAACAACAGCCACGTTTCGCTATCCTCGAAAACCTATCGCGAAGTCATGGGGGGAGCCTACATCGGCCATCCTGCGCTGCGGCCGTTCAAGGTGCGGGTGGTGAACACCTCGCATCCCATCACACAGGGCGTCCACGATTTCATGGTCGACGACGAGCAGCACTACGTGGAGTACGACAAGGACAGGAAGGACATCCTGCTCGAGGCCGAGAACATCGACGGCCTGACTTTTCAGAATCTCGGCACGAAATCCATTGCCGGGTGGGCGTACGACTATGGCCGCGGCCGCGTGGTCTTCACTTCCGTCGGCCACACCATCCACGCTCTGTGGAATCCCGAATACGTGAAGCTGCAGAAGCGAGCGGTTCAATGGCTGTTGAAGGAAATCTGATGCCTCGAACCCTATCGACGGCCGTTCCAGACGTACAGTCTGTTCGCACTTAACCGTGGTGCACGCTCTCAGCGTGCCGTGCCGGCATGTCTTGGCCGCGACCGATGAGAAATCCGCACTTTCGCCGCGGCAGTCTCAACCGCCGGTACCCTGGCCGGGGGCGGTGGCTGCCATGCCGGGGCGCCGTCTTCCCATTGGTTGCCGGTGAGGCTGCGGCGCATCCGTGGAGACGACTTCATCCTTGAAGCCCATCCCGCCCGTCCGCCAGCTAGCCGCGCGCCCACCCAGATTGATGAAAATGGGACGCCGGCACGCCGCGAAAAGGCGAACCCGCTGGAGGCGGGACGAAAGGCTGCTTCCGCGCTAGCCACGATCCGCTATAATACAGACTGAGGGAGAAAATTGGGATGCTGAAAGTTCTGTTCACCGCCGCCGTAGTGTTGGCGGTTGCTTCCGTTTCCTTTGCTGCCACGCTTCCGGCCAGCAGCATTCACGGCAACTACATTGAAGCCCGCACCGCGGATGTCTACACCGGTCCGTGCTTCGCCAACGGCGAGGCCGACCAGGTCGGCACAGAGGCCGTCTTCGGGTGGAAGATCGATAACGGCGATTGGCACGGCGTGAAACTGGCCGGGCTCTCGGTGGTCGCAGTGATTCGCTCCGCGCATACTCTCGGCCTTTCGTCCGAGCCGGTGAACCCCGCCAAGGCGGTGTTGATTGTGGATAGCCGCGCCGATGCCGAGCAGCGCCTCGCGCTCCAGAGCTTCGCCAGGCACATGGGCGGCGACCTGTTGGCCAGCGTGGTCAAGGTGGACTACGTGCCGATCGAGCTGACCATCCAGGGCGGCAACATCCACGGCGGAGGGGCCAGGCTGACGGCCGGCTCGCTGGCCGAGATTCAGACGCGCGCCATGACCGCCGCCGACCACATCTGCGGCAACGAAGAAGTCTGGTATCCGCCATTAACCAAGACCGAGCACGTGATGCCCGCCTACGCCCTGGAGAACACCTTCACCGGCGACGGCCTCGGCGAAACCTGGCACAACCGGTTCAAGCGCAGCGGTTTCCTGGGCACTTTCCAGGTCGCCTCCGAGTAGTTCCGCGGGGCCGTCGCCTCCGTTGCCGTGTACACTGGAAGAGGAGAAGACGATGGCCGAGCCCGTCACCAAAGACGACCTGAATGCCGCGGTCGAACGCCTGATCGAATTGACGAAAGACGACCTGAATGCTGCCGTCGAACGGCTGATCGACTTGATGCAGGCCAGTTCCGCTCGAATCGATCAGCGCTTCGATGACATAACCGCACGATTTGACAATCTTGCGGCCCGCGTGGATCGGCACGGGGCCTTCATCAATACCGGAGGCCGCTGGACCGCCAAAATGAACGGGTGGGCCGAAAGCGTCGATTCCGCTCTGGAAGAGAAGGACCGGCAGATCGCCGACCTCTCCGAACGCCTCCGCAGGCTTGAAGAAGACCGGAAATAGCCGACATGCAAATCACCTGGCTGGGGCACGGCACCTTCGAGTTTCGCCTGTCTTCCGGGCAACTCATCCTGATGGACCCGTGGACCGATGGCAATCCGTCCTACCCCAAGGGACACACCATCGGCCGCGTCGATACCATCTGCATTACCCACGGGCATTTCGATCACATTCACGATGCCGTGCCGCTGGCCCAGAAGTTCGCGCCGGAAGTCGTGGGCATCTTCGAGACCTGCGCGTGGCTCGAATCGAAGGGCGTCAAGAATACCCGACCCATGAATAAGGGCGGCTCGCAGAAGGTGGGCGGCGTCACCTTCACCATGACGCACGCCGTCCACAGTTGCGGCATCCTGGACGACGGCAAGATCATCTACGGCGGGGAAGCCGCGGGGTATGTGCTGAGCCTTCCCGACGGGCGCGCGCTCTATTTTGCCGGCGATACCAACGTCTTTACCGACATGCAGCTCATCGCCGAGCTTTACCAGCCGGCCCTGGCCTTCCTGCCCATCGGAGACCTGTACACCATGAGCCCGCGCGAGGCCGCGGTAGCGTGCCGGCTCCTGAAGGCGCCGAAAATGGTGCCGATGCATTTCGGGACGTTCCCGCCTCTCACCGGACGGCCGGAGCAACTGCGCGAGCTGATCGCCGGCCTGGAGACCGAGGTCTGGGCGCTCGAGCCGGGTCAGCCCGTGGAGTGGTAGCTACTCGACGGTCCCGCATGGGTGCTTAACCGATGTGGGGATTTCGCGGCCCGGTCCAGGAGACCGCTCCCTCGCTCGCCAAGGGCGAGTCACGGTCGCGGCTCCGTTGCGGTTATGCCGATTTCAGCGTGGGTTGCAGAGCCGGGCCCATGCGCGTGCCATGTATCGACTGGCGAAGCTTTGATATACTGAGAACTGCCACGGTGGGATTAGCTCAGCTGGTAGAGCACGGGATTGTGGTTCCCGGGGTCGTGGGTTCAAACCCCACATCCCACCCCAAGG
>OMOG01000453.1 GCA_900290305.1 Candidatus Sulfopaludibacter sp. SbA4
CCGATACAGTCCGGGCAGGAATCGGCGCTGCCCATTGCCGGGCAGTTGCCGGATATCGGGCAGGTGGCTACCGGCGTCCCGCACACGTTCCGGGCGCTGCGGCACCGCAATTTCCGGTTGTTCATCAGCGGCCAGATCATCTCGCTGGTCGGAACCTGGATGCAGAACGTGGCGCAGGCCTGGCTGGTCTACCGCCTGACCCACTCGGAATGGCTGCTGGGCGCGGCCTGGTTCTGCTCGCAGATCGCGGTGTTCGCGCTGGGCCCGTTGGGCGGACTGGCGGCCGACCGCTTCTCGCGGCACAGGCTGATCGTCGTGACGCAGACGCTTTCCATGTTCCAGGCCTTCGCATTGGCGGCGCTGACGCTGACGGGGCATGTCCATGTGTGGCACGTACTGGCGCTGGCCGTGGTGCTGGGGACCATCAACGCGTTCGACATGCCGGGGCGGCAGGCGCTGGTCATCCACATGACCAGCAAGGAAGACCTGATCAATGCGATTTCGCTGAACTCCGCGGTGTTCAACGCGGCGCGCGTGGTGGGGCCCGGGGTGGCCGGATTGCTGGTGGCCGCGGTGGGAGAAGGCTGGTGCTTTCTGTTGAACGGGGTGAGCTTTCTGGCGGTGATTTGGTGCCTGCTGGCGATGCGGCTGCCGCGGTTCGAGCGGAAAACGCAGGATTCGCCGTGGGCCCACCTGCTCGACGGATTCCGCTACGCCTGGCATCACGCGGCGGTGCGCCGGGTGCTCTCCCTGATGGCGGCGGCGACGCTTTCGGGCATGCCGGCGCTGGTGCTGATGCCGTTCTTTGCCGACGACATTTTTCACCGCGGGTCGCGCGGGCTGGGATTCCTGATGGGCGCGATGGGCATCGGGGCGGTCACCGGGACGCTCGTGCTGGCGCGGCGCACCCGGGTGAGCGGGCTGCCGCGCGTGATGGTATTGAGCGGGGCGATCACAGGCTGCGCGTACCTGGCATTCGCGCTCTCGGGCTGGTTCTACCTTTCGCTGGCTATCATGCCGGTGATCGGGTACAGCGTGATGCGGCAGATGGCCTCGGCCAACACCACCATCCAGACGCTGATTCCGGATGAGTATCGCGGCCGCATCATGGCGTTGTATTCCATGACGGTGGTGGGGCTGGGACCGTTCGGAAGCCTGGCGGCGGGGGCCCTGGCAGGACGCTTTGGGGCCCGGCTGACGGTGGCTTTGGGGGCGGTTCTGGCGATGAGCGCCGCGGCGACGTTCGGGTGGAGCGTGAGGAGGAATTCGATTGCGGGGTGAGAGCTTGACGCGGAGGCGCGGAGGAACGGAGACGGGCGCGGAGAGAACTACTTGGGGGCTGCCGTGTCACAGATTTTGACTTTTGTGTTTTCTCTCCGGAAACTTCCTTGCAAGTTGTTGATTCCGTGTCGCAGGCCTTGTGGGGCAGCCAATCCTGGCTGCCGCCCCCGAGCCGACGCGCGTCCGCTCCCACCAAGCTTCCATTCCCATCCCGCCACGGGCAGCGTGGCCAAAGCTCCGCGCTTTCTCCGTGTCTCCGCGGCTCCGCGTCGAGGTCTCGGCTGGTTGTTGGCTCTGGTGTTGGCCTGCGCGGCGGCGGGGCAGTCCGATCCGCGGGCGAAACAGCTTTGCGGAGAGGCCAACGGCATCGCCAAGGAGCTGACGCAAATTTCCGGGATGCCGCTCCATCATGCGGTGCCGTGCGACTTCATCACTAAGGACAAGATCAACGAGTTTTTGAAGAAGCGCGTGAAGGACGCGGCCAGCCCGGAGGAGATCCGCGCGGAAGAACTGACTCTCAAGAAATTCGGGCTGGTGCCGCAGGATTTCGATCTGGCCAAAAACACCGTGGACCTGCTCACCGAACAGGCCGCGGCCTTCTACGACTACGACAAGAAGAAACTCTTCATCACCGAATCCACGCCCTCGGAGAATCAGGAGCCGGTGCTGGCGCACGAGCTTTCCCACGCGCTGGCCGACCAGAGCTTCAACCTGGCGAAGTATATCCGCCAGGGGCGCAAGAGCGACGACGGGGCGACGGCGCGGCTGGCGGTGATGGAAGGGCAGGCGACGTGGCTGATGTCCGAGTACCTGGCGCGCAAGAACGGCCAGTCGCTCAAGGATTCGCCGGAACTGGTCGCCATGATGAGCAACATGAGCGAATCGGGCGGCGGGCAGTATCCGGTCTATGAGAGCGCGCCGCTCTACCTGCGATTGACCCTGGTGTTCCCTTATACCAAGGGCATGCTGTTTCAGAACGCGGTCTTCCAGCGCGACTCGCAGTATGCCTTTGCGGAGGTCTTTCGCCGGCCGCCCGTTTCCACGCAGCAGATTCTTCATCCCGACAAGTACTTTGCGAACGTGAAGCCCACCGAACCGGACCTTCCCGACCCGCATCTTCCGCACGGCTACAAGGGCCTGGTGGGGGGATCGCTGGGCGAATTGGAGCACGGCATCCTGCTGGAGCAATACCTCGGCAAGGAACGCGCGGCCGAGATCGCGCCGCATTGGCGCGGGTGCAATTTCGAGGTGCGCGAGAACAAGAAGGCCGCGCGCGCGGTGCTGCTCTACGCCGTGGAGTGGGACAGCGAAGACGCGGCACGGCAGTATTTCGCGGCGTATCGCGAGCTGTTGGGGAAGAAGTGGAAGAACCTGGCGGTGACATCCGAAGATGACGGCGCGGTGGTGGGCACCGGCGACGACGGCCGTTTCGAGCTGCGCCGCAAAGGCGCCGTGGTGACCAGCGTGGAAGGCTTGGACCCTGGGATACACTGATGTTGATGACCAATCGCAAATGGATTCTCTTGGCGCTCATGCTCTCCCTGCTTGCCTCCACGGCGATGGCGGCGGATCTGCCGCGCAAGGCCCCCGAGCTGACCATCAGCCTCACCAACGGACAGCAGGTTCTGCTCAGCGCGTACAAAGGCAAGGTGGTGGCGATGATTTTCATCCTGACCACGTGCCCGCATTGCCAAAAGACCGTCGGCTATCTCATAAAGGACCAAGCGGAGTACGGCCCGAGGGGGTTCCAGGTGCTGGCCTCGGCCATCCAGGAGGGAGCGGCGGCGGCCGTGCCGGCGTTCATCAAGACGTTCAACACGCCCTTCCCCGTGGGTTTCAACAGCCCGCAGACGGCCGTGGATTTCATGCAGCATCCGCCCATGCTGATTCCGCACATGCCGCTGCTGGCGTTTGTCGACAAGCAGGGGAACATCCGCGCGCAGCACGAGGGCGACGACGACAAGTTTTTCGGCGATCCGCAGGAGCAGAATCTGCGCGCGCAGATTGAGGCGCTGTTGAAGGAAGGCACGCCGGGTAAGAAGGGCCCGGCCAAGAGCCCACGAGTACCCTGAACACCTCGCGGGCGTGACGCGGAAGCCGGCTGCAGGGCGAGNNCGGTCCAGACGATCGGCGCACTCGCCAACCCCCACGCCGAAATGTCTCGCGAGACCTCGGGCCGCCGCAGAAACTCGCTGTTCGCGGTGAGAAGCACCCACTGCGCCCGCCGTTCGCCGGTGCGCTCATCGGGCGCCGAGACGAACTGCACCGCTTCCCAGCCGAGGTGCTGCGCCAGCCCGCGGGTTACCGGCTCCAGGTTCAGCGAGCGGTTCGAGATGTGGAGCAATAGCAGGCCTCCCGGCGCGAGGCGCCGCCGGTAGATGTCGCCGCACTCGGCGGTGAGCAGGTGGATCGGGATGGCGTCGCTCGAAAAGGCATCCACCGCAATCGCGTCGAAATCCTGCGATTGGCCCTGCGCCAGCTCGCGTTCGAGTTGCACGCGCGCGTCGCCCAGCACCACTTCCGTGCGCGCCTTGGAATCCTTCAGGTAGGAGAACCAGGCGCGCGCGATGGTCTCCACGTCGGGATTGATTTCGTAGAAACGCAACACATCGCCGGGGCGGCCCAGCGCGGCCGTGGTCCCGGCGCCCAGGCCGACGACCGCGATCCGGCGGTGGGGGCGCGCAATCGCCGCGAGCGCAATGGCCAGGCCGCTGTGCGGTCCGTAGTACGAGGTGGGCCACGACCGCTGCGGCTCTTCGACATACTGGAAGCCGTGCAGGATGCGGCCGTGCTGCAGGTCCCGCCGCGGGCCGTTGCCGTCGATGTTGCGGTTCACGCGTAGCATGCCGTAGAAGTTGCGCATGCTGGCCAGGGCATCGTTATTGGCGCCGGTGACCGTGGCCACACCCCCGGTCATCCCTCCGATTAAGAGCGCCATCAGCGGCAGCCGCACGGCGAAATTGGCGGTGGTCCATCGGGCCAGTTCTCCGCGGCGCGCCCATCCGGCGAATCCCAGCAGGCAGGCCGCGCCGAGTGAGATGGGATACTCGCTGAGCTGCTTGAACACGTGCGGAGCAATCAGCGCGACGAACACGCCGCCCAGCGCTCCGCCGGCGGCAATCGTGAGGTAGAACGAGGTGAGAGACGAGGCCTGCGGGCGCGAACGCGCCAGCTCGCCATGGCACAGCATGCAGGTGAAGAAGAGGGCGAGCAGGTACAGCACCAGTTGCACATCGAGCGGCGCGGCGATGGCGGCACCCTGCACCGCGCACCCGATGGGCGCGAACACGCCCGCGAGCCCGGCGAATATGGCCGGCCGATAGAAGCTCTCGCGCTCAAACGCGAAGATGAAGGTCAACAGGTAGATGGAAAGCGGCGCCACCCACAGGAACGGATTCACCGCAATCTCCTGGCAGATCTGGTTGGTGGTGGCCAGCAGCAGCGTGGAGCCGCACGCCGAGAGACCCAACCAGAACAGCACCGTTCCACAGGCGGGTCCGGTAACGGGTGTGCCACGAACACAGGCAGGAATGCCTGTGCCACCACGGGCAGGAATGCCTGTGCCACCGCGAAGCTGCCATGCGGTCCATCCGCAAAGGACCGCGAACGCGAGGTACAGGGCCGACCAGATCCACACCTGCACGCTCAGGCGCAGGTAAGGCTCGATGGCGAACGGATAGCTGAGCAGCGCCAGAAACGATCCAAAGTTCGACAGCGCGTAAAGCCGCCACGGCGATTTTCCCGGCTCGCTGAACGTAAACCAGCGCTGCAGGAGCGGCCCGGTGGCAGGCCGACAATAGCAGGTACGGTCCGCCCGCCGTCACGGCCAGCAGCAGCAGGATATGGCCCGAGGGATCGCCGCTCGACGCGGGCTTCCAGGAGGCGGCACGCGGCCCGATCGGCAGGAACAGCAACGACGCCGCCAGCAGCGCAATGTGCACCGAGCCCTGCACCCGCGTACTCGGCCGCGACCCCAGCCAGTGCGCATAGGCGTATCCGGCCAGCAGCACCGTCTGGAAGAAGAGCAGGCAGTTCGTCCACACAGCGGGTCCGCCCCCGAACCAGGGCAGGACATATCGGCCCATCATGGGCTGCACCTGGAAGAGCAAAAAGGCGCTGAGGAAGATGGTTACGGGGAAGCGCATCCAACGCGGGCGCGCGGTTTCCGGGGACACGCATCGAGTCTAACATGCGTGGCACAGGCATTCCTGCCTGTGTTTTCCGCAACACTGTGGCACACTAGCAACGTGCGCCTACTAACCTCGCTTCTGCTTCTGGCTGCCGGCCTTTCCGCCGCGCCCAAGTCTCCCCTGCGCTTCGAAGTTTCCTGGGCCAGGCCCATGGACGGCCACATGGTGCTGATCGTCTCATCCAACGCCCAGGGCGAGCCGCGCTTCCAGGTCAACGAAGGACTCGGCACCGAGCAGATGTTCGGCGTGGACGTGGAGAATGCGCGCACCGCCGCGATCGACGGCGCGACACTGGGCTATCCGCGCGAGTTCCTCGACCGCGTCCCCGCCGGCGAATACACCATCCAGGCGGTGCTGAATGTCTACGAGACCTTTCACCGCGCCGACGGCCGCACGCTGAAGCTGCCCATGGATCAGGGCGAGGGGCAGCACTGGAGCCGCAAGCCCGGCAACCTCTATAGCGCGCCGCAGAAGATCGCGATCGATCCGGCCAAGAGCACGACGGTGCGGATCGAGCTGACCAAAACCATTCCGCCCATCGAGCCTCCCAAGGACACGAAATACATCAAGCACGTTAAGATTCAGAGCAAGCTGCTGAGCGAATTCTGGGGCCGGCCGATGTATCTCGGCGCGGTGGTCCTGCTGCCGGAGGGCTTCGACGAGCACCCCAACGCGCGGTATCCGGTGCTCTTCCGCCAGGGGCACTTCGCCGCGACCTTCACCGGCTTCCGCACCGAGCCCGCGCCTGGAGGCGGACGCGGCGGCCGGGGCGGGAACGGGATCGACTACGCCTTCAAGCTCTACCAGGACTGGACCAGCGGCCGCCTGCCCCACATGCTCATCGTGACCACCCAGGACGCCAATCCGTTCTACGACGATTCTTACGCCGTCAACTCGGCCAATGTCGGCCCTTACGGCGATGCCATCACCGAGGAGCTGTACCCGTACGTCGAGAAGACCTTCCGCGCCATCGGCGAGCCGTGGGCGCGCGTGGTCTACGGCGGATCGACCGGCGGATGGGAGGCGCTGGCGCAGCAGGTGTTCCATCCCGACTATTTCAACGGCGCCTGGGTGGCCTGTCCCGACCCCATCGATTTCCACGCCTACGCGCTCACCAATCTGTACGACGACAAGAACGCCTTCTATGCCAACAGCGCTTGGAAACAGGTGCCCCAGCCTATGCGGCGCGAGTTGGACGGCACCATCTCCTCGGTGATGGAGGACGCCATCCGTTTCGAGCTGGTGCTGGGAACGAAGGGCCGCTCGGCCGAGCAGTACGACATCTGGCAGGCGGTCTACAGCCCGGTGGGAGAAGACGGCTACCCCAAGTTGATTCTCGATCCGCGGACAGGGGCGATCGATCGCCAGGTTGCGGAATACTGGAAGGAGCACTACGACCTCGACTACATCATGCAGCGCGACTGGAAGACGCTGGGGACCAAGCTGATCGGCAAACTGCATTTCGCAGTCGGCGATCTGGACAATTTCTATCTGGACCGCGCCGTGCGGGTGACGGAGAAGTTTCTGGAATCCACGAAGGAGCCGGGCAAAGGCCCGTATTACGGCGGCGCCTTCGAGTACGGCCCGGGTGCGGGACACGGCTATTCGGGCGGGCCTCCGGGACCGGAATCCTCCGGGACCATCCACCAGCGCCTGATGCCGGTGATGCTGGAGCACATGCTGAAGACAGCGCCGGCCGGGGCGGACGTGAAGAGCTGGCGGTACTGAGCGCTCAGCAGCCGTGCTGCTGGCAGTGGTCGAGAACCAGCGCGCGCAGCCGGTGCGAGTGATACTGCGAGGATTCAATCAGAGTGAGCGCTTCCTTGCGCTCCGTTTCACTGGCCGCGGCTTCCAGGTCGAAACGGGCGTTATTGCCCTCATTCATCGCCAGGGCGAAGGCCAGGATTATCTTGTCTCTCTCCTGACAGCTCATTGCAGAAACATCATCCGGGTGGCGACGGTCCGCAAGCAAGACGGCTCTTGGTTAGGGCTGTGCACATAGCTCTTGATATGGCAGTACTAGCCGTTCGATGCCATGCTGGAAGGGAATGGCTTCGGCAATCACGCACTTCATCGTGGGCGCGTCGCTGGCCATGCCGGCCATCCGTTCGCAGGCTGTCCGCGCGGTGTTGCCGCGATGGGCAATCCCCGTGACTGCCGGCCTGGCGGCGGTGGCGCCCGACCTGGACACTTACGCGATGTTTCTGTTCGACATCCCGCGCGGCAGCATCCTTGCGCATCGCGGAGTTTTTCACTCGCCGTTCTTTCTGCTTCTGGCTACGGGTCTCCTGGCTGCCTTGGTGGCGCGGCGTTCACCGAAGTCGGCCGCGTGGCTGGCCGTAGTGTGGGCAGGCTGCGCCATCACGCACCCGTTACTGGACATGCTGACCGACGGAGGATCGGGCGTCATGCTGCTGTTCCCCTTCTCCGATGCGCGGCTGTTCTTCCCGTGGCGCCCGATTCACGTTTCGCCACTCGGCATCGTCCGCTTCTTTTCCAGGGCCGGCTACATTTTGAAATCGGAGCTGCCGTTCTGCGTCGCGTCAATGCTGATCGGGACGGCGGGACTCGCGGCGCGATCGCGCGGCTGGTGTGGTCCGCAGGGTTAAGGAATGCGCCGCTTACCAGGCGTCCTTCTTCTTCTGCAGCGACCACAGATAGTCCGCGATCCGATGAATGTCCTCATCCGTCAGCACGCTTTTCCACTGAGGCATGTATAAGGGTGGGGCCGGCTTGGCCGTATCTTCGACTGGCGGCGCCTTGCCGTTTTGGATAATCTTGATCACCTCTTCCTTGGTGTAGTCGTCGGAGGCGTGCAGGAGGGAAGGCGCCTCGCCGCCCTGGCTGTTGGGATTGGGCACGCCTGGCCAACCCCGGCCGCGGAGGAACGTGACCAGAACTACATTGACCGGGACCGCGCGAGGTATGGCAAACTAAAGGACGAGGAGATGACCACTTGGACGGACGTGGCTCACTGGTACCTGTACCTTCGCCGCGAGATCCTCTTCTTGGTGAGATTGTGGGGCGTCTGGTAGACGTTTATCACCCAGAGCGGATTTATCTCTTCGGTTCGACAGCACGCGGCGACGCTGAGTCCGATAGCGACTACGATCTGATGATCGTCTTACCCGACGACGCGCCGGTAGATAAGAAAGACCCTGGCATTGGCTACAAGGCCGTTGAGGGACTGCCCCGAAGCGGCGACTTCCTGATCTGGACACGCCGCAGCTTCGACAGTCGGCTCCATTTGAAAGCGTCCCTGCCCTCGACAGTATTGCGGGAAGGAATGCTGCTCTATGCAGCCTGATCCGATCCGCGCCGAAGAAACGCTGGCCTGTATGAAAAAGAGCCGCAAGGACTTGTGGCGTGCGGAGAGCGTGCTTACTTTCGACCCTCCCGACACGGAGGATTGCCTGTTCCACTGCCAGCAGGCGGTTGAGAAGTCGCTGAAGGCATTTCTGGTTTGGCGGGACCAACCATTTCGGCGCACGCACGATTTGGTGGAGCTCACCCGCCAGTGTGTGGATTTGGAACCAACCTTGGGTGATGTCATGAGCGGCTTGGGGCCGTTGACGAGCTTTGCGTGGGAGTTTCGCTATCCCGGCGAGACCGAATTGCCAACCGTCGAGATGGCTCGCGGATGGACGGTCCGGGTCAGGGGGGTGCTGGAAGCGGTCGAGCGAACCATTCCTCCAGTGGGCCCAGTGTAATCGTCGACAAGCGCCTGTCTTCACCGCCTACCAGGCGTCCTTCTTCTTCTGCAGCGACCACAGATAGTCCGCGATCCGATGAATGTCTTCATCCGTCAGCACGCTTTTCCATTGAGGCATGTATAAGGGTGGGGCCGGCTTCGCCGTATCCTCCACCGGCGGCGCCTTGCCGTTCTGGATAATCTTGATCACCTCTTCCTTGGTGTAGTCGTCGGAGGCGTGCAGCAGCGAAGGCACCTCGCCGCCCTGGCTGTTGGGATTGGGCACTCCTCCCTGCAGTTGCAATCCGTGACACCCCACGCATCCGAATCGGGCGAAACTCTGCTTGCCGGCCTCGATCGCGGCGTCCTGCGGTGTCAGCGGCCTCGTCCGCGCCGAAAGGATGGACTGCGCATCTTCTGCGGTTGCGGACGCCATGAAAGCCACGATGGCCTTTCGGGCGTTGGTTTCCAGATCGTAGGCCGGCATGATGCTGCCCGGATAGATCATCTGGGGGTTCACCAGTTGCTCGTCCAGCCAGCCGGGCGAATGCTGTTTAGTGACTCCTGACAGGTCCGGCCCGCTCTTGGCCCCCACGCCCCCGATGTTGTGGCAGGCGATGCAATTCTTTTCGATGAATAACTCGCGTCCGTAACCGGCGCTGGGGATCAGCCGCACGCTCGAGTAATACGTTCCCATCTGTTCGCTGGTCAGCGACAGCATATAAAAGGTCAGTGCGCGCGCCTGCTCTTTCGTGAAATGGAAATTGGGCATGGGCGAGTTACGCGATACCGCATTGGGGTCGAGGAAATGCCTCTCCAGCCACTCGGGAAACCGGCGGATCGCGCCTTCTTCGGTCAGGTCCGGACCGATGGTCCCACCCACGCCGTTCAACTTATGACACCCACGGCATCCCTGCGTTTCGAACAGGCGGCGGCCATCCGTCAACTCCGGCACGCCGGGGACCTCGCCTTCCTTGTGACATCGCCCGCAGGAGGCGCGGATGTATTCCTTGGGCAGCAGCGGCTCCTGCCAGAACGGCACCGTTCCGTGCGCGTTCAACTTGTCGGTGGCCAGCCCCTGCCCGCCGTGGCAGACGGTGCAGCCGAACTTGGCGGGAATGTGCGGCGCCAGGTTCGTGTGAAACGTGAAAGGCTGCGGCGCATTCTTCATGGTCGGGTCTTCCACGCCCAGGTGGCAGGTGGTGCAGCGGTCCACGCGCTGCAACCCGGGCAGCAGGTCCTGCCGGATAACCAGGGCTGCATTCATCACGTCGCTCTTGGCCGCGGCGTTGGGTTCCCCGGCTGCCTCGAGCCGGTGGAACTCCTGCTGGTACGTTTTCCACGCCGGGGTGCCGGCTTGCCAGACGGCCGCCAGCATCAAAGCCAGCACAATCAGGCTCAGCACGAAGAAGAACTGCGGTAGTCTCCGTTCCATTTACTCGGCCCCCACAATGTGGACCCATGGCGGCACCAGCGCCCACCCCGGGCCGCGGAAGAAGGTCCCGACAATGATGAGAACTACATTCACCACCACGAAGAGCGTGAAGGCCCGGATGGCCCACTTGCGGTCGGCCGGCCGCCGGCTGGGAGTCAGATCGATGTAGGGAATGGCGATGAGGGCCAGCACGGCCAGCGTCGGCACAATCACGCCGCCCAACAGCGCCGAATGGCTGACCAGCTCCTGGAGACCCAGAAAGTACCACGGAGCTTTCGCCGGATTGGGTGTCTTCGCCGGATTGGCCAACTCCTCGAGCGGCGCTTGCCAGAAGAGCGAAACCGCCATCACGGAAGCAACCGTTACCAGCAACGCCACGCCCTCGCGGAAGAAGGCGTACGGATAGGAGAAGACGGTGTCTTCCTCCTCCTCCATGCTCACGGTCTCAAAGATTGGTTTGCCGGTCACCACCTCCATGAGGCCGTAGGTTTTGTCTTTTGAGGCGGGGACAACCGCCAGTGGAGCACCGTTGCCGGGCGCACCGATGGTGACCAACTCCGCGGATTTCGCCTCCTTCAACTTCCACACTGGCCGCGACAGCCCTCCGTCCTTGCGCACCCGCCAGAAGTGCACCATGGTCAACAGGGTTGCCACAGCCGGCAGCACCGCCACATGCAGCACGTAGAAGCGCAGTAACGCCGACTCGCCGACGGTGTGGCCTCCCAGCAGAAGCTCGCGAATCCGCCCGCCCACCAGCGGAGCGTAGCTCCCAATGTTCGTCCCGACGGTGATGGCCCAGAAGGCAAGCTGGTCCCATGGCAGCAGGTAGCCGGTGAACGAAAGCCCCAGCGTCAGCAGGAACAGGAACACTCCGATCACCCAGTTGAACTGTCGTGGCCGCTTGTACGACCCCGTGTAGAAGACCCGGCACATGTGCAGGAAGACGCAAATCACCATGCCGTGAGCCGCCCAGCGGTGCATGTTGCGCAGAAAGCTCCCCAGGTAGACCACAAACTGGAGGTCCTTCATGTCCTGGTATGCGTGGGGCGCATCGGGGCGGTAGTAGAACATCAGTGCCACGCCGGTGGTGACCAGGATGAGGAACAGGAAGAACGTGATGAACCCCAGGTAGAAGGTGTGTTTCACCTTGAGGTTCTCTTTCTTCACTTTGGCCGGGTGAATGTGCAGCCACACGTTGAGGAAGACCAGTTCGGACTTCCCCTTGTCCGTGGACAGCGGGTCCCGCCGGATGATTGACTGCCAGGCATCTCGGATAAGATTCATCGTTACACCATGAGGCGATAGCTTGCGGGGACGGCGTGGTCCTTATCCACCCTCAGTTGTCCGTCCCGTGCCAGAGTCACTTCGAACCACTCCAGCGGCCGCGGCGCGGGGCCGTGTTGAACAGTACCATCGGAGCCAAACACACTTCCGTGGCAGGGACAATGGAAGCGCTCGTCGCTCTGGAAATACCCGACCGTGCAACCGAGGTGCGTACAGACGGCGCTGGCCACGGCGAAACCTTTCTCACGGTCGCGGAACACGAAGATCTTTTCTTCCGCCAGAAACGTGGGAGGGCCGAAAGAAAAATCCGCCGGGTTGCCAATCTTGAAATTTTGCGGCGGCTCGTAAAATACGCTCGGCGTCAGAAAGCGGACCACGGCTCCCAGGCTCACTCCGACCGCCGACCACAAGGCCACCAGTCCGGCCGTGCCCCAACTTAAGAACGATCGTCGCTTCATGTGTTTCTCCTGGTGGCACAGGCATTCTTGCCTGTGTGGGTTTTGCCTGGCCCATCAGTGCACCCCCCGGACACACAGGCAAGAATGCCTGTGCCACCAAGTGGTTGCAAGCCTGTAGCTTTCACTCAAACACCTCGCGCTCCTGCTGCTCCAACGCCTCCATCGTGATCGCATGGGTAGGACACCGCTGCGCGCACAGCCCGCACCGAATACATTTCTCTTCGTTCTTGATGATCGCGCCCGCTTGCCCCACAGGAAGCTCCGCCGCGGACACACCGTAGCGATTTCGAATCAAGGCGTCGTACCGTCCATCGCCCTGCACTTGAGCCAGATCCACCAGCCGAAGGCAATTCTCCGGACACACATCCACGCATCCGGCGCACAAAATGCACTTCGAGCCGTCGAAGATCGTGTTGACCTGGCACTTCAGGCAGCGCAGCCCTTCGGCGCGTCCTTGTGCCTCGTCGAATCCCAGTTCCACCTCGGCGATCCCGATCCGCCGGTTGGCGGGCAGCACCGGCATGGTCTGCCGCGGGATGCCCAGGAAGCCGCGCGGCATTTCCCAGTTTTCGAAGATGCGAAAGCGGCTCAGCACCGTCTTTTTGGTCTTCCCGCTGAGGTAGACGTGGATCGACCGCGCCGCGCGATGCCCGTTGGCCACCGCCTCCACCAGCACGCGCGGTCCGAATGCCACGTCGCCGCCCGCGAAGACACCCGGAGCCGTGGTCATCAGGTCGTCGTCGATTTTGAGAATTCCGCGCGGCGTCGCCTGAACCTCTGCGTGGCCGCCCAGGAAGGACAGGTCCGCCTGCTGTCCGATGGCGAGCACCACGTTGTCGCACGGAATCACCTTTTCTTCGTCGCTGAAGGCCGGGTTGAAGCGGCCTTTCTCGTCGAAAACCGAGACACAACGGCGCACCTTGAGCCCGGTCACCACACCGTCTCTGCCGACAATCTCCTTCGGCCCCCACCCGTTGTCCACGACGATGCCTTCGTGCTCGGCTTCGTGGACTTCGCTTTGCCAGGCGGGCATCTGCTCGCGCGATTCCAGGCTTACCAGGCATACCTGTTCGGCGCCCGAACGCAGCGCCATGCGTGCCGCGTCCAAGGCCGGCTGCAAGCTCTCGGCCCCGGATTCATCGGCGCCCGACTCCCACGGAGTATTAAGGAAAGGCTCGTGCACCAGCCGCACCGCCGCGCGGGCCACGTCGATGGCCACGTTGCCGCCACCTACCACC